>CBHWED010000046.1:0-17125 GCA_966112795.1 uncultured bacterium
CAGCGGCAGCGGCATCCGCTCGCCGCCGATGCGGAAGTTCTCGAGGCTGCGCTGCGTCTGCGCCCCCCACAGCCGGTCGGCGGGCACCGCGATCGGGCCCATGGAATCGCTCTCGAGGCGTGTCTCGGTCATGCGCGGCACGATGGGCTCCCCGGCGAAAAAAGGGAACAGCGCCCGCGCGACGACTTTTGCGCGCAACCGCGAACGGGTGGTTTCCCTTTTCACCAGTTCCGTGCAAACACTTGCTTTCGGCGTTCGTCTCGAACGGGGGGATGACACCGCACATTGCCGTCAGCGCGCGTCCAGGCGGGGGGCGGCGCTGTCAAATGCCTACTCCTCGCCGGAGAGCCTGTGCGGACGCGCGCCATCTGACGGGGGCGTGCGGACGAATCAGCAAACGACCGACTGCCCGCCGTCCATGCCGCGACGGCGCTTGGCGCTACTGTTTTTGGGAGTGAAGAATGGCCGATCTGTACGCTCGAGTTTCCGGTGAGCGGCTCGTCAATACCACCAAGCCGGGCAACGAGGTCGAGCCGAAGATGATCGGGCTCGAGGGCGGCGGCTACGTCGTCGTCTGGACCGACCAGAACGTCACCGGCAACTATGAGAGCCGCGGCCAGGTCTTCGACAACAGCGGCAACCCGGTCGGCGGCGAGTTCCTGGTCAACTCGGCCGCGTCGGGCAACCAGTTCCAGCCGTTCGTCGCCGCGCTCGAGGGCGGCGGATTCGTGGTCAGCTTCACCGACAGCATCGGCGACGGGGCCGGCAACACCGGCATCCGTCTGCAGATGTTCGACGCGACCGGCGTCAAGGTCGGCAGCGAGTTCAGCGCTAACGCCACTGCTGCGGGCAACCAGACGCTGTCGAGCGTCGCCGGGCTTCCGGGCGGCGGCTTCATCGCGGTGTGGGGCGACAGCAACACGACCTCGGGCGACGTCATGGTGCGCATCTTCAACGCCGCCGGCGTCGGCGGGTCGGAGATCCAGGTCAACACCTTCACCACCAACACCCAGAGCCTCGGTGTCGCGGCCGCGCTGTCCAACGGCAACATCGTCGTCACCTGGCAGGATGTCGGCGGCGCCGACGGCTCGGGCACGAGCGTGCGCGGGCGCATCCTCGATGCGACGGGCGCCGCAGTCACCGGCGAGTTCGCGATCAACACGACCTCGACCCAGAACCAGGGCAATCCCTCGGTCACCGCGCTCAAGGATGGCGGCTTCGTCGCGACCTGGGTCGACTACAGCCTGCTCGGCGGCGACGCGGCGGTGAACTCGGTCAAGGCGCAAGTGTTCGACAACACCGGCGCCAAGGTCGGCGGCGAGATCCTCGTCAACACCTACCCGCACTACATCCAGGAAGAGCCGGCGGTCAGCGCGCTCGAGTCCGGCGGCTTCATCATCACCTTCACCGACCGCAGCGGCTTCGGCGGCGACACCCAGGACAGCGGCTCGAAGGCGATCAAGGGCCAGGTGTTCAACGCCGACGGGACCAAGGACGGCATCGAGTTCCTGGTCAACACGACGACCGCGCAGAACCAGTGGCAGTCGCACGTGACGGGGCTCTCGAACGGCGGCTTCGCGGTCGCCTGGGTCGACGCCAGCGCGGTCTACGACAACACCGGCTACGGCATCGTCAACCAGGTCTTCGCGCCGTCCGACGGCACGATCAGCGACATCGCGCTGTCGGGCACGACCGTCAGCGAGACCGCGCCGGAGAACAGCGTCGTCGGCGTGCTCAGCGCCGATGGCCCGATCACGACCGTGCGCGACCTCACTTACACGATCGTTGCGGATTCGACCGGCGGCGCGTTCGGCGTCAAGGGCGACAGGCTGGTCGTCGCCGACAACGCCAAGCTCGACTTCGAGAACGCGACCAGCGCCACGATCACCGTGCTGGTCGATGACGGCGAAGGCCACAGCTACCAGGAAGTCTTCACCATCGGCGTGAGCGACGTCGCCAACGAGGTCCGCTGGCACGCCGGCAACGACATCGAGGTCAACGCAACCAGGAACGCCGACCAGTCGCTCCAGGCGATGGCCGCGCTCTCGGGCGGCGGCTACGTCATCACCTGGACCGACGGCAGCCTGACGGCTGGCGACGCGACCGGCCAGGGGATCCACGGCCAGCGCTTCGACAACAGCGGCGCCAAGGTCGGCGGCGAGTTCCTCGTCAACACCACCACCGCGGGCAACCAGACCGCCTCGTCGATCGTCGGGACCGCGGACGGCGGCTTCCTCGTCGTGTGGCAGGACAGCGGCGTCACCCCCTCGGCGATCCGCGGCCAGTTCTACGACGCCAGCGGCGCCAAAGTCGGCGGCGAGATCCGAATCGACGACGGTACCGGTGCGGCCACGATTCCCGAAGTGACGCTGCTCAACTCGGGCAACTTCCTCGTCGCCTGGCAGGACGCCGCGGGCGACACCGGCACCAGCGGGACGAACCCGCTGATCGGCGTGCGCGGCCAGCTGATCGACGCGACCGGCGCCAAGGTCGGCAGCGAATTCACGCTCAACACCCAGATGCTCGGCGCGCAAGGCGATCCGGCGATCTCGACCACGGCGACCGGCTTCGTCGCGGTGTGGACCGACGCGCAGAGCAGCGGCGTGATCCGTGCGCAGTTCTTCGACAACACCGGCGCGTTCATCGGCGGCGAGTTCCAGGTCAACGTCAACTCGGGCATGAACCAGCTCAAGCCGACCGCGACCGTGCTCGCCAACGGCGACGTGCTGTTCACCTGGTGGGACCTCAGCCTCGTCGGCGGCGACAACAGCAACGGCGGCATCAAGGGCCGGCTGTACAATTCGTCGGGCACCGCGCTGACCGGCGAGTTCCTGATGAACACGACGATCACCTACGACCAGGACGCGCCGCGCGTGGCCGCGCTGCCAGGCGGCGGCTTCATGCTCGTGTTCGAGGACCGCAGCGAATATATGATGGGCGACATCCGCGCCCAGCAGTTCGACGGCAGCGGCAACAAGGTCGGCGCCGAGTTCGTCGTCAACTACGACACCGGCTGGGCGCAGAAGGTGCCGACGATCGTCGCGCTGTCCGACGGCGGGCTCGCGGTCGCGTGGTACGACGGCAAGAACATCGGCAGCGACGATCCCAACGGCTGGGACATCGAGACCCGCGTCCTCCACAATGCGCTGAGCGGTGGCGATCCGGTTGCCAATACCGACAGCCTGACCGCCGAGACCGGCGTCGCGGAGACTTTCGCCCCTGCCGACCTGCTCGGCAACGACACCCACGCTTTCGGCACGCTCGCGATCGTCGGGGTGACCAGCGGCACCGGCGGCACCGCGGTGCTCAATCCCGACGGCACCGTCACCTTCACTTCGACCGCCGCGTTCCTCGGCACTGCCACGTTCAGCTACACGATCAGCGACGGCGAGGGCGGGACCGCGACGGGCCAGGTGGACGTCGACGTGACCGGCCCCAACACCCCACCGATCGAAGGCGCGAATGCCGGGGTCACGGTGGGCGAAGGTGGCACCGTCACGATCTCTGCCGCGGCGCTCGATTACGACGACGCGGAGCAGGCCGACACGGCGATCACCTACGTCGTCACCTCGCTGGCGACCAACGGCGTCCTTCAGCTCAGCGGAACGACGCTCGGCGTCAGCGACACCTTCACCCAGGACGACATCGCCAACGGCCGCGTGACGTACGTTCACGACGGCTCCGAGACGACGAGTGCCAGCTTCGGCTTCTCGGTCGGCGACGGCCGCGGCGGCACGGTCGCCGGCCAGAGCTTCGCGATCACCGTTACCCCGGTCGACGACACGCCGGTCCAGAGCGGCATGCCGTCGATCGTGTACACGGTCGAAGAAGGGGCAGCCCTGCTCAACGGCGGCCTGGCAATCGACCCGCCGCCGAGCTGGATCAGCGATGCCGACAGCGCGACGGTGACGACCACGCTCTCGGCCAGCGACGGCGCGTTCGCGGTCACCGGCTCGGGGACCGCGGTGGTGACCGGCGACGGCACCAATTCGGTCACGGTCACCGGCTCGGTCGCCGACGTCAACTTCGCGGTCTACCACGCAAGCTACACCCCGGCGCTCGACGTCAACGGCACGCGCACGGTCACCATCACCACCAGCGACGGCACCAGCAGCGCCAGCAGCACGATTAACGTGGACATCTCCGCATTGCCGGAGCCCCCCCAGGGCGCGGACGTGGCATTCGTCGCGACCGAGGACAGCGAATATGTCTTGCACGCGTCCGATTTCGGCTTCTCCGATGCCGACGGCGACGCGCTGGCATGGATCCAGCTCACCACCACGCCGCTTCACGGCACCATCGTCGACGCCGGCGGATACATGGTCGACGTCACCGGGGACGGCGTGCCCGAGACCCTGGTCGGACGGCACACGCTCGGTGCGGGCGATCCGATCGATCTGGCACTGCTCGCGAGCGGCTTTATCCGCTATGTACCGGCAGCGGACGCCTGGGGCGTGGCAGCGGACAGCTTCACTTATCAGGTGGTCGACGACGGTGGCGTGCCGTTCACGCCCGTGACGATCGACCCGACGCCTAATACCGTGACGGTCCATATTGGGGGGGTAAACGACGTGCCCACGCTCACCGATCTGAACACCTCGCTCTTGCTCCTCGAAAACGATGCGCCGACCGTGCTCGACGCCGACGTCAGCTTCGGCGACCTCGAGGACAACTTCGACGGCGGCTCGGTCACCGTCACGGGAGTGCTTGCCGGGGATTACGTCTGGATCCAGGACGTCGGCAGCAATCCCGGCGAGATCGGCCTCAGCGGGACCGACGTGACGTATGGCGGCACCGTCATCGGCACGGCGAGCTCGGCGCCCGGCAGCGCGCTCACGGTGACCCTGAACGCCGACGCGACCTCGGTAGCGGTCGAGGCGCTGATCGAGAACCTCACCTACCAGACCACCAGCGACACTCCGGCGGCGAGCCGCGACCTGACGATCACGGTGACCGACGATTTTGCCGAGAGCACCTCGCAGACGATCACGGTCAACGTCACCGCGGTCAACGACGCGCCCGTCGTCACCGTCCCGGCAGACGGGGCGATCGTCGGCTACGAAGGCCTGCCGATCGCGCTCACCGGCATGCAGGCCGCCGACGGCGATGGCGGCAACGCGATCATGACCGCCAACCTGATCATGAACCACGGCTCGATCCACGTCAGCGACAGCGTGCCGGGCGGGGTCACGTCGGTGTCGGGCAACGACCAGGACCTCGTCGTCGTGTCGTTCGACGGCACGCTGGCGCAGATCAACGCCACGCTCTCGGCCCCGGGCGCGGTGACGCTCAATGCCGGCGCCGATTACTACGGCCCCGTCGAGGTCACGCTGCTGATCAGCGACAACGGCGCCAGCGGCCTCGACCCGGGCGGCCCGCTGCCGAACGCCGAGTATCAGGCCGTGAAGTTCATCGTCGACGTTCAGCCGGTGAACGACGCGCCGGCGCTCGACCTCGATTTCGGCGCACCGGGCAACGACGCGGTGGCCGCCTATGCCATCGGCGACACGCCGGTCACGCTCGCCCCGTCCGCCGAGTTCACCGACGACAACACCAGCTACGACGGCGCCACGCTGACCGTCGAGGTCACCGCCAACGGCACTGCCGGCGATCAGCTGCGCATCAACAGCATCGGTACCGGGCTCGGCGAGATCGCCGTTTCGGGCAACACGATCAGCTACGAAGGCACCGACGTCGCGACCTTCACTGGCGGCACCAACGGCACGCCGCTGGTCGTGACGTTCAACGCCGACGCGTGCCATTGCGCGATCCAGACGGTGATGGACAACGTCAACTTCCAGGTCACCGGATCGACGCCCGACACGAGCCAGCGCACGATCGCCTTCGAGCTCGTCGACGGCGGCGGCACCGCCAACGGTGGCGCCGACACCGCGAGCGCCAACGTCACCGTCGACATCTCGTCGGAACCCACCGCGACGATCATCGCGCCCGACGGCGTGGCAGACGGCACCGAAGTGCTGGTCAACACCACCACCGCCGATCACCAGCGCAGCGCGTCCGCGGCGTCGCTTGCCGACGGCGGCTACGTGGTTGCCTGGCAATCCTACGCGCAGGATGGCAGCGGCTGGGGCATCTACGCCCAGCGCTACGATGCGTCGGGCACGGCGGTCGGCAACGAGACGCAAGTCAACACCTTCACCGGCGACCAGCAGCACAGCCCCTCGGTCGCGGCGCTTACGGGGGGCGGCTATGTCGTCACCTGGACCTCCGTCGGCCAGGACGGGAGCATGGAGGGTATCTACGCGCAGCGCTTCGACGCGGCGGGCGACCCCGCGGGCAGCGAAACGCGGGTCAACACCGGCACGGCGTTCAACCAGTCCGGCTCCTCGGTGTCGGCGCTGTCCGACGGCGGCTACGTCGTCACCTGGCAGTCGTCCGATGCGGACGGCTTCGGCGTGTTCTCGCAGCGCTACAACGCCGCTGGCGTGGCGCAGGGCAGCGAGACCCAGGTCAACACCACCACCGCAGCCTCGCAGGATGCGCCCTCGGTCGCGGCGCTGGCGGGCGGTGGCTACGTCGTCACCTGGCAATCGATGGGCCAGGACGGCGACGGCTACGGCATCTATGCGCGGCTGTTCGACGGCACCGGCGCCGCGCTGACCGGCGAGATGCCGGTCAACACCGAAAGCAACGGCGAGCAGTCCGCGCCGTCGGTCGCGGCACTGGCGGGCGGCGGCTATATCGTCACCTGGCAGACCGCCTGGCCGAGCGGCGACGGCATCGATATCGCGATGCAGCGCTACGATGCGGCCGGCAACGCGGTCGACGGCGAGACGCTGGTCAACACCACGAGGCTCGACGACCAGACTGCGCCCTCTGTCGCGGCGCTGGCGGGCGGCGGCTTCGTCGTCACCTGGCAGTCCCACAATGACGACGGCAGCGGCTACACCGTCTATTCGCAGAACTACGATGCCTCGGGCAACGCGGTCGGGGGCGAGACGCTCGTCAATGTCTCGGCCGACGTGACCGCACCGGTGGCGGTCGGCCTGCCCGCGGGCGACCACGTCGTGATCTGGCACGAGCCGTTCCAGGACGGCAGCGGCGACGGCGTCTACGCCCAGCACTTCGCGGATGCCTATCGCGCGGTCGAGCAGATTCCGCTCGACCTCAAGGGCACGATCCACGTCACCGATTTCGACAACACCGGCGACGTCACCGTGACCCTGACGGTCGGCACCGGCGTCCTCGATATCGACACCGGCACCAGCGGCGTCGACGTGACCGAGCTCTTCGCCGACGAGTGGCAGCTGATCGGGACCATTTCCGAGATCGAGTCGCTGCTCAACGACATCGGTGTCGGCACGATCACGTACACTTACGAGGGCGATTATCCGCCGCCGAGCGATACGCTGACGATCTCGATCTACGACGGCGCGACCACGACCACCGACACGGCGGAGATCACGATCGACGCGGTCAACGATGCCCCGGAGGTCGACCTCGACTACTTCGGGCCCGGCAACGATGCGACGGCGCGCTGGATCGAAGGCGACGGGCCGCAATTGCTCGCGCCCGACGCCTATTTCGACGACGACAACGACAGCCACGCCGGCGCGACGCTGACGGTCACGATCAACGGTGCCACGACCGGCGACCAGCTGACCATCGATAGCGTCGGGACCGACATCGGCGAGCTGTCCGTGTCCGGCAGCGACGTGCTCTACGAGGGCGAGATCGTCGGCTCGTGGAGCGGTGGCGCCAATGGCGACCCGCTCGTGATCACCTTCAACGCCGACGCCTGCTACTGCTCGATCGAGCTGGCGATGGCGAGCATCCTCTACGAGAACACCGACAACATCAGCGAGGCGAGCTCGCGCACGGTCGAGTTCACGTTCAACGACAACGGCGGCACCGCCAATGGCGGCGTCGAATCGACGACCTCGACGGTCGATCTCACGGTCCTGCCGGCTGCCGAAATCGATGCCGGACCCGCCGCGTCGGGCAGCGAGGACCTTCCGATCCCGCTCTCCGGCGTGGTCATCGACGGGTTGGCCGACGATCCGTCGAGCGACGTGATCACCGTGCGGCTCAGCGTCGACCATGGCACGCTCGCCCTCGACACCGCGGTGCCCGGCGGCGTTGCCGCCGGCGACATCGTGGGCAACGGCACCGGCTTTGTCGTGGTGACCGGCACGCAGGATGCGATCAACGCCACGCTGGCCGCGCCCGGAAGCCTGACATACATGGGCGATCCCGACTTCTTCGGCGCCGACACGCTGGCGATCAACGCCGCAGGGGGCGTCGCGGGCAATACGCTCGAATTCACCGAGATCGGCGGGATCCCGATACCGCTGCCGGTCGCGTGGATCGAGATGGTCGATGTCGACGGCGACGGCAGCTCGGACCTCGTGTTCGGCTTCAGCGACACCGTGATCGTGTACGGCTCGGCGGTCGCCATCCTGCCGCTCGACGAACCGGGCACCCCGACCGGCTTCGCCGTCGGAGACTTCGACGGCGACGGCCTCAACGACGTTGCCTTCGCGGTCAGCGGCGCCGGCACCGGCTACATCGCCTACGCTTCGGGCGGCGACATCATCCCGCTCGCCGACCTCGGCAGCACCTTCGATATCGTTGCCGGTGATTTCAACGGCGACGGACTGCTCGATCTCGCGGCGACCGACAACGACGACGGCCGCATTGCCATCGCGCTGCAGGATCCTGCGGGCGGCTTCGAGCCGGTGAGCTTCACCGCCACGACCTCGCGCTTGGTCGGAACGATCGCGGTGGGCGACTTCAACGGCGACAACAGGGTCGACCTGCTCGTGGCCAACGTCGGCGATCTGCCCGGCCCGGTCCAGCCGGGCTCGGTCGATCTGTTGCTCGGCAACGGCGACGGCACTTTCCAGGCCGCTGCCGAGCGGCTGAGCACGCCGGGCGCGCTGCTCGAGGTGATCACGGCGGACTTCGACGGCGACGGCAATCTCGATTTCGCCGTTGCTTCGAGCAACAGCGGCGGCCCGGGCACCAACGGCGTGATCGTTGCGCTGGGCAACGGCGACGGCACGTTCGCCGCGCCGGTCGGCTACGACACCACCCTCGACGGAACCCCCGGCCAGATTGTCACCGCCGACTTCGACGGCGACGGCGTGCTCGATATCGCGGTCGCCAACAACGATCCGTCGAACACCTTCTCGATCCTCGTCGGCAACGGTGACGGCAGCTTCCAGGCGGCGGTCGATTTCGACACCTACTACCCGGCCTTCGCGATCGCGGTCGGCGACCCCGACGGCGATGGCGACATGGACCTCGTCACCGGTTCGGTGACCGGCGACGGGATCGAGTTGTTCAACAACGACCTCGACCTGGCAGTGCGCACGGCGCACGGGACCAAGGCCATCACCGTCGCCCCGCTCAACGACGCGCCGACCGTGACCAACCTCGCCGGCGACACCGTGAACTGGACCGAAGGCAGCGGCGCGGTCTTGCTCGACAACGCGGCCAACGCGGTCGTGTCCGATGTCGACAGCGCCGACTTCGACGGCGGCAGCCTGACGCTGGCGATCACCGCGGGCGGCGATGCCGCGCAAGACGTGCTCGGGATCGTCAACCAGGGCACCGGCGCGGGCCAGATCGGCGTTTCCGGCACCGACCTGACGTACGAAGGCGTGACCATCGGCACGATCGCCGGCGGATCGGCCGGCGCACCGCTGCAGGTCGCGTTCAATGCGAGCGCGACGACGCAGGCGGTCGAGGCGCTGACGCGCGCGGTCACCTATGCCAACACCGGCGGTGGCGATCCGCTGCCGGGCACCCGGACCGTCGGCTGGACGCTGGTCGACGGCGACGGAACCGCCGGCGGCGGGGCCGACACGCTGGTCTTCAGCACCACGGTCGAAGTCATCAACGGGCAGCCGGTGGTCGATCTCAACGGGGTGGCCGCGGGCACCTCGAACGCGATCAGCTACACCGAAGGCGATCCGCTGATCCTGATCGCCCCGGCGGCGACCGTGATCGACCCCAACACCTCGACCCTCGCGGGCGGCGTGCTGACCGTCGAGTTCACGGCCAACGCCGATCCCGAGGACGCGCTCGCGCTGAGCCTCGCTTCCGGCGCGTTCTTCATCGACGAGGTCGATCTCTACTACAACGGCACGATGATCGGCAGCATCGCCGGCGGCGGCGGGGGCGGCGGCGCGCTGGTGTTCAACTTCAACGCCGATGCCACGCTGCAGGCGGTCGAGGCGATCGTCCAGGCCGTCGGCTACAGCAACTTGTGGACGTCACCGGGCAATCTCCAGCGCGAGGTCACCTTCACCTTCACCGACGGTGACGGGGACACCGCCGATCCCGTCGTCGCGACGGTCGACGTGACCGAAGTCTTCTCGCCCCCCTACGCGAGCAACGACGATTTCAGCTTCGTCGAGAACGACCTCTCGGGCGGCAACCTGTTCGTCGACAACGGCTACGGCGAGGATGCAAATCCCGACGGCGGGCCGCTCCAGGTCACCCAGGTCAACGGCAACGCCGCGCTGGTGGGCACGACGATCACGCTGGCCTCGGGTGCCTTGCTCAAGGTCAACGCCAACGGCACCTTCAGCTACGATCCGCACGGCGCGTTCAGCGAGCTCGTGCCGCAAGCGTCGGGCGCGGTGAACTACGAGGTCGGCGACAGCTTCAGCTACACGATCACCGGTGGCACCACGGCCACCGTCACGATCACCCAGAACGGGATCGCCTCGGTCGGCGACATCTACAAGGGTGACGCCGGCGTCAACGTGATCTTCGGCCTCGAGACCGACAACCTGTTCCACCTGCAGCAGGGTGGTAACGACGAGGTGTTCGGCGGCGGCGGCGACGACGCGTTCTACTTCGGTGCAGCGTTCACCGCGGCGGACACGGTCGACGGCGGGGCCGGGACGAACGACCAGATCGGGCTCGAGGGCGACTACACCGGGGCCAACGCGCTCGTGCTCGGCGCGGGGACCATCACCGGCGTCGAGGTCATCGCGATGCTGCCCGGCTATGGCTACGACCTGACCACGGTCGATGCCAACGTCGCCAGCGGCGGCGTGCTCAAGGTGTTCGCCGGCAACCTCGGAGCGGGCGACAGCTTCACGTTCGACGGCTCGGCCGAGACTGACGGCGCGTTCCTGGTGTTCGGCGGCAAGGGCACCGATGTGATCACCACCGGTGCGGGCGACGACGGCATCTATTTCGGCCCTGGCAAGTTCGACCCGACGGTCGACCGGGTCGACGGCGGCACCGGGGCCAACGACCAGCTCGCGCTCGACGGCCACTACGCGCTGACGCTCGACGGCACGGCGATCCAGAACATCGACGTCATCGCGCTGCTGAAGGGCATCCCGAGCGACCTCGGCACGTACGACCTCACGTTCGACGACACGCTCGTCGGCGCGGGGGAGACGCTGACCGTCTGGGGGTCGAAGGTCGAGACGGCGCTGGCTCTCGACGGCAGCGGCGAGACCGACGGCAGCTTCAAGATGTTCGGCGGCACGCAGGCCGACACGCTGGCCGGCGGCGCGGGCGACGACTGGTTCTGGGGCGGGCTCGGCGGCGACGAGATCACCGGCGGTGCGGGGGCGGACACGTTCTTCTACGACGCCGTCGCCCAGTCGAAGGCCTTCGGCTACGACACGCTGGTCGGGTTCGACGATGCGGTCGACAAGATCCAGCTCGACGGCCTCAGCGTGACGAGCTTCGCCGGTGCCGTGTCGGGCACGCTCGATGCGGTGACGATGGACTCGATGCTCGAGATCCAGTTCGGCGGCCTCGCGGCCAACCAGGCGGCGGTGTTCACCGCCACCGGCGGCGACCTTGCCGGAACGACGTTCCTGATGATCGATGCCAACGGCACCACCGGCTACCAGGCGAGCGGCGACTTCCTGATCGCGATCCAGGCACCGGCGACGCCGATCGACAACCTCGGCATGTTCATCTGAGCACCACGAGGGGCGCGGCGATCCGGCCGCGCCCCTCGCATCGGCGACCTTATCGTTAATCCGATGTCAAACCTTACCCGCTAGCGCCTTTCGGGATGACTGGGGGGTACATCGATGGACGCATCAGCCCAGGAGGCGTTGCCGCAATCTAGGTTCTCGGGAGAAGCGCGCTGGATCACCGCCAGCGTGGCGCTGTTCGCGACCGCGGTGTTCGTCGTCTCCGCCGTGCAGATCGTCCCGCGCCTGATCTCGGGCGTCGGCGATGGCGGGGGGCTGCCGCACGAGCTCGTCACCACCTTCCTGCTCAACATCGCCCTGCTGCTGTTCGCCTGGCGCCGCTCGGTGCAGCTCAAGGAATCGTTCGCGCACCGCCACGCTGCCGAGCTCAAGATCCGCCACCTCGCGTATTTCGACGAGGTCACCGGGCTCCACAACCGCCGCCACCTCCACGTGGTCGCTGGCGAGTTGCTGGTGAGCGGCGAGAAGGATGTCGCGCTGCTGCTGCTCGACCTCGACCAGTTCAAGGGCATCAACGACCTGCACGGCCACGAGGCCGGCGACATCGTGCTGATGTCGACCGCCGAGAAGATCCGCGGCTGCTGCTCCAAGGAAGATTGCTGCGTGCGCCTCGGCGGCGACGAGTTCGCCGTGCTGCTGCGCGGAGCGCGGGCCCGCGGCAGGCGCCCGCGCCAGCTCGCGGAGAAGCTGCTCGGCGAGCTCGCCCGCCCGGTCCAGTTGCGCGACAAGGTCGCCGCGGTCGGCGCCTCGATCGGTATCGCGCAATTGCACGGCGCCTCGCGCGAGCTGCGCTGGCTGCTGCGCCGCGCGGACCTTGCGATGTACGAGGCGAAAAGCGCGGGCAAGAACCGCTGCGTCGAGTTCAACGAGGGGATGGAGATCGAGCTCGGCAAGCGCGCCGCGCTCGAGGCCGAGATCCGCCACGGGATCATGGCCGGTGAGTTCGTGCCGCACTTCCAGCCGATCGTCGAGCTCGCCACCGGAGAGGTCAAGGGCTTCGAGGCGCTCGCACGCTGGGAGCATCCGGAGAAGGGCGTGCTCGAGCCCTCGGCGTTCCTCGAAGTGGCCGAGACCAGCGGGCTGATCGGCGAGATCTCGCTGTCGGTCATGCAGCAGGCCCTGCAGGCCGCGCGCGCCTGGCCGGCGCACCTCAAGATCGCGGTCAACATGTCGGCGGTGCAGTTCAAGGACCCGCTGCTCGCGCAGCGGCTGCTGCGCATCCTGATGATCACGGCTTTCCCGGCCCGGCGGCTCGAGCTCGAGATCCCCGAGAGCTGCCTGATCGGCGATCGCGAATATGCGCTGGCCAACATCCAGAGCCTGCAGGCGCAGGGCATCGGCATCGTCATCGACGACTTCGGCACCGGCTACGCCTCGCTGACGCACCTGCAGACGCTGCCGTTCGACCGGATCAAGATCGACCACAGCTTCGTGCGCCAGCTCGAATCCGACCCGCAATGCGATGCGCTGGTCCAGGCGATCGCGACGCTCGGCAAGGGGCTCAGCATCCCGCTCTCGGCCGAGGGCATCGAATCGGCGACGATCCAGTCGCGGCTCGAGGCGCTCGGCTGCGCCGATGCGCAAGGCTGGCTGTTCGCCAAGGCGCTCTCGCCCGAGGAGGTTGGCCAGCTTCTCGGCACCGACGACAGTCCGCGCGACGGGCGGGTGGCCAAAGCCAACTGAGCGGAGCCGCGGCCTATGGGGCTCGCAGCGGCAGCAACGCGCGGGTCAGGGCATCGCGCAGACAGAGCCCGCCCCAGGCCAGCGGCGCGAGGTAGGCTAGCTCCGCTTGCCCTTGAGCAGCGCGACGACCGCCATCGCGTGGCCGTGCCCGAGGCCGAACTCGTCCTTGAGCGCGGCGACCACGGCGCCGGCCTTCACGCCGTCGGCGAGCCCGTTGCCGCCGGCAAAGCCCCGCTCGGCGCCCCATTGCAGGAGCTGGTCCGGCGTCTTGCCGGTCTTCGCCTCGATCGTGTTCAGATAGCCCTGGAAGCTCATCGCCCCGTTCTCCGGTATCGTCGAGACGCCCGGATAGCGGATCAGGCGGCGGCTGTTTTGTACGCGAACGACAGCTGCGGCCGCTCGCGGACGAGGCGGGCGGGTGTCATGCCGACCAGGCGCTTGAGCGAACGGGTCAGGTGCGGCTGGTCGAAATAGCCGGCGTCGAACGTCGCATCGAGCGGCGAGTTGCCGTCCATCAGCAGCGCCGCCGCGCTGCGCGCGCGCTGGATCCGCTGGTGGCCGCCGAAGGTCAGGCCGGTGGCCTGCTGGAAATGCCGCTGCAGCGAGCGCCGGCTCGCGTCCACCGGGTCACCCTCGAGCACCGCGCTCGCCGCGTCGCTGCGCGCGATCACGCCGGCGAGCGCGAGGCGTGTCACGAAATCCTCGGCATTGTCGAAGCGCGGGATCTCCCACGCCCGACCGCACAGCCAGACGCGGCCATCGGCAAGGATCGGCAGCTGCGCATTGCGGTGGTTGGCGAGCGCCGCGGCGGGGAAAGCCGGAAAGTGGGTCCCGACGCGGAAGCGGATGGCGAGCCATTCGCCGTGCGGCGGGCAATCGACGAACGACGCGCAACTGACCGGGCCGCGCAGCGTCGCAGCGACGAAACCGGGCAGGCGGGTGAAGACGAGCTCGATATTGCTGTCGGCCATCGACAGGAACGGCCCGCCAAGCCGGCTGCGGCTGCGCCAGACACGCTCGACGTACGGTGACGAGGATTCCCGGTGGTCGAACTCGATCAGCATCGACGCACCCCGGGACTTGCGATCGCAGGCCGTCTCAGGCCGAGGCGGCGGCGCTGGTCGTGGCCGGCCCCGGATATCCGGCATCGCCATCGAACTGCTGCTGGGCCTCGGTCTGGCCCTTGCCCATGAAGTACCACCCGACCGCTGCGAGCACCAGCAACGCCACGCCGAGCATCGGCACCGCGCCCCGAGCGGCGATCATGACTGCGATCCACAGGAGATTGAGGATCGCGAGGACGAGGAACAGCTTCTGGTTGTTCGCCGGAAACGCATAGATCGAGCGACCGTCGGGGGTGCGCACGCCGTGGACGCCGCCGATGTCGAAGGCCTTGAACAGGTAGAACCGGCCTTTCGCGCCCGGGACCAGCTCGTCGGCGACGCTCTGCTTGACCACGGCCTTGGTCACCGTGCGGCTCGAGCCGTCGTCGAGCAGGAAGCGGATGCTCTTGAACACCGTGATCCCGCCGCGGCGCCGGCCCGGCACCACTTCCTCCACCGTGCCGTCAATCGTCGAGGTCGCCATCGATCCTGCCCCTTCTGCAGCATGCGACCCGCGTCACGCGTACCGGATCGCCGCCGGAATTGGGAGTCGGCCCGCGGCCCGTGCCATCTGGACCGCAGCGACCTCGCCTAGCGGCTGCCGGGCGGTGCCGGCCTCCATTCGGGCGGGAGATGGCTCGGCGGCAGCTCGACGATCAGCGATTCTCCGAGATCGCGCGCGCTGTGGCCGACCGTGACGGTGTAGGCGCCGGCCGCGTGGGTCCAGCCCGGGCGATCCGGGTACCATTCGCCGAGCAGGCGCGGGTCGACGTGGATCTCGACCGTCTTCTTCTCGCCGGGCTGCAGGAACACCTTGGCGAAACCGCCAAGCCGGCGCGGGGCTTCCCAGCCGCGGCCGGAGACGTAGACCTGCACCACGTCGGCCCCGGCGACTTCGCCGGTGTTGGTCACCTCGACCATCGCCACGAGCCCGTCGCCCTCGCGCGCGACGGCCAGGTGATCGTGCGCGAAGGTGGTGTACGACAGGCCGTGGCCGAACGCGAACAGCGGCTCGTGGCCCTCGCGGTCGAACCACTTGTATCCGACCGCCGCACCCTCGGTGTATTGGACATCGCCCTTGTGCGGCTCGCCGGGATGGGGGAGCTGGTCGAGGCTCGCCGCGAACGTCGCCGGCAAGTGGCCCGAGGGGTTGACCCGGCCGGTCAGGACATTGGCGATCGCCTCGCCGCCCGCGCGGCCCGGGTACCACGCCTCGACGATCGCGGGGACCTTGTCGGCCCACGGCATCAGCACCGGCCCGCCGGTCTCGAGCACGACCACCGTGTTCTCGTTGGCTGCGGCGACGGCCGCGATCAGCGCATCCTGCTCACCGTCGAGCTGCGCCTTCACGTCGATGCTCTCGCTTGCCCACTGCGTGGCGAAGACCACGACGACCTGCGCCGCCGCGGCGGCGCGCGCGGCGGCTGCGCGGTCGGTGCCGTCGACGTAATCGATCGTCGCCTGCGGCAGCAGCTTGCGCAGTTCGTCGACCGGGGAAGAGGGGTAGTAGACCACCGGGCCCGGCCAGCTCGTCGGCGCGATCCCCGGCACGGCGTTGGTGCCTTCGGGATAGACTTGGCTCGACCCGCCGCCCGAGAGCACGCCCTTGTCGGCATGGCCGCCGATCACGACGATGCGCCGCGCGCCGGGGAAAGGCAGCAGGCCACCCTCGTTCTTGAGCAGCACGATGCCGGCCTCGGCCGCCTGCCTGCTGACCGCGCGGTGCGCGGCGAAGTCGATCGGCTGGCCTTCGGTGACCGGGTTGTCGACCGCTCCGGTAGCGAACAGCGAATGGAGAATGCGCGAGGCCATGCGGTCGATCTGCGCCTGGGTGATCTCGCCCGCGGCGAGCGCGGCCTTGAGCTTGTCGGCCGCGAACCAGCCGTCGCGCTGCAGGCCGTAGCCCGATTCCTGGTCGAGCCCGGCGTTGACCGAGGGCGCGGTCGAATGGACCGCCCCCCAGTCCGACAGCACGTAGCCCGGCCAGCCCCACTCGGTGCGCAGGACCTGGGTCAGCAGGAACGGGTTCTCGCAGGCATAGGGCCCGTTGACGCGGTTGTAGGCGCACATCGTCGCGCCCGGGCTGCCGCGCTCGAAGGCGAACTGGAACGCGAGCAGGTCGGACATTCTGAGCGCCGCTTCCTCGATAACCGAGTTGCCGGCACCGCGGTCGGTCTCCTGGTCGTTCACCGCATAGTGCTTGATGGTCGAGACGATCTGGTTCGATTGCACCCCGGCGATCGCCGCGCCGGCCATCGTGCCCGCGAGCAGCGGGTCCTCGCCCGCATATTCGAAGTTCCGTCCGTTGCGCGGCTCGCGCATCAGGTTGACGCTGCCGCCGAGCAGCACGTTGAACCCGTCGGCGCGCGCCTCGGCGCCGATCATCGCGCCGCCGGCGTA
>CBHWED010000047.1:0-16891 GCA_966112795.1 uncultured bacterium
TCGCGGTCCATGTCCTGCAGCCGCAGGTGCGGATGGCCGGCGCGCAGCTCGGTGAGGTCCTCGATCCCCCCGCGGTCATAGGCGGTCTTGATCGGCTTGGGTCCGTCGCCGAACGGGCTGGGGCCTTTCTTGCCCGACCAGAAACCCCACCGCTCGCCGTCCGCGACCCACGCGGCGGGTCCGCCTTCGGGCGCCTCGATATGCGGCGCGCGCTCCTTCCACTTGGACGCCATGCGCTTCTCGAGCGCATCGGCGGGCAGCATGTTGAGGTCGAGATGGTCGTCGCAAGAGACGAGGGCGGCTTCGATCATGGCGGACTCCGGAAGGGATTACTTAGCTTGCTAATAGTCTGCCACGACGGGCGGGGCAACCGGATAGCGCTTCGCTCATTCGCGGGCCAGCACGCCGTGTCCCCGCGTTGCGGCCGCGGAAGATGCAAAAAGGGCGCTCCCTCGCGGGAGCGCCCTTTGCCTGCTCAGGGACCAGCAGGCCTATCTGCAGCTCATGCTCCGCTGGACCTCGCGGCCGAGCAGTGCGCCCGCGGCGGCGCCGACGATCGTGCCGGTGGCACGCTCGCCGCGGGTATCGATCGCCCGGCCGGCGAGCGCGCCGGCCGCGGCGCCGACGACGAGGCCGGTCGTGCCGTTCGAGCGGCGGCAATAGTAGCGGCCGTCATCGCCGCGCCAGTAGCGAATGCCGTTGGCGCTCGTCTGATAGTGCCGCGCCTGCTGGGCGCGCTTGCCGTGGGCCGGGGCCCAGGGCGGCGGGTCGGCCGCGGCGGGGACGGCCGTGACGGTCATCGTCGCGGCGGCGATGGCGAACAGGGTCTTGCGCATGGGGTCCGACCTCTCGTTTTCGATCCTAGCGGCAGCTCATGCTGCGCTGGACTTCGCGGCCGAGCAGCGCGCCGGCGGCGGCGCCGATGATCGTGCCGGTGGCCCGCTCGCCGCGGGTGTCGATCGCGCGGCCGGCGAGCGCGCCGGCAGCGGCGCCGACGACCAGCCCGGTCGTGCCGTTCGAGCGCTTGCAGTAATAGCGACCGTCGTCGCCGCGCCAGTAGCGGACGCCGTTGGCGCTGGTGTGGTACTGGCGGTGATGCTTCCCGTGGCGCGCCTCGGCGGGCGTCCAGGCCGCGCTGACCGTGGTCACGGTCATCGTCGCAGCGGCGATGGCTAGCATGGTATGTCGCATTCTTGGGCCTTTCTCTACTGGCTCTCTTGCCTCAACAATCGCGATCCTTGTTCACCGATCCCCAACCTCAGATGAACGAAAACCGCGCTTCCGAATTGTGCGGCGGGCCGTGATGGAATAGCGGCAGGCGGTTCGATTTCGCCGTGGAGGTACGTTTTGGAACTGGCTCTCATCGACGTGTTCGGCTCGGCGCCCTTGCGCGGCAATCCGTTGGCCGTGGTCACCGGCGGCGAAGCGCTCGAGGCGGCGCAGATGCTTGCGCTGACGCAGTGGCTCGGCTTCTCCGAGACCACGTTCCTGCTCGCGCCCGAGCATCCCGAGGCGGACTACAAGGTGCGCATCTTCTATCCGGGAGGCGAGCTGCCGTTCGCCGGCCATCCGACCCTCGGCACGTGCCACGCCTGGCTCGCCGCCGGCGGGCAGCCGAAACGCGACGGGATCGTCGTGCAGGAATGCGGCGTTGGCCTGGTCGAGGTGAAGCGCGCGGCCGACCTGCTGGCTTTCGCCGCGCCGCCATTCACCCGCACCGGCCCGCTGAGCGCCGAGGAGCGGGCCGAGGCCGCGCGCGTGGCCGGGGTCGACGAGGCAGCGATCGTCGAAGCGGTCCACGTCGCCAACGGCCCCAACTGGCAACTGTTGCGCCTTCGCTCGGATGCCGAGGTGCTTGCCGCCGAGCCGGTGGCCAAGGCCCCGCCAGGCACCGACATCGGCCTCGCCGGGCCGATCGCGTCGGGCGAGGCGGACTGGGAGCTGCGCGCGTTCTTCGCCAACCAGCACGGCGCGATGATCGAGGATCCGGTGACCGGCAGCTTCAACGCGGGCGTCGCGCTGCACTTGTTCGCCAACGGCCTGGCCCGGGGTCGCTACCGCGCCGCGCAGGGGCGCAGGACCGGAGCCGACGGGCTCGTCGAATGCGAGCAGGCCGACGATGGCCGCGTGTGGATCGGCGGGCGCTGCGCGACGATCGCCGAAGCGGCGCGCCTCGCCGACTGGGACTGAGGCGCGCCTGGCTCGGCGATCAGGCGGCGAGCAGCTCCGGCGCCTCGATCTGCGCGATCGCGTCGCGCGCCGCGGCCAGCGCCGCCTCGCGGGCTTCGGGCCCGAAGCCGATCTTGCTGGCGCGGACGAACAGCGGGTCGGTCACGCCGATGAACGCGAGGAAGTCACGCAAGTAGCTCTCGTGGTGCTCGAACGGCGCGTCGAGGTCGTAGGCGCCGCCCTGCGACGAGGCGACGATGACCTTGCGCCCGCCGGCGAGACCCTTCGGCCCGGCTTCCGAATAGCTGAACGTTACGCCCGGCACGCCGAGCCGGTCGAGCCACGCCTTGAGCTGCGAGGGGATCGTGAAGTTGTACATCGGCGCGCCGATCACCACGACGTCGGCGGCGAGGAACTGGTCGAGCACCGCGCGCTCGGCCGGCGCGGCGGCACGCATCGCTTCGTCGTGGCGTTCGGCCGGGAAGCGGATCGCCCCCGTCGTCACCGCATCGATATGCGGCAGCGGATTGGCCGAAAGGTCGAGCTCGGTGACCGTCGCGGTGGGATCGAGCGCCCGCAAGTGGTCGGTGATCGCCTGGGTCAGCTCGCGGCTGACCGACTCCGGACCGGTGACGGCGCTGTCGACGCGAAGGATGTTCATGGCTGGAATTCCCTGGTTACGGTTGATAACTAGGGGCCATATGGAAACCACCACCGCATCCGCGCAAGAAGGCACATTTTCGTCCGATAGGCACAGCGATGTGCCCGTCACCCACAGCGCTTCGGCCTGCCAGACGGTCACGGAGGTGCTCTCGCGCGTCGGCGACAAGTGGTCGATGCAGGTGGTGATGAGCCTCGGCGCCGGCGCGTTGCGCTTCAACGCGCTGCGGCGCGCCATCGACGGCATCTCGCAGCGCATGCTGACCCGCACCTTGCGCAACCTCGAGCGCGACGGGCTGGTCAGCCGCGCCGTCACCCCGAGCGTGCCGCCGCGCGTCGATTATGCGCTGACCCCGCTCGGGCGATCGCTGGTCGAGCCGGTCAGCGCGCTCGGCCAGTGGGCCATCGCCCACCGCGAGGCGATCGCCGCGTCGCGCGAGCGGTTCGATCTCGAGGACGACGACTGAGCGCGCTCAGCGCGCGAAGCCGAACCGGCGCATGAGTTCCTCGCGAGTCGCCACCTCGCGCTCACGCCCCGGCATGTTCGTAACCCGCTCGTAGACCCCGGGCCGGATCTCGCGCCACCACGGCAGGTCGAGCGCGCCCTGCGCCTCGAGGTGGGCCAGGTATTCGTCGAGCGTGCGGAAGCTCTTGCCCCGCGCGTAAGGCAGGTTGGCGACGCCTTCACCCGGGGGCGCATGCACCGTGGCGGTCTCCTTGTGCGGTTCGGCCGAGGCCGGGGCGAGGGGCCACGCGACCAGCGCCAGCGCGCCGCCCACGGCGCACCGCAGGCCGACGCGGCGGGTCACATTAGAGGAGTGACTCGCGGCGAAAGTTACGTTAGCTACTATCTCTTCGGTCGCCAAAAATCGTGTTCCTTTGAACAACTGGGCGCTTATGCCGCGCTATAGCAGTGGGACTGATGCTATGCGACCTGCAAATTTGATCCTTAGAGGCTCGAAGTATCACTATACCGATGAACAGAACCTGATCGACATATACTTCGGTGAAAGGGCGGCCGTCCCTCAAAAGACGTTGACCCACACCGCACCTATAGCGTTCGATCCGTCAACCCTGGTCACGACTACTTCCCTCAATGCCCCAGCCGAGTTCGGCGTTCCTTCGACGGTGCTGGTCGACGGCACTATCTCGGGCAGCGAGATCGACGGTTACGGGTACAATCTGGTCGCCGGGCAGACCTATCTGTTCTCGGTTCGCGGCAGCGGCGCGACGCCCCTCAGCGACACCGTGCTGTATGTGGCGGACGGCAGCTTCAACGTCCTCGACGCCGACGACGATGGCGGTGACGGGACCAATTCGCTGATCACCTACACCGCGACCTACACGGGCCTGCACGTGATCGGAGTCGGCGCCTATCCGGACTCGGGCGAGACCGGGACTTATACGCTCAACGCCTTCGCTTACCCGGGCGGCGACCTCGTGTCCGACGATTTCGCCGAGGCCGGCACGCTCACCGTCAACACGACGAGCTTCGGCTTCATCGACGCCGGCTCGGGCCCCTACGGTCCGAACTTCAGCGAGGTCGACACTTACGCGATCACGCTCGAGGCGGGAAAATACTACACGATCGAGATGGCCGGCGGCGCCGACTATGCGTCGGACTTCGCCGACCTGCCGCCCGGCGAGCTCGACCCGCGGCTGGTGCTCTACGGGCCGGGGCTGACGGTCGCCGCGACCAATGACGACATCTCCTTCCCGACCGACATCAACGCCGGGATCGGCTTCGTCGCCCAGGAGAGCGGCACTTACTACCTCGACGCGTTCTCGTGGTCGCCGTGGACCGGCGGCTATTCGATCACGATCAAGGAAGTCGACCTCTCGGGCTACGATCCACTCGACGCGATCAACTGGTTCAGCGCCGACAACGTGACCTTCGACGCCTCCAACACCGCTTACGTCTACTTCGGCGATTCCGACGAGAACTTCGGCCAGACCGCCGACGACGGCGTCAGCCCGATGGTGACGATCGACTGGAACAATTACGAAAAACAGCAGGTGATGACGGCGCTCGAGCAGTACGAGAAGATCCTCGGCGTCAACTACGTGATCACCAACGACGTCAACCAGGCGACCTTCCGCCTGCTCAAGACCGAGTCGGAAGACTACGGCGCCTACTTCATCCCGCAGGACCCGTCGTACGGCGCGGACCAGGGCGTCGGGGTGTTCAACGTGCTCAGCGGCGGATGGGACTTCGACCAGCAACAGAGCCTGGTGCAGGGCGGCTACTCGTTCGAGGTGATCCTGCACGAGTTCGGCCATGCCCATGGTCTGGCGCACCCGCACGACCATGGCGGCGGCTCGGACATCATGCTCGGGGTGACCGCGGCGCAAGGCTCGTACGGCGTCTTCAACCTCAACCAGGGCGTCTACACGGTCATGTCGTACAACGAGTCGTGGGAGTTCCATCCCGACGGCCCGTCGCCGTTCACCGCGGCCGGCATCGACGACGGCTGGGTCGGCACGCTGAGCGCGTTCGACATCGCCGTGCTCCAGCAGCGCTACGGGGTGAACAATCCCTGGGCCACCGGCAACACGGTCTACGACCTCGACGACGTGCAGGCGCAAGGCACGTTCTACGAGACCATCTGGGACACCGGCGGCACCGACACGATCCGCTATACCGGCGCGCGCGCGGCGCAGATCGACCTGACCGCGGCGACGCTCGACTACAGCGCGACCGGAGGCGGGGCGATCTCGTTCGTCGACGACATCAAGGGCGGCTACACGATCGCCAACGGGGTCGTGATCGAGAACGCCACCAGCGGCAGCGGCGCCGACGTGCTGATCGGCAACGGCGCGGTCAACGTGCTCGTCGCCAACGACGGCGACGACTGGCTGATGGGCAAGGGCGGCGGCGACACGCTCAACGGCGGCGCCGGCTTCGACACCGCGAGCTACATGACTGCAACCGCCGGGGTGATCGCCTCGCTCGCGAGCAACACCGGCAGCTCCGGCGATGCCATGGGCGACAAGTTCATCTCGATCGAGAAGCTCGAGGGCAGCGCGTTCGACGACACGCTCAGCGGCGGCAACGCCAACGATACCCTCGCGGGTCTCGCGGGCGACGACATCCTGCGCGGAGCCAACGGCAACGACACGATCGACGGGGGCGACGGTGACGACAACGTCGACGGCGGCGAGCACAACGACACGCTCGCCGGCGGCGCCGGCAACGACATCGTCTATGGCCGCAACGGCATCGACACCCTCACGGGCGGCGCCGGCGACGACTTCCTCGACGGCGGCGAGCACGACGACAACCTCAACGGCGGTGACGGCGACAACACCCTCTACGGCCGCAACGGAATCGACGTGCTGGTCGCGGGCGCAGGCGACGACTTGCTCGATGGCGGCGAGCACAACGACACCCTGTCGGCCGGCGACGGCGACAACGAGCTCTACGGTCGCAACGGCATCGACAGCCTGACCTCCGGCTCGGGGAACGACTTGCTCGACGGCGGCGAGCACGACGACACCTTGTCGGCGGGCGACGGCGACAACGAGCTCTACGGCCGCAACGGCAACGACAGCCTGACCTCCGGCTCGGGCAACGACCTGCTCGACGGCGGCGAGCACAACGACGTGCTCAACTCCGGCGACGGCGACGACACCGTCTACGGCCGTAACGGCAACGACGTGGTCAACGCCGGCGGCGGCAACGACACCGTCGACGGCGGCGAGCACAACGACACGCTCGGCGGCGGCGCCGGCGACGACACGCTGATCGGGCGCAACGGCAACGACACGCTGACCGGTGGCGACGGCAACGACAGCCTCGATGCCGGCGAGCACAACGACACGGTCAACGGCGGCGCAGGCAACGACCTGCTTCGCGGTGGCAACGGCAACGACGTGTTCCTGTTCGGCGAGATCGGCGGCAACGACCGGATCTTCGATTTCGCCAAGGGCCAGGACAAGGCGAACCTGTCGGCGATCGATGCCGTTACCGGCGGCGGCGACAACGCGTTCAGCTTCATCGGCGCGAGCGCGTTCTCGGGCGTGGCCGGGCAGTTGCGGTCGTACAGCTCGGGCGGCAACAACTGGGTCGCGGGTGACGTGAACGGCGACGGCGTCGCCGATTTCACGATCCAGACCAACGTGCTCCTCGCGGGCAGCGACTTCGTTCTCTGAACGAAAACGGCCGGCAAGGGAGCTCCTTGCCGGCCGCTTCTTTCCGCGACGGGCGGGCTAGAGCCCGACCACGCCGCCGTCGTTCTTGGTGATCGCGATGACCGCCGAGCGCGGGCGGCCGGTGTTGTTGCCGGTCTGGCTCTGCGGCCAGTGGCTGCTCGGCGCGGCGGCAGTGCCGCCTTCGCCCGGGTGCTGGATGCCGACGAACAGCGTGCGGCCGTCCGGCGTCGAGTTGACGCCGGTGAGCTCGCACTCCTTCGGGCCGACGAGGAAGCGCTTGAGCGTCGCCCCGGTGGCGCCGGCGCCGACACGCGTCGCCTGCGTCGCGGTGGCGCCGCCGGTGCCGGTGTTGGTGAGCGTCTTGGTCCCGCCGTCACCCACGGTGCCCGGCAGCGCGGCGAGCATCATGCAGTTGGTCACGTCGGTGAAGGCGCCGTCGTCGGTCTGGATCCACAGCAACGGCCGCAGCTGGCCGGCCGGGTTCTGCGGGCGCGAGAACGCGAGCCCGTCGGGGCTCGAGAAGTCGTTGTCCGCGGTCAGCCCCGAGACATTGACGTTGGCCGGGTCGGCCTGCGCCGAGTCCGCGCCGAACAGGTAGATGTCCCAGGAGAAGCTGGTGGCTGCGTGATCATCGCCGGCCTCGCGCAGGCGGATGATGTGCCCGTTGGGGTTGCCGTACTGCGCGGCGCCCGCCCGCGGGTCGTTGTAGTGGCGCGGGTTGGCCGCGTCGGTGCCGTTGAGCGGGCGGCCGGCGGCGTTGTTGTTGGTCAGCGTCAGGTAGACTTCGCCGGTGGCCGGATTGACCGCGGTCCATTCGGGGCGGTCCATCGGTGTCGCGCCGACGGCGTCCGCCGCAAGCCGGGTGTTGACGAGGATGTCGGCCTGGTTGGCGAAGACGTAGGCCGGATCGGCGCCGGCCGCCGGGCGGTCGGGAACCTGGCCGAACACCAGCGGCAGCCACGCGCCGGTGCCGTCGGCGTTGAACTTGGCGACGTAGAGCGTGCCCGTGTCGAGATACTTGTCGCCGATCGCGAGGCGGTCGGCCGACTGCGCGTCAGCCGGGTTCCACGCCGCGGCGGAGACGAACTTGTAGAGATACTCGCGCCGCGAATCGTCGCCGGTATAGACCGCGACCTTCTTGCCCGGGGTCAGCCGCCCGAACCACGCGCCCTCGTGCCCGAGACGGCCGAGCGCGGTGCGCTTGCGCGGCGCCTTGGTCGGGTCATAGGGATCGATCTCGACCACCCAGCCGAACTTGTTCGGCTCGTTGCGGTAGTCGGCGAGCGCCGAAGCGCCGGTCGCACGGGCGTCCCAGCGGCGGAACACCGGGTCGGCGCCGGCGGTCGACCAGGCATAGTTGCCGGTGCCGCTGGTCACGCCGTAGCGATTGAGCGAAGTCAGCTCGCGCGCGGTGCGGGCGGCGTTGTCGCCGCTGCGGCGGAAGTAGCCCGCCCAGTTCTCCTCGCAGGTCAGGTTGGTGCCCCAGCCGGTGTTGCCGTTGGCGCAGTTGTTGACCGTTCCGGTGCCGGCGGCGCCGGTGGTGTCGCCGACGGTCTTGAGGAAGTCGCTGCCGCTGGCCGGGCCGTTGAAGACCACCGGCGTGTTCGGCGTGATGCGACGGTTGAAGGCGCTGTTCTGGACCCAGCTCCACTGGCGGTTGCCCGCATCGCGGTACTCGACGAGGCCGACGCCGTGGGCCTCGATCTCCTTGATCGCTTCTTCGGCCGGGCGCGGGCCGGCACCGACGTTGGTCGGCCCGTTCGGGTGCAGGTACTGGATGTTGAGGTTCTCGTAGTTCTGCACCAGCACGCCGCGCGTGCTCGAGGTGTCGTCGCGCGCGCCGGCGGCGTTGAGGCCGTACCAGTAGAGCGCATCGCCGTGGTCGCCGACGCGCTGGGCGAAGTTGCTGTCGCTGCCGTCGTTGGCATAGGCCGAGACGCCCGCGGCGATCGGATCGCCGAGCCGGGTCATCACGGTCACGCTGTAGCCGGCGGGCACGGTGACCACGTCGTCGAGGTTCTTCGCCACCGCGTTGAAGCCGAGCACGGCCGGATTGACCAGCACGTTGGTGGTCTGGGTCGAAGTCTGGCCGTTGCTGCCGGTGGCCTGGAACTGGAACTGCAGCGCGGTTCCGCTGGCCACCGCCGGCGCGATGAAGCTCGGGTTGTTGACCGTGGTGCTCGACAGCGCGACCGGCGGGCCGCTGAGCTGGGTCCAGCTGACCGAGGAGGCGGTGCCGGTGACCTGGCCGTTCAGCGTGACGACCTTGCCCGCCGAAGTGGTGATGTCGCCGCCCGCGTTGACGAAGAACGAACCGTCGCCGTTGCCGCCGCCGAAGACGTCGGTGTCGCAGGCGGCGAGCAGGGTCGTGCCGAGAAACGCGGCCGACGAGGCCTTGAGGCCGCCCATGACCGTCTGGCGGCGCGAGTAGCGCTCGGCGACGATGCTGTTGAGGCTGCGGTTGTCGGTGAGGTTGGTGTCGATGTCGCCGTCGCAATAGCCCGGCTGGAATTCTTCGCCCTTCATGGAAGTGCCCCTCGATCGATGTGAACGAGGGGTGGGGTATCCGGCGAATGTGACCGGCAGAGGCGATTCGGGTGGCCGGTCGGTTACCCGGTCATGACCATGCGGTCAGGACTCTGACATCAAGCTGCAACAGTCTTGTTCGGCAGCGCCTGGTAGCGGTTTTCCGCCTCGATCATGTAGTTGCGCGTGATCGGCGCGGCATAGCGGCTGCGCATGTACTGCAGCTGGTAGACGCACATCCCGCCGTCGGTGAACATCGTCATCGAGCCAGCGAGGTAGAACGAATAGAGCCGCCAGAAGCGCTCGTCGGTCAGCCTGACGACCTCGTCGTGGTTGGCCTTGAAGCGCTCGTACCAGGCGCGCAGCGTGTAGACGTAGTGCAGCCGGAGCATCTCGCAGTCGGCCATGACCAGCCGCTCGCGCTCGCTCGCCGAGACGATCTCGCCGAGCGACGGCAAGTAGCCGCCGGGGAAGATGTACTTCTGCATGAACGCGTCGGTCGTGCCCGGCTTGCCCATGCGGCCCATCGTGTGGACCAGCGCCACGCCTTCGGGCGTCAGCACGTCGCGGACCTTCTGGAAGAACTCGGGGAAGAAGGCCGTGCCGAGGTGCTCGAACATGCCGATCGAGACCACCCGGTCGAACGGTCCCTCGACGTCGCGGTAGTCCATCAGTTCGAACTCGACGCGGTCGGACACGCCGGCCTTGGCGGCGCGTTCGCGGGCGACGGCGAGCTGCTCCTCGGACAGCGTCACGCCGAGCACGTCGACGTCGGCCACGCGATTCAAATAGAGCGCGAGCCCGCCCCAGCCGCAGCCGAGGTCGAGCACTTTCTGCCCGGGCTCGAGCAGCAGCTTCGAGGCGATATGCGCCTTCTTGTCGAGCTGGGCCTGCTCGATCGAGTTCGCGGGATCGGTGAAGTAGGCGCAGCTGTACTGCATGTCCGGATCGAGGAAGGTCCGGTAGATGTCGTTGCCGATGTCGTAGTGGTGGGCGACGTTCTTCTTCGAATCCGCCTTGCGGTTGTAGGTGTTGAGGAAGTGCTTGAGCCGGCCGGTGTACTTCTTGAACTTGCTGCGCCCGGTGCGTTCCTCCCAGCGGCTGTTGCGGCGGATCAGCAGGATCAGGTCGATGATCTCGCCCTCGACCAGCTGCAGCCGTTCGTCCATCCACGTCTCGACCGTGCCGAGCGCCGGATCGCGCAGGATCTGCAAGGCGGCGCGGTTGTCGGTGAGACGCACGGTGACCGGCCGCAGCTCGGCATCGGGCGCACCGTAGCGATGGGGCGAACCGTCGGGGCCGATGATCGTCAGCTCCCCGCGTTTGAGAAGCGGCGCGAGCATCTTGTCGAGGATCTTCATAACGGCAGAATAACTGCGAGAGGCCGAATCGCAACTGGCCGCGAATTCGGCTCGCCTTGGCCGGAAATTCGCGATTAAGCGGCAGTTCAGTGGTGCGGCGGGATGCGAAATCGCCGCTTGAGAAGGAACATATGCACAGAATTTCGGTGTTGGTGTGCTGCGCGCTCGGGATCGCGAGCCCGGCCGCCGCGCAGGACATTGCCGGCCTCGGGGTCAGCGGGACTTGCGCCTCGGTGCCGATCCTCCCGGCGGCAATTCCGGTGGTCGAGGTCACGATCGGCGGCAAGGGACCCTACAAATTCGCGATCGATACCGGCGCGCAGGGTGCCGGCCGGATCAGCACCGCGCTGGCCGAGGAGCTGCGCCTGCCCAAGGTCGGCGAGGTCGGCACGCCGGCGCCCGGCGGAACCGTGGCGACACGGCCGATCTACGGCGCGCCCGAGGTTTCGGTCGGCGGGATCAGCTTCAAGAACGTCGACCTCGTCGCCCTGTCGAACGTCCGCGGTCCGCAGGGCGAGTGGGACGGGGTGCTCGGCAACGAGTTGCTCACGCTGCTGCCGCTGACGCTCGACTACGGCAATGCGCGCGCCCGGTTCGGCGGGCCCGGCCTCAGCGAAGGGCTGCCGGTCGAATTCGACAGCGGCATCCCGGTGCTGCCGATCGAAGTCGCCGGGCGCAAGTTCAAGGTCCACTTCGACAGCGGCAACGGCGCCGGCGGGCTGTTCCTCGACGAGGACGCGGCGAGGGCGCTGCCTTTGGCCGGCGAGCCGGTCGCGCGCGGCACCGCGCGGACCAGCTTCGGCGACTTCCCCATCATGGAAGCGCCGCTGACGATCACGGTCACCGCGGGCGGGACGCCGCTGTCGCTCAACGCGATCGGCTGGCCGAGCCCGCGCCCGGGCGGCAATCTCGGTTCGCGGGCGATGGCCGGGCTCAGCGTCACGATCGACGCGAAGTCCGAGCTGATAGAGGTCGAGCGCTCGGGCATTCCGCCGCGCTGCGAGCGCTGATCAGGGCGCGTCGGCCTTGGCGCGCGGCGGGAACAGCTTTCCGCGCGCGAAGCTGAACACGAGCAGGATCAGCAGCATGACCACGAAGAAGTCGACGAAGGTCGTGTAGAACAGCCAGACGTCGGTGCTGGCGAGCTCGGCGACGAGGTAGTTCAGCGCTGCCATGACCAGGCCGAGAATGCCCATGCCGAACGCGAGGCGGCCCGGGTCGATGTCGCTGTAGGGCAGGTAGCGCGTCAGGCCCTTGCCGAGCCGGTTGCCGCCGAGCAGGCCGTCGCCGAGGAACAGCACCGCGCTGATCGTGCCGACGATCGTGCTGCGCATCTTGACCGCCATGTCGTCCTGGAAGGCGAGGGCGAGGCCGGCCGAGATCAGCAGCATGACCACCCCGAACAGCGCGAGGCCGCCGAGCAGGTCGGCTTTGACGAACCGCTGTAAGACCACGAGCGCGAGGCCCGCGGCCGCGCCGACGAGTGCGGCCGTGGTCAGGTCGGTCAGCTTGGCGACGACGAAGAACAGCACGCCGAGCGCGATGTCGACCATGATCGGCACTTTGTTGCGCGCGATCTGGCCCGGATCGTAGCCCTTCGCGTGCAGCCCGCCGGAACCCGCGGTCACGCTTTCGCGCATTGCTTCGCCGATCGTGCGCGCCTGGCTGGTCGCGGCGACGTCGCGGTATTTTTCCGGATAGGCGATCGTCCGCCCCGGATGGCTTTCGTGGATCGGCTCCCCGTCGAGACGGGCGGCAATGCCGATCGACCAAAGGCTGATGTAGCCCGCTTCCACCTCGAGCTGCCGGCCGTCGGGCAGGGTCGCGCGCAAGAGGTGGTTGCGCACGGCCTCGGGTCCGAATGCCGGGGTTTCGTCCCAGGCGAACGGCACGCCGTCGATCGACAGCTCCGAGGCGAGGGCGTTCGACCGCGCGCGGGTGATGACTTCGATACGGTGCCGCCCGGTGGCGAAGCGGCGCTTGTATGTCCACCAGGTGAAACTCACCCGAGTGCGGCCTGCTTCTCGGCGGCGAGCCGGTCGAGTTCGGCGCGGCTCTTCTTCTCGGCGGCGGTCTTGAGCTGGCCGCAGGCGGCGTCGATGTCGCGCCCGCGCGGGGTGCGCACCGGGGCGGAGATGCCGGCCTCGAACACGATCTCGGAGAACCGGCGCACGCGTTCCGGCGTCGAGCACTCGTAGGGCGCGCCGGGCCACGGGTTGAACGGGATCAGGTTGACCTTGGCCGGGAGCTTGAACTGCTTGATCAGCCGGACGAGCTCGCGCGCGTCCTCGTCGCGGTCGTTCTTGTCCTTGAGCATCACGTATTCGAACGTGATGCGCCGGGCATTGCTGGCGCCGGGGTAGGCGGCGCATGCCTCGAGCAGCTCCTCGATGCCGTACTTGCGGTTGAGCGGGACGATCTCGTCGCGGATCTCCTTCGAGACCGCGTGAAGCGAGACCGCGAGGTTGACCCCGATCTCCTCGCCGCAGCGCGCCATCATCGGCACCACACCGCTGGTCGAGAGCGTGATGCGGCGCTTCGACAGCGCGAGCCCGTCGCCGTCCATCACGATGCGGAGCGCGTCGCGGACGTTGTCGAAGTTGTACAGCGGCTCGCCCATGCCCATCATCACGATGTTGGTCAGCAGGCGGCCGTCGCTGGTGTAGCTGCCGGCTTCCTCGAACTCCGGGCCGTCGTCGTCCTCGGCGAAATCCATCCGCCCGCGCGGCCATTCGCCGAGCGCATCGCGCGCGAGCATGACCTGGCCGACGATCTCGCCCGGGGTCAGGTTGCGCACGAGGCGCATCGTGCCGGTGTGGCAGAAGCGGCAGTTGAGCGTGCAGCCGACCTGGCTCGAGACGCACAGCGTGCCACGGTCGGCATCGGGGATGAAGACCATCTCGAAGTCGTGGCCGTCGGCCGTGCGCAACAGCCACTTGCGCGTGCCGTCGCTCGAGTGCTGGGCCTCGACCACTTCGGGCCGGCCGATCACGAAGCGCTCGGCGAGCCACGGGCGCATGGTCTTGGCAATGTCGGTCATCGCCTCGAACTCGGTCACGCCGCGGTGGTAGAGCCAGTGGAACACCTGCTTGGCGCGCAGCTTGGCCTGGCGCGCGTCGAGGCCGGCGCCTTCGAACAGCTCGGCGATGCGGGTCTTCGGCAGGCCGATCAGGTCGGCACGACCGTCGGCGCGCGGCGTGATGTCGCGCGCGACGGGGACCGGGTCGATCTGACCCGGGATCGGCATGAGGGCGGTGTCGGACATTTGGCCCGCATATAGGGATGTCGCGCCCGAAGGGCAAAGCCTCGCGCACGCTCGCGCGAACCGTCGCGTTTCCAGCACGGTTCCGATCAGCGAACGAGCCCCGAAAACGGTTCATCGAATAAACTGTTGCGAAAAAACACCAATCTTTTCGTTGTCTTAGGTTCAGGAAACCAGACCCGTCGCTGCACCATTTTCTCGGCTCGCGGCTTCGTCCGCGACTGCGAATGAAAAAATGGAGCTTACAATGACAAAGGGTATCGCACTCCTGCTCGCCGCTGCTTCGGCCGCCGCGCTCGCCGTTCCGGCGCACGCGCAGGAGGACCGCGCCTTCAACGGACCGTGGGTCGCCGGCGTCGGCGGCTACGACAAGACCCAGGCCGGCAGCACGGCCGACGACGACGTCAACGAGGACAACGACCAGTCGGCCGAAGGCTTGGTCTGGGGTGGCGCGGTCGGCTACGACGTCGATCTCGGCACGATGGTCATCGGCGGCGAAGCCGAGCTGACCGAATCCACCGCCGACACCAACTCGCTTGATGGCGATCCCGAGACCTTCGGCCTCGGCAGCGTCGAGGCGGGCCGCGATATCTACGTCGGCGCGCGCGCGGGCTTCAAGGCGACGCCCAACACGCTGCTCTATGCCAAGGCCGGCTACACCAACGCCCGCTACGGCTTCCTCGGCACCGACGGCGAGGTCGAGGACCAGCAGCACATCGACGTCGACGGCTGGCGCGTCGGCGCTGGTGTCGAGCAGAAGCTCGGCAGCAATGCGTTTGCCAAGCTCGAGTACCGCTACTCGAACTACTCGAACGCCGAGGTCGACTTCGAGCCCGAGGGCGTTCCCGATACCGATCCGTTCGACGTCGACCTCGACCGGCACCAGATCATGGCCGGCGTCGGCTGGCGCTTCTGAAGCTTCGATCCTCCCCGGGCTCGCTCGGGGAGGATTACCTCACCCTCGCACAGCCCACGGTCGCCGCGTCCATCGCCGTCGCGGCGCCTTCGAGCTGGTAGCGGTCGGTGAAGCGGCGTCCGGCGCCGTCGGTCGCCGAGACGCTCATCGTGCCCGCCGAGCGCATCGCGGCCACGACCGCCGCGTCCATCGTGCGGTCCTTGGCCCAGGCGTCCGCTCCGCCGCCGGTCAGTTCGAAGCGCTGCCCGCCGATCGCCAGCGAGATCCGCGGGCTCGCCGCGAGGTTGCGCGACAGCCGCAAATGCAATTGCCCGCGTACGCCCTTCTTGGGCCAGGTGCCGACGCTGGCGAACGGCGCGTGCTCGCGCTGGCGTTGCGCGCTCGCGCGCACCTCGTTCTCGGCCGCGGCAATGGCGTAGCAGCGCGGCACCTGCGGATCGCGGAATGCGCCCCACTGGCCGAACACGCCGAGGCTGTCCTTCGCCGCGAGCGGCGAAGCGACGAGCGCCGCGACCAGTAACCCAACCCTCCACCTCATCGGCGCATCCTTAGGTGGCCCGGCGATGGCGCGCGAGTCCGGTTTTGCTGGATTCGCCCGGCGGAAGGGGCATGATATGAGGATTGTGAGATTCGGGGGGAGATCCGCCGCCTAGGGCGGATCTGGATGCGATGAGCCTGCTGGCCGACTACAACATGCCTTTCGCCGCGGCGCTCGTGCTGATGGTGCTGCTGGCGCTCGTCCAGGTCCTCGGGCTCGCGCACCTGTTCGGCGATCACGACGTCCACGCGGGCGGTCACGATTTCCATGCCGGCGGACACGACGTTCATGCCGACGGGCACGACGGGCCGGCCAACGGACTGCTCAGCCTGATCGGCATCGGCCGTGTGCCGTTCATGATCTGGCTGGTGTGCTTCCTGTTCGTCTTCGCCGCGGTCGGCGCGGGCGGCCAGGCGCTCGCCGACGGCCTGCTCGGTGCGCCGCTCGATCGCTGGGTCGCTGCGGCGATCGCGGCGGTCGCGGGGCTGCCGGTCACCGGCCTGCTGGTGCGCCCGCTCGCGGCCATTCTTCCGAGCGACGAGAGCAGCGCGGTCGGGCTCGACAGCCTGGTCGGCCGCCGCGCCAGGATCGTCACCGGCCGCGCCGCCGCCGGCTATCCGGCGCGCGCGCAAGTGCACGATCAATTCGGGCAGGCGCATTACGTGATGGTCGAGCCGCACGAGGCCGGCTCCGAAATCCTCGAAGGCGACGAGCTGCTGCTCGTCCGCCGCGAAGACGAAACTTTCTTCGGCGTGCCGCTGCAGGAGCGGCGGCTGGCGCCGCTGTAATTGGGGAACCGAAATGTTCGACAACGTGCTCGATATCGTGATCTGGGCGGGCGCGGGGCTGCTTGCCCTGCTGCTGATCGGCCTGTTCCTGGCCAAGCTCTACCGCCGTGCGAGCAAGGAAGTGGCGTTCGTGCGCACCGGCGTCGGCGGCGAGAGCGTGGTCATGAACGGCGGCGCGCTGGTGCTGCCGGTGTTCCACGAGACCATGCCGGTCAACATGAACACCGTGCGGCTCGCGGTCGAGCGCAAGAACATGGACGCGCTGATCACGCTCGACCGGCTGCGGATCGACGTGAAGGCCGAATTCTACGTCCGCGTGCGGCCCGACGCCGGAGCGATCGCGATGGCCGCGCAGACGCTCGGCATGCGCACGATGCAGCCCGACGCGCTCAAGGACCTCGTCGAGGGCAAGTTCGTCGACGCGCTGCGCTCGGTCGCCGCGGGCATGAGCATGAACGAGCTGCACGAGAAGCGCGCCGACTTCGTGCAGAAGGTGCAGCAGGTCTCGTCGGCCGACCT
>CBHWED010000048.1:0-16886 GCA_966112795.1 uncultured bacterium
CCACACGATGTTCGAGGACGTGTTCGAGGAGCTGCCGTGGCACCTCGAGGAGCAGAGCGAGCAGGCGATCCGCGAAAGGCACATCAAGTGGCCAGAGTGAACACGCGCACGAGCGAAGACGACGAGCCGGTCACCCTGGCCGACGCGCCCGCGCAGGCGATGACCATGATCGAGGCGATCAACGACGCGCTCGACACCATGCTCGAGCGCGACGCCGACGTCGTGCTGATGGGCGAGGACATCGGCTATTTCGGCGGGGTGTTCCGCTGCACCGCGGGCTTGCAGGCGAAGCACGGCAAGACGCGCGTGTTCGACACGCCGATCACCGAATGCGGCATCATCGGCGCGGCGGTGGGCATGTGCGCTTATGGCCTGCGCCCAGTGCCCGAGATCCAGTTCGCCGACTACATCTACCCCGGGCTCGACCAGCTGGTCAGCGAGGCGGCGCGGCTGCGCTATCGCTCGGCCGGCGAGTTCATCGCGCCTATGACCGTGCGCAGCCCGTTCGGCGGCGGAATCTTCGGCGGGCAGACGCATAGCCAGAGCCCCGAGGCGCTGTTCACCCATGTCGCCGGGCTCAAGACCGTCGTGCCGAGCACGCCGCACGACGCCAAGGGCCTCTTGATCGCGGCGATCGAGGACGACGACCCGGTGATCTTCTTCGAGCCCAAGCGGATCTACAACGGCCCGTTCGACGGCTACTACGACCGCCCGACGCGCCCGTGGAAGGAACACCCCGACGCGCTGGTGCCCGAGGGCTACTACTCGATTCCCCTGGGCAAGGCGCGGATCGTGCGCGAGGGTTCGGCGCTGACCGTGCTGGCCTACGGCACGATGGTCCACGTCGCCGAGGCGGTGTGCCGCGAGAAGCAGGTCGACGCCGAGATCATCGACTTGCGGACCCTGGTCCCGCTCGACATCGAGACTGTGGAAGCCTCTGTGGAAAAGACCGGCAGATGCATGGTCGTGCACGAGGCGACGCGCACCTCGGGCTTCGGCGCCGAGCTCGCCGCGCTGGTGCAGGAGCGCTGCTTCTATCACCTCGAGGCGCCCGTCGAGCGCGTGACCGGGTTCGACACCCCCTATCCGCACAGCCTCGAATGGGCCTATTTCCCCGGACCGATCCGCGTCGGCGAGGCGATCGACAAGCTGCTGGAGGCCTGAGGATGGGGCGCTTCGTATTCCGGCTGCCGGACATCGGCGAAGGCATCGCCGAGGCCGAGATCGTCGCCTGGCACGTCAAGCCGGGCGATACGGTCAAGGAGGACGGGCGCCTGGCCGACCTGATGACCGACAAGGCGACGGTCGAGATGGAGAGCCCGGTCGCGGGCAAAGTGCTCGAGGTCGCGGGCGAGGTCGGCGACGTGATCGCGATCGGCTCGCCGCTGGTGGTGCTCGAGACCGAGGGCGACGTGGACGGTCTTTCGACAGGCTCGGGACGAGCGGATGTTGTGGCGGAACCGGTTATGCCGGAGGTCGTGGCGCCTCCTGCTGCGCCCCCGCCGGTAGCCAGTCCGCCGCCTCCGGTCGAAGAACCGAGGCCCGAACCCAAGACCACACCGGAACCAGCAGATCTAGCACCCAAACCCGCTCGTCCTGAGCCTGTCGAAGGACGCAAGTCCGCCTCGCAGGCCAAGGTCTTGGCCAGCCCGGCGGTGCGTGCGCGCGCCAAGGAGCTCGGCATCGACCTCGGCGAGGTCCACCCGGCCGAGGACGGCCGCGTGCGCCACGCCGATCTCGACGCGTTCCTCTCCTACGGTGGCGCCAAGGGCTACGCGCCCGCCGGCCAGGCCGGCCGCGACGAGACGATCCGCGTCGTCGGCCTCCGGCGCCGCATCGCCGAGAACATGGCCGCCTCGAAGCGCAACATCCCGCACTTCGCCTATGTCGAGGAGTGCGACGTCACCGACCTCGAGAAGCTGCGCGCCGACCTCAACACCAATCGCGGGGCCAAGCCCAAGCTGACCCTGCTGCCGCTGCTGATCGTCGCGCTGTGCCGGGCCTTGCCGAAGTTTCCGATGCTCAACGCGCGCTACGACGACGAGGCCAATGTCGTCACCCGCCACGGCGCGGTGCACCTGGGCATGGCGACGATGACCGACGCCGGCCTGATGGTCCCGGTGATCCGCGACGCGCAAGCCAAGAACCTGTGGCAGCTCGCGGCCGAGATCCTGCGGCTGTCCGAGGCGGCGCGCGAAGGCAAGGCGAAGTCCGAGGAGCTGTCGGGCTCGACCTTCACGCTGACCTCGCTCGGCCCGCTCGGCGGGATCGCCTCGACCCCGGTGATCAACCGGCCCGAGGTGGCGATCCTCGCGCCGAACCGGATCGTCGAGCGGCCGATGTTCGTGCCCGACGGCGTCGGCGGCGAGCGGGTCGAGAAGCGCAAGCTGATGAACCTGTCGATCAGCTGCGACCACCGCGTGGTCGACGGCTACGACGCGGCAGCGTTCGTGCAGGAAGTGAAGCGTCTCATCGAGACGCCGGTCCTGCTATTGGCGGATTGATGGAGCGCGATCCGCGAATCGACGAGAAGATCGCCAGGGCCGCCGATTTCGCGCGCCCGATCCTCGAGCATCTGCGCGCGCTGGTCCACCGGACGATCCCCGGCGCCGGCGAGGCGATCAAGTGGGGCATGCCGCACTTCACCTATGCCGGTAAGAACATTGCCGCGATGGCCGCGTTCAAGGCGCATTGCTCGTTCTCGATCCATGGCGAGAGCCACGCGGGCGAGGGCATGGGAACGCTCGGCAAGATCGCCACGCTCACCGACCTGCCCGACGATGTCGAGCTCGCCCGGCGGCTGAACGACGCGCGCGAGCGCATCGACCGGGGCGAGAAGGAAGCGTGGCGCCAGGCGCCGCCGAAGCCGAAGCGGGCTATCGAAGTGCCCGAGGACTTCAGCGTGGCTCTCGCCGCCACGCCGGCCGCGGCTCTGACCTTCGACGGCCTCGCGCCCTCGCACCGCTACGAGTATCTCGAGTGGATCACCGAGGCCAAGCGCGACGAGACTCGCGCCAAGCGCATCGGCCAGGCGATCGAATGGCTCGCCGAGGGCAAGCGCCGCAACTGGAAGTACGAGCGCTAGCGTACGACGGCGCGGTAGCTCAGGCGGCCTTCGCCGCCATCGATCCGCCAGCGCAGATGGGTTGTCCCCGGCGGGACCATGTCGGGATCGGTCAGCCGCCGCCAGCTGCGCCCGCCGTCGGTCGAGACCTCGAGGCCGGAGCGGCTCGCGCTCTCGATCGAGAGGCCTGCCGGCACCGGGCTCACCGCGGTGTAGCTGCCGCCGCGCGGCGCATCCCAGCGCAGCACGGTGACCACCCGGTCGCCGCGCAACAGCCGGTCCGCCGGGACGACTTGCAACGCGCCGTTGGCGCCGGCGGTCTCGCGATAGACCGCGCTGTCGACCGCGACGGTCTGGGCGGCAAGCGAAGCTGGTGCGAGCAGTGCCAGAGCGGCGATCGTCAAACGCATCGGTCATTCCCCGTTGCGCGGGCCCGGTTGCGTGAGAGGGCGCCGCTACGGGCGGTTCCTTGCGTTGCGAGAGACGAAAATATGGTTAACGAACCGCACCGTTTCGTTGTCGTGAATTCCTGTGAAATTGGCTCGGGAAGGGCTGTTGACAGCCCTGTGACGCTGGCCTAGGGGCGCGGCTCCCAAGCGGTGCAGCGCCCAAAAGCGAACAAGTTTTGCGCGGGTGTAGCTCAGTTGGTTAGAGCGCCGGCCTGTCACGCCGGAGGTCGCGGGTTCGAGCCCCGTCACTCGCGCCACTTGGGTCCCTTTCCTCGATTTTGCACGGGCAGCCGGTTCAGCGATTGAACGGCTGCCGCGGCGCGCGCCACTCACGCACAGGGCGGGGTGGACCGGCCTCGCAGCAATTGCGGAGCCTCGATGCCGACCACCCTGCCTTTCGACGCCTTCGACCTCGGCGAGGAGGAAGTGCGCAGCCGGTTCGAATGGGCCGTGCGGCAGGGGCATCCGCACTGGCTGTGGCCGGGCACTACCGTCGAAGCCTGGCGGGCAGTGCTCGTGCAGTTCGAGGCGCTTGCGCGGCAGATCCTCACCCACGGCACCGCGCGTGACCCGCTTCTCGGGCGGCCCGAAGATATCGGCGTCGCCTGCTACACGAGCGGCATGGGACCCCTGCTCGGCCACTGGCTCAAGGAGGGCCGGTTCGTGGCCGACGAGGGCGTAGCCGCGCTTCTCGACCTCCACCTGCAGCATAACTCCCGGCGCATGGCGCGCATGGCCGAACGCGCCCGCGCGATCGTCGCCGCGCTCGCCGGCCACGAAGTGCCGGTGCTCGTGCTCAAGGGCATGCAGACCGCGTTCCATGATTTCCCGACGCCGGGTGCGCGGGCGATGTCGGACATCGACCTCGCGATTCGGCCGAGCGACGCGCCGCGCGCGGCCGCGGCGCTCTGCGGAATCGGGCTTGTCCCCGGCGCCTGGTCGGCCGGCCTGCCACCGCAGCAGACCTGGCGTGCGACAGACGCGCCGAGCGTGCCGCGCAGCCTGGCGCTGGTCCACGCGGACGACCCGTGGTCGGTCGACCTGCAGACCTCGCTCAACCGCAAGTACTCGAGCAGCTCGCCGGTGCTGCGCCTCGACACGCTGTGGACCGACGACATCGCCGAGCCCTGGGCGCTGTCCGCGGACGCTTCTGCGCTGTCGCTGGAGGCCCAGGCCGTGCACCTCGCCTGTCACGCGAGCTGCGGCTTCGGCAACCTGTCGATGGTGCGATTGTGCGAGCTCGTCTTCGTGGTCCGGACCGGGATGCGCCGCGGCGGCTTCGAGTGGGACGAAGCGGTTGCGCTTGCCCGCCGCGCGGACGCGCTCGCCACCGCTTACCCGGCGCTCCATCTGACGAACCTGCTCGCGCCGGGGACCGTACCCGATCGCGTGCTCGCCGCGGGCCGGCGGGAAACCCCCGCCGCGGTGCTGCGGGTCCTGCGCCGGCTGTCGCCGGCCAACGCGCAGCGCGTGCTGCGCTGGTCGCTCGAGGAACGCTTCATGTGGGCGCGCTCGGCCTGGCACATCGTGCAGGAAGTGGCGCGCGACCTCGTCGCCCCGGCCGCCTCGCCGCCGATGCTGTTCTCGATCCAGAAGCAGCGACTGTTCCGCGTGCTGCGCGGGACGGTCACCTGGCGCAGCCAAGCGTCGAGCTGACCGCCGCTCAACGCCAGCGGCCGGTCTCCATCCAGATCAGGAACCGCCGCAGCGGCAGCAGCCAGACGACCCCGAGCACGAGATAGACCACGGCCTGGAGCAAGGTCGGCAGGCGTCCGATCCACGGCGACGCCGAGGCGACCGCGACCGCATAGACCCCGAGCACCACGAGCAGCGCGAGAATCCCGAGCGGGATGCGCAGGGTCGGCTTGTCGCGCATCAGACCGGGTCGAACGGGCCGAGCACGCGGGTCGGCGTGACGATCGCCGAGAGGCGCATGTCGTGCAGCTCGGTCGGCAGCTCGGCGACTTCCTGCACGTCCCACGCCATGCCGATGGCGATCGTCTGCGGGTGCGCGGCGAGGAACCGGTCGTAGTAGCCGCCGCCTTGACCGAGCCGGTCGCCTTTCGCGGTGAAGCCGATCAGCGGCATGAACAGCACTTCGGGCACGACCACCGGCGCATCGACGCCGGGCTGGCGCAAGCCCCAGACACCGCTCTCGAGGTCGCTTTCGCCATAAGGGTCGGTGTGGACGCGGAATTCCATCGGCTTGTCGAGCGTGGTCACCCGCGGCAGCGCGATGCGGTGGCCGCGCTCGAAGAAGAACTTGATGTAGCTCGCCGAGGGCGCCTCGCCGGTGTCCGAGCGGTAGAGGCCGATCGTCGCACTCTCCGGCACCAGCGCGAGCACCGGACCGGGCGGTCGGTTGAACACCAGCGCGCTGACTTCGGCGGGCAGGGCGGCAGCGTGCTCGACCCGCTTGCGGCGCAGCTCGGTGCGCAGCCGTTTCTTCTGTTCGATGATGTCGGACATGGCGCCCTCTTGGTCAGGTTCGCCCAAGAGGGCAAGGCTTACCAGCCGCCGCCTCCGCCACCGCCTCCGCCGCCGCCGGACGACCCGCCGCCGCCCGAGCCGCTGCTCGATCCCGGGGCCGTCGAAGCCGAGGCGACGCCGCTGGCGAGCGACGCGCCGACCGTCCCGGCGAAGCGCCCGGGGTTGGACCACGCGTTGCTGGATCCCGAATACCACCCGAAGGTGCCGTCCTGCCGCGACGGATCCGCCGAGGCAGCCTCGAGCACCGCGGCGAACTTGTCCGCCCAGTGGTTCTCCACCCCGAGCGCGATCGCGTAGGGCAAGTAGCGCTCGAACAGCTCCGGCGTCTTCTCGGGCGGGTGCAGCGCCTCGAGCCGCTCTTCCTCGGTGATCGACAGATACTGCTCGAACCCGGCAATCCGGTCCATCACCGCGCGGCCGTCGCGGGTCGGCGCGGCCATCCAGACGAACGCCGAGAACACGAGCGGGACGGCCAGCAGCGGCGCCAGCATCCAGCCCCACGCCGCGAACGGCACCGCCTGCGACAGGAACACGAAGGAAAAGCCGAGCAGGACGATCCCGCCGATCATGCACGCCGCGCCCAAGGCCTCGAGCAAGCATCCTTTCGCCCCGCGCCAGCGAAGCACGAGCGCTGCCGCGATCAGCACGAGTCCCGCGGCCGGAATGCGCTGCTCGAACGGGGTCATGTAGAGATCCGAGAAGGCGACCGCCGTGGCGATGAGCAGCATCGCGGCAACCAGCACGAGCAGGCCGACCCAGGCCCAGGCCAGGTTCTTGACGAACATCCCGCCCTTGTAGGTGTCCTCCAGGTCGCTCTGCAGCGCCGTGCGCGCGGCGCCGAAGCGCACGTGGTTGGCATCGTCCATTTCGATGCTGTTGCTGCCCAGGAACAGCTCCTTGAGCATCGCCCGCTCGCCGCGCTGCAGCTTTCCCTCTCCCGAGGTGCGGACGAGCGTGGTCTTGGCGCTGCCGAAGAAGGGCTTCTCGCCTTCGACCATCTTCAGCTCGCGCTGCACGCCGCTCTCGACGATCGCCGCGGCAAAGCAGCGGTCGTCGAAGCCCATGCGCTTGACGTAGCGCACGGCCGCCGCGGACATGCCCTCTGGCGGTGCGAACAGCGGAACGACAGTCCCCGCGCGAGGACCACGTCCGGCGCGCTTCCAGGCAAACAGGTAATAGCCGAGCAACGCCAGCAGGCCGGCGAGGGCCGCGGCGCGCGGGGCCTGGTCCTGGAACGCGAGCCGCGCCTGCGACGGCTTGGGCGGCTCGGCGACGACGCCCTTGGGCCAGCGCACCGCGACCGTCAGCCCCTCGTAGGGTTCGAGCGGCTTGGTCGTCCGGAACCGGATCTCGCCCGGCCGCTCCGCCACCACTTCCGCATCGCGCGCGGTCGAGCCTTGCGGCCCGGTGTAAACCGCGCGCTCGCGGCCGAACGGCACGGCCTCGAGGAGGCGGATGGTCGCCTCGGCCTCGACGATCGGGAAAGCCCAGCCGTTGCCGGTGACGTTCCAGTAGAGCTCGTCGTAGCCCTCGAAGAAGCCGAGCTGGCGGGTGGTGGTGTAGCGGATCACGTAAGTCTGCACGCCGTGCGGGACGTAGCTGTCGGCGTCGCCGATCTTGAGCCTCACGCCGTTGCCGAGGCTTTCGGTGGCATAAGGCTCGGGTTGCCCGTTGCGCGTCACTCCGGCCACGTCGAAACCCACGCGCACGCGCCGTCCGTCGCGTTGGTACGTGGTCGGGAAGTCGCGGTAGATGCCGTGGTTGATCTGGTAGCCTTCGACGTTGACCCGGATGGTCTCGGTCACGTCGAGCGTGCCGTCGGCGCGCACGTCGATCTGGCTGTGCCAGGCGATGATCCGCTCGCCCTGGTCCCACGCGCTGGTGTCGACTGACGAGGGGTAGGGCGCGGCGCTCGCAGCTGCGGGCAGCAGGACCAGCGCGACGAGGAGCTGCAGCAGCAGCGCCAGGGTCCGGTTCACCGGTTCAGGCCTTGGCCGCGCCGAACTGGACTTTCGGTGCTTGCCGGATCGCCTCGTCCGGATCGGAATAGAACTCCGCCTCGGTGAAGCCGAGCGGCCGCGCGAAGACCACGTCGGGGAACGACTGCACGCGCGTGTTGAGGTCGCGCACCGTGGCGTTGTAGTAGCGCCGCGCGCCCTGGAGCTGCTCCTCGATCTCGCTGAGCTCGTCCTGCAGCTGGCGGAAATTGCCGTCGGCCTTGAGATCGGGATAGGCTTCGGCGACGGCGACCAAGCGCCCGAGCATGGCCGTGAAGGCGTTGTCCGCCGCCGCGGTGGCGGCGACGCCGTTCGCCGAGGTGGCGTCGGCGCGGTGCGCGGTCACTTCGGCGAGGACCCCTTTCTCGTGCGCCGCATAGCCTTCGACGGTGCTGACCAGGTTGGGCACGAGATCGGCGCGCCGGCGCAGCTGGACGACGATGCCGCTGAAGGCTTCCCTGACCAGCATGCGCAACCGTACCAGCCGGTTGTAGATCGCGACGGCCCAGACCGCGAGCACCACGAGAACCGCGACGAGAACGATGCCTTCGATCATGAGCGAGCCCCTCCGCCTCCGCCGCATTCCTAATGGCTGGCGCAGGAATGAAAAGCCCGCTCGGAGGGTGGGGCAAGTGGCGGAACCACCATGGGTCGGTGCCGGGAAATCCTCTGACGCCTCAACGTCAGGTGGGCGCCGTGTGCACCGGGCCTAAGGACGAACCAGAGACCCGGGCAGGGACAGCTCCCATGGATTGCTTATAGCCTCAGGGATATTCTGTCGGCTCGTGCCGGGCAGTCCCGCCGCGGCCTATGTAGGGACTTCAGCCCGCACGCTCAAGGCGTTCGGCGAGACCTTCGAGCCGTTCGGCGAGCTGTTCCAACGCTTCGGCCGAGCGCTCGTCGTCGGCCGGGCGGGCGGACGCGCGGCCCGATTGCTGCTCGTGCAGCTCGTCGGCCAGCAGCAGCGCGGCGAACAGCAGCGTGCGCGCTTCCGACTGGCCCGAGAGGTTGGCGAGCCCCTGGAGCTTGCCGTCGATCGAGCGGCCGAGCATCTCGATGTGCTGCTCTTCGCCCGCGGCGCAGGCGACCGTGTAGTGGCGGCCGCCGATCGTGACGGTGACGTTGCTCACCGGTCGAGCTCCGCGAGCAGGCGGTCGAGATCGGCGAGGGCGGCGCCCGTCTCGCGGCGCAGGGTTTCATACCTGAGCACGAGGCCGCTGTCGTCGGCGCCCGCTACGGGCCGCCGTGCCGCAGCCTCGATGCGGCCCGCCGCGGCATCGATCCGGGCCAGTGCCTTCGCAATGCGTTCTCCCGCCATGCTCGCCCGTCTAGGGGAAAGTGCCTTTACAGGCAAAGCTTTGGCCCCCGAAGCTGTGAATAAACCTTCGTCTTAACCCCGGTGGACTGCCGGTTGAGCGCCGCTTGACGCGGGGGCGGGGGTTTCCCAAGGAGCGCCGCATTCGACTCGGGGGCGAATCGCGGCCCCGTTTCCACATTTGAGCGGAGCCTTTTGCATGAGCCTCGATCCCGCCCGTCTCGCGCCCATGGCCAACGCCATCCGCGCTCTCTCGATGGACGCGGTGCAGAAGGCCAACATCGGCCACCCCGGCATGCCGATGGGCATGGCCGACGTCGCCACGGTGCTCTACTCGGAGTTCCTCAAGTTCGACCCGGCGGATCCGCACTGGCCCGACCGCGACCGCTTCGTGCTCTCGGCCGGCCACGGCTCGATGCTGATCTACGCGCTGCTGCACCTGACCGGCTACGCCAGCCCGACGATGGACGACATCGTCAACTTCCGCCAGCTCGGCAGCCCTTGCGCCGGCCATCCCGAGAACTTCCTGATCGACGGCGTCGAGGCGACCACCGGCCCGCTCGGCCAGGGCCTGGCGATGGCGGTCGGCATGGCGATCGCCGAGCGGCACCTCAACGCGGTCTACGGTGACGAGCTCGTCGACCACAAGACCTGGGTCATCGCCGGCGACGGCTGCCTGATGGAAGGCGTCAACCACGAGGCGATCGGCCTCGCCGGCCATCTCGGGCTCGGCAACCTGATCGTGCTGTGGGACGACAACAAGGTCACCATCGACGGGCACACCGACCTCTCGACGAGCGAGGACATTCCGGCGCGCTACCGCGCGACCGGCTGGCACACGGCCGAGTGCGACGGCCACGACGTCGCTGACGTGCGCCGCGCGCTGGCCGAAGCCGCCGCCGACCCGCGCCCATCGCTGGTCGCGTGCAAGACGGTGATCGGCAAGGGCGCGCCGAACAAGCAGGGTACGAGCGCGGTACACGGCAACCCGCTTGGCGCCGACGAAGTCGCTGCGGCGCGCGAGTACCTCCACTGGACGGCCGAACCGTTCGTGGTCCCCGCGGACATCCTCGCCGACTGGCGTTCGCTCGGTGCCAAGGGTGCCGAGGCCAACACCGCCTGGAAGGCCCGCCTCGGCGCGTCGGCGCAGCGCGCGGCGTTCGAGAACCAGCTCAAGCCGGTCGGCGAGCTCGCCGGCCCGATCATCGAGCAGCACGTGGCCGGCCTCGTGCAGGACCCGCCCAAGGTCGCCTCGCGCAAGGCCTCGGAAATGGCGCTCGGCCCGTTGACCGAAGCCTTGCCGCAGCTGATCGGCGGCTCGGCCGACCTGACCGGCTCGAACAACACCAAGACCGCCGCGACCAAGCCGTTCACGCGCAATGACTACGCGGGCCGCTACATCTACTACGGCATCCGCGAGTTCGGCATGTCGGCGGCGATGAACGGCATGGCGCTGCACGGCGGCGTGGTGCCCTATGGCGGCACCTTCCTGATCTTCAGCGACTACGCGCGCAACGCGATCCGCCTGTCGGCGCTGCAGCAGGTCCAGGTGGTCTACGTGCTGACGCACGATTCGATCGGCCTCGGCGAGGACGGCCCGACCCACCAGCCGGTCGAGCAGGTCATGAGCCTGCGCCTGATCCCGAATCTCAACGTGTTCCGTCCGGCGGATGCGATCGAGACCGCCGAGTGCTGGGAGCTCGCGCTGCAGACCCCGAAGACGCCTTCGGTGCTCGCGCTGACCCGGCAGAACCTGCCGCCGGTGCGCACCGACGGCGGCGAGAACCGCTGCGCCAGGGGCGGCTATCGCCTCAAGCCGGCCGAGGCCGCGCGCCAGGTCGTGCTCGTCGCGACCGGCTCGGAAGTCGCAGTCGCGCTCGATTGCGCGAAGGACCTTGAAGCGCGCGGCATCGGTGCCGATGTGGTCTCCATGCCGTGCGTCGAGCTTTTCCAGCAGCAGGATGCCGCCTACCGCGCCGACCTGCTCCCCGCCGACGCGCTCAAGGTTTCGGTCGAAGCCGGCGTCACGCTCGGCTGGGAACGCTTCATCGGCAACGACGGCCTCGCGATCGGCCTCGACCGCTTCGGCGCCTCGGCCCCGGCCGAGGTCCTGTTCAAGCACTTCGGCTTCTCGGCCGAAGCGATCGTTCCGCAAATTCTCAACAAACTAGGCAAGTAAGCAGGAGTTCTTCCCATGGCGGTGAAGGTTGCGATCAACGGGTTCGGGCGTATCGGTCGGCTCGTTGCACGGGCACTCCTCGAGCGCACCGACCACGACTTCGAGCTGGTCGCGATCAACGACCTCGGCGATGCCAAGGCCAACGCGCTGCTGTTCAAGCGCGACAGCGTCCATGGCACGTTCAAGGGCGACGTCTCGGTCGACGGCGACAGCCTCGTGGTCGACGGCAAGCGCATCCGCGTCACCGCCGAGCGCGATCCGGCCAACCTGCCGCACGCCGAACTCGGCGTGGTCATCGCGCTCGAGTGCACCGGCATCTTCACCACCAAGGACAAGGCCAGCGCGCACCTCGCCGCGGGCGCCAAGCGGGTGATCATCTCGGCCCCGGGCACCGGCGTCGACAAGACCATCGTGTTCGGCGTCAACCACCAGGCGCTGACCGCCGACGACATCGTGATCTCGAACGCCAGCTGCACCACCAACTGCCTCGCGCCGCTCGCCAAGGTGCTGCACGAGTCGGTCGGGATCGAGAGCGGCTTCATGACCACGATCCACGCCTACACCAACGACCAGAACACGCTCGACCAGCTGCACAAGGATCCGCGCCGGGCGCGCGCCGCGGCGCTGTCGATGATCCCGACCACCACCGGCGCCGCGCGCGCGGTGGGCGAGGTGCTGCCCGAGCTCAAGGGCAAGCTCGACGGCTCGTCGGTGCGCGTGCCGACGCCGAACGTCTCGGTCGTCGACCTCAAGTTCATCGCCAGCCGCGCGACCACCATCGAGGAGGTGAACGGCCTGCTCAAGGCAGCCTCGGAATCGGGCCCGCTCAAGGGCGTCCTCGGCTATTCGGAAGAGCCGCTGGTGTCGATCGACTACAACGGCGACCCGCGCAGCTCGACCATCGACAGCCTCGAAACCGCGGTCATCGACGGCAAGCTCGTCCGCGTGCTGAGCTGGTACGACAACGAGTGGGGCTTCTCGAACCGGATGATCGACACCGCCGGGGTGATGGCCAAGTTCCTCTGAGCTAGAACCGGCGCTTCAAATCCATCCGGTTCGTCATCCCCGCGAAAGCGGGGACCCCGCTTTTCTCCGCGGCCCAGCGTAAAGGCAGCGAGGTCCCCGCTTTCGCGGGGATGACGGGGTTGGTGGTTGGAATTAAAGGAGAGGGATGACCGCCGGCCGCCTTGCTGGGATAGCCCGCCACGACAGGCCCAAGGGGCCGATGGAGACGGTCGACCACGTCGTCGTCTCCATCGCCGAAGGCGTGCACGGCGATTTCCGCGGCGGGCTCGCGGCGACCAAGCCGGGCCGCAAACGCCAGGTCTCGCTGATCGAGGCCGAATGCGTCGTCGCCGCGATGACCGAGGCGGGGGCGGTGCTCGATTGGTCGGACTGCCGGCGCAACCTGCTCGTCCAGGGGCTGCACCTGCCGCGCGAGGAAGGCACCCGGGTGCGGATCGGCCAGAGCCTGGTGCTCGAGGTCACTTGCGAATGCGATCCGTGCGAGCGGATGGATGCGCTGCACGAGGGCTTGCGCGCCGCGCTCACGCCCGACTGGCGCGGCGGCTTCCTCTGCCGGGTGATCGAGGACGGCGAGATCGCCGTGGGCGACGAAATAAGGATCCTGTGAATGCCGGCTTTCCGCACTCTCGACGACCTCGGTGAGGTCAAGGGCAAGGTCGCGCTGGTCCGCGTCGACTTGAACCTGCCGATGGCCGACGGCCGCGTCACCGACCTCACGCGCGCCCGCGCGGTCGCGCCGACGATCCTCGAGCTCGCCGACGCCGGGGCCAAGGTGCTGCTGCTCGCGCACTTCGGCCGGCCCAAGGGCGAGCGCCACTCGACGATGTCGACCAGCCTGATCCAGGGCGCGGTCGCCGAAGTGCTCGGCCGCGAAGTCATGTACGTCTCCGAAGTCGCCGGCCCGGTGGTCGCGCAGGCGATCGGCATCCTGCGCCCGGGCGACATTGCGCTGCTCGAGAACACCCGCTTCTGGCCCGGCGAGGAAAAGAACGACCCCGGCTTCGCGCGCGAAATCGCGGCCAACGGCGACTTCTACGTCAACGACGCGTTCTCGGCCTCGCACCGCGCGCACGCGACCACCGAAGGCCTCGCGCACCAGCTCCCGGCTTACGCCGGCCGGGCGATGCAGGCCGAGCTCGAGGCGCTCGACAAGGCGCTCGGCAGCCCCGAGAAGCCGGTCGCCGCGGTCGTCGGCGGAGCCAAGGTCTCGACCAAGCTCGCCGTGCTCGAGCACCTGGTCGCGCGCGTCGACCACCTGATCATCGGCGGCGGCATGGCCAACACGTTCCTCGCCGCGCGTGGGGTCGACGTCGGCAAATCGCTGTGCGAGCACGACCTCGCCGCGAAGGCCGAGGCGATCCTCGACGCGGCCGACAAGGCCGGCTGCACCGTGCACCTGCCCTACGACGTGGTGGTGGCCAAGGAGTTCGCCCCCAACCCGCCGAGCCTGCGCACCTGCAACGTCCACGAGGTCGCCGCCGACGAGATGATCCTCGACGTCGGCCCGCAGGCCGTCGAAGCGCTCGCCGACGCGCTCAAGACCTGCCGCACGCTGGTGTGGAACGGCCCGCTCGGCGCGTTCGAGACACCGCCGTTCGACGCCGCCACCGTGGCGCTGGCCAAGACCGCCGCTGCGCTGACCCGCGAAGGCTCGCTGGTCTCGGTCGCTGGCGGCGGCGATACCGTCGCCGCGCTCAACCACGCGGGCGTGGTGCAGGACTTCAGCTACGTCTCGACCGCCGGCGGCGCGTTCCTCGAATGGATGGAAGGCCGCGAGCTGCCCGGCGTCGCGGCGCTCGGGCGCGGCTAGATCCCGCCGGCGAATCTCATGCCGAAGCGATAGGCGCCGGGCTTGGTCCCGGCTGTCGCGGCCGGTGACACCTCGACCAGCGACAGCTGCCCGTCGGCGACCTGCAACGGGGTGTCGCTGCACAGCACCGCGATCTCGCTGCGCGAGCCGAGATCGATCCGCACCGCCACCCGCGTCCGTCCGGCCCACACGCACTGCACGCCCGCCGGGCAGCGGCTGTCCTCGACGATCTGCAGCGGGGTTACGTAAGGCCCATCGACGTAGACCCGCTGGTTGAGCCCGGCGCGGGCGATGCCGTCGCCGGGCGTCGCAGGCGTGGCGCAGCCTGCGAGGATCAGCGGAACGAAGGCGAGGGTGCGTCTCATCGGGCCCTTATGCACGGTGACAGCTTAAGGATCGCCGAACCGCAAATGCTGCACTGCACAATTTTCTTGACCAGCGGCGATCGCGAGCCTACCCGCCCGCTCGTCCTTCCGCGCGGGTTCGTGAATCCCGCAGGGCGCGGCCGGTCTGCCGGACCCGTGTTCCCAGGTGGGGCACCAGCCTTGCACGCTGGATCTGGCTGCGAACCAGACCTCGTTTGAATAGCTCAGAGGGAGAGCAGCAGACTGAAACTCTGTGAGGGCAGGTTCGAATCCTGCTTCAAACGCCAAGGATAGCTCAGACGGGTAGAGCAACAGATTAAGGTTCTGTGTGTCGGGGGTTCGAATCCCCCTCCTACAAGCCCTGTAACGGCTTCCAATCACGGGGAGGCCGGTGGGGCGACCAGCCGCGGACCGCGGCGTTCTGCGCCTCAGGGCGCGGGGCGGCAAGTCCAAGGCACCGGTTTCCCGGCTACGCGCCGGCGAGGATACCGGCGGATCGCGCACCGGCCGACGCGGTGCCACCGGCAGCGGGCTCGGGCCCGCTGGACGCGGCAACGGGACACGCCGGCGCACACCCGCCTCAATCGCCGGCCCGCCGAGACCCCGGGGATCGCCCGCCGGCCGACCTCATTCTCGCCCTCCTGTTTCCTCGTCATCCTGAACTTGTTTCAGGACCCATCGGGCCGCGCTCGCGGAGCTCTCCGGTAAAGCGGGGCAAAGCCGCACGCTTGCGAAGCCCGCCGCGGACCCAGCGCGAAACCGAGAACGCCGTGCGGCGCAGAAATGGGTCCTGAAACAAGTTCAGGATGACGGATCGGATGAGGGGCAGGGCACCGGTGATGCAAATATACCGCACTGCACCATAGGAAATGCTGCGCTGCACAAAATCCGGTTGCTCCCGAAACCACCCACGCCTACCCGCCCGCTCCCCGCCGGGGAATCAACCCCGGCGCGTGAGTACAGGAGGACCGGTCATGATGAACGCATTCGTCATCGCCGAAAACCAGCGCGGCCTCCTGGTCAGGGATGGCCGCCTCGTCCGGGTTCTCGAACCGGGACTGCATCGCTTCTGGCTGTGGAACAGCCGCCGTGACCGGGTCGAGGTGACCCAGGCCTCCGGCGCCTGCGTCTCGCCGCTGGTCGACGGTATCGAGAAGCGGCATCCCGAGCTCGCGGAGGCCCATTTCGCAATCGTCGCGCCGGAGCAGGGCTCGGTCGCGGTGGTCCGGCTCGACGGCCGTGCCAAGCTCATCGTGCGCGGCGGCGACGTCGCCCGCGTGTGGAAGGTGCTCGACACGGTCACCGTCGAGACGATCGACGTCGAGGCGACGCCGAAGCTGACCAAGCGGCAGCTGACCGAAGTCATGGGCGCGACCGTCTACGGGCAGTCGGTCCCGGCACCGGTCCAGGCCGTCACCGTCGCCGAGGCGCAGTCGGCGATCGTCCTGTTCGACGGCGAGCTCGTGGAGACCGTCGGCCCGGGGCGATACGGTTACTGGCAGGTCGGCCGCAAGGTCACCTCGCTGGCGCTCGACACGCGTCCGTCGCCGCTCGAGGTGACGGCGCAGGAGATCCTGACGAAGGACCGGGTCAGCATCCGCGTGACGCTGACCAGCTTCGTCCAGGTGACCGACGTCGAGAAGGCGGCGCTGGGCACCCCGGACTACCAGGGGCACGTCTACAAGCTCGTCCAGTTCGCGGTCCGCGAGGCCGTGGCCGGGCGGACGCTCGACGAGCTCCTCAACGACCGGGTCAAGGTCGACCGCGAGATCGTCGAGCACGTCCGGCGCGAGCTGGGCGACATCGGCGTCCGCGTGACCGAGCTCGGCATCAAGGACGTGATCCTCCCGGGCGAGATGCGCGAGCTGATCAACCGGGTGGTCGAGGCGGAGAAGGTCGCGCAGGCGAACCTGATCCGCCGGCGTGAGGAGACGGCCGCGACCCGCAGCCTGCTCAACACGGCGAAGCTGATGGCCGACAACCCGGTGCTGATGCGGCTCAAGGAGCTCGAGGCGCTCGAGCGCGTCACCGAGAAGATCGGCCGCATCGATGTCGTCGCGGGCTCGGGCGAAGGCCTCGAGGTTCTCACGAACCGCCTGGTCCGGCTGCAGCCGTAAGCGCCGATCTTCGGCGAAAGGGAAGGGGCGGGGCACCGCGGTGCCTCGCCCCTTTTCGTGCCGTCGTGTCGCGT
>CBHWED010000049.1:0-16778 GCA_966112795.1 uncultured bacterium
TGCCCCAGGTCAGGAAGCGGCGCTGCCAGACCTCGTCCATCTCGTCGAGCACGGTCGCGTTGACCACGGCGTTGTCGAACGACAGCGAGATCTCGAGCACCGAAAGGACGATCACGATCCACAGCAGCGACAGCGTGCCCGACACCGTGCCGGTGACCGTCCAACCGTACCACACCGCCAGCGCGAGGCAGACGAAGGTGAAGATCATCGAGCCTTTGTAGAAACGCAGCATGCCTGTTGCCGTTGCACGGATCGCCAATTGGCGGAAGGTGTTTTCGCTAGTTGCCGAGCGGCAGGTTCAGCTCGGCAGGTCGGCGTCGCGGTGCCGCCGCTTGTGCATGACCGACCACCACAGCGACCCCGCGATCAACGCTGCGCCGACGAGCCCGGTCAGGGTTTCCGGCACTTCGTAGCGCGCCGAGACCAGCATGATCACGGCGAGCGCGAGGATCGCCCAGAAGGCGCCGTGCTCGAGGTAGCGGTATTCGGCGAGCGTGCCCTTCTTGACGAGCAGCACCGTCAGCGAGCGGACGAACATCGCGCCGATCGACAGGCCGAGCGCGATCACGATCATGTTGTTCGACAGCGCGAACGCGCCGATCACCGCGTCGAAGCTGAACGAGGCGTCGAGCACGTTGAGGTAGATGAAGGCGCCGAGGCCGCTCTGCACGGCGGTGCCGGCCTGCTTCAGGCGGGCATCGCGTTGCGCGAGGATTTCGCCGAGGCCTTCGACCAGCACGAAGACGATCACGCCGAACACGCCCGCGCCGAGCAGCGATAGCGCCTGGTCGGGCGGAAGCAGGCGCGAGACGCCCCACAGCGCCAGCAGGATGATCACGATCTCCAAGGCCGGGAGCGCCGAGAACCGCGCCGCCCAGTGCTCGACGACGGCGATCCAGTGGACTTCCTTCTCTTCGTCGAAAAAGAACTTGAGCCCGACCATGCCGAGGAACGCGCCGCCGAAGCCGGCGATGCCGACATGGGCCGAGGACACGATCCGCTCGTATTGCTCGGGATCGGTCAGCGAGAGGCGCACGGTCTCGACCGGACCGAGCCCTGCGGCGAGCGCGACGATCGCCAGCGGGAAGACGATGTACATCCCGTAGACCACGATCACCATGCCCCAGGTCAGGAAGCGGCGCTGCCAGACTTCGTCCATGTCCTTGAGCACGGTGGCGTTGACCACGGCGTTGTCGAAGCTCAGCGAGACCTCGAGCACCGAGAGGATCATGACGATCCACAGCGCACGCAGCATGCTGGCGACGACGTGGCCCTGGGTCCAGCCGTACCACGCGGCGAGCCCGAAGCAGACGAGCGCGAACAGAATCGGTCCGCGGAAATGGCGAAACATGTCAGAGCCCTGCGCTAGACTTGCCGGCGGCGCGACTGACGCCCGCGCGCGAAGTTGACAAAACGGACAGGGTTCGCCGCCGCGCGACCGGCACGAGATCGCCACGCGCGCGAGCGAATGAAGTTGACAGCGTTGACAGGGTTCGCGGCACGGCCAGCAGGAGCCCAGCGCGCGCTCGCGCGAGCGAGGAGGGCAGCGCCCGTCCCGTCCTCGGCCGCATCGAAGCCCGCTGGTTCATGTGCTGTCTCCGCTGCTCCACGAAGTTGACAGCGTTGACAGGGTCCAAAGCCCCAAAACCGCCGATGCGGGACGCCGGGATCGGGCTGGTTCTGCAGCACGGTGCGGGGTCGGGCGGGCCATGGTCTTCATGACGTGGCATGGATGGCCTGATGTAGGAAAGCGTTTTCGTGGGTGCGCTATTCGGGCCGGTAGGTCTGGTCCTCGCCCGGAAATGTTCGCGCCCTGACTTCGCCGGCATAGGCGGCGGCCGCGGCGGAAATCCGCGCGGCGAGGTCGTCGTAGCGCTTCACGAAGCGCGGCACGCGCTCGAACATGCCGAGCATGTCCTCGGTCACCAGTACCTGCCCGTCGCATTGCGCCGAGGCGCCGATGCCGATCGTCGGGCAGGGCACCGCGCTCGTGACAAGCTTGGCGATCGGCTCGAGCACGCCTTCGACGACGATCGCGAAAGCGCCGGCATTGGCCAGCATGCGTGCATCGCGCACGATCTTGCCGGCCTCTGCCTCGCCGCGGCCGCGCGCGCCGTAGCCACCGAGCACGTTGACCGCCTGCGGGGTCAGCCCGACGTGGCCCATGACCGGGATGCCGCGCTGGATCAGGAATTCGACCGTCGCGGCCATCGCCTCGCCGCCCTCGAGCTTGACCGCCGCCGCCCCGCTCGCCTTGAGCAGGTGCGCCGCGCTCTCGAACGCCTTCTCGGGCGAGGCCTCGTACGAGCCGAACGGCATGTCGACCACCACCAGCGCGTGATAGCTGCCGCGGACCACAGCGGCGGCGTGGTTGGCCATCATTTCGAGCGTGACCGGCACTGTCGAAGGCAAGCCGTAAATCACCTGGCCGAGCGAATCGCCGATCAGCAACACGTCGCAATGCGCGTCGAGCAATTGCGCTTGGCGCGCGGTGTAGGCGGTCAGCATGACGATCGGCTCGGCGGTCACGCCGTCGACCTTGCGCTGGCGGATCTTGGGCACCGTCAGCCGGCGCATCGGCTGCGGCGTGGGATTGGCGCGGCTGGTCGAGGTGTCGAGCTGGAAGGTGGTGGACATGGGAGCGACTTGTAGACGGCGCTCCCAACCGGGGAAAGCCTGCCGAATATCCTTGCCAAGGGCCGAGCCTGCGTTAGCGTCCGTGCCAGCCATCGCTCGCGGAGGGGAAACGCGGGTCTGATAACGGAACTCACAGGGAGATCGGCTGGATGCTGCTCGATCGTGTCAAACCGCTAGACGCCATTCTGGCGACGGCGGAAAAGAAATCGCTTCACCGTTCACTCGGTGCCGTGCAGCTGACGCTGCTTGGTATCGGCAGCGTCATCGGCACCGGCATTTTCGTGCTGACCGCCGCCGGCGCGCAGAAGGCCGGTCCCGGCCTGATGCTGGCCTTCGCCATCGCCGGCCTCGTCTGCATCGTCGCCGCGCTGTGCTACGCCGAGATCGCGGCGATGGTCCCGGTCGCGGGCAGCGCCTACACCTACAGCTACGCCACCGTCGGCGAGATCCTCGCGTGGACCGTCGGCTGGGCGCTGATCATGGAATACGCGATCGCCGCGGCGGCGGTCTCGGTCGGCTGGTCGGGGTATTTCTCCGGCACGATATTGAACGAATTCCTCGGCATACATTTGCCTGCCTGGCTGTCGGCCGGGCCGCTCGCGCTCGGCGGGGCCGAGGGCGGCGTGATCAACCTCCCGGCGCTGTTCATCGCGCTGCTGGTGACCGCGCTGCTCGTGGTCGGCACCAGCGAAAGCGCCAAGGTCAATGCGGTGCTGGTGGCGATCAAGCTCATCGCGCTGACCGCGTTCATCGCGCTGACCTACACCAGCCCGGCGTTCTCGGCCGAGAAGTTCAACCCGTTCCTGCCCGCGGGCGTGTTCGGCGGCTTCGGCACCGGGCTCGGCGCGGTCGGCGCGGCGGCGACGATCTTCTTCGCCTATGTCGGCTTCGATTCGGTCTCCACGGCTGCCGAGGAGACCAAGAACCCGCAGCGCAACGTGCCGCTCGGGCTGATCGGCTCGCTGCTGATCTGCACCGTGTTCTACATCCTCGTCGCCGGCGGCGCGGTCGCCACGCTCGGCGGACAGCCGATCATGTCGCCTGAAGGCGTGCCCTACGAGCCCGGCTCGGCCGAGCTCGCGCGCCAATGCGCGATGCCGATTTATCACGAGGCACTGGTGTGCTCGAACGAGGCGCTGGCCCACGTGCTGCGCACGATCGGCTTCTCGGGCGTGGGCAATGCGCTCGGCGTCGCCGCGTTCCTCGCGCTGCCGTCGGTCATCCTCGTGCTGCTCTACGGCCAGACCCGCATCTTCTTCGTGATGAGCCGCGACGGGCTGCTGCCCGAGAAGCTCAGCACCGTGCACCCGCGGTTCAAGACCCCGCACATCGTGACGATGATCACCGGCGGCCTCGTCGGGCTCGGCGCGGCGTTCTTCCCGGTCGGCAAGCTCGCCGACATCTCGAACGCGGGCACGCTCTATGCGTTCATGTTCGTCGCCATCGCGGTGCTCGTGCTGCGCAAGCGGGACGCCACCCGACATCGCCACTTCCGGGTGCCCGCGGTGTGGTTCGTCGCGCCGGCGACGATCATCGGCTGCGTGTTCCTGTTCGTAAACCTGCCTTCGTCGGCGATGCTGTTCCTGCCCGGCTGGGGCGTGATCGGGCTGCTGATCTACTTCGGCTACAGCCGCGGGCGCAGCCACCTGGGCCGCGGGATCGTCGAAGTGCACGAGCCCGAATATGCCGACCTGGCGCCCGAGCTTCCGGGCGTGGACCACAGCCGGCCGTAAGGACCGGATGGTTTCGGAATGGGGCCGTCTCCCAAGCGGAGGCGGCCCCTTTTCATTGCATAAATCGGCATCGGAACATAGAGTGAACATCGGAGTCGATTCGCAATGGACATGTCCGCCTTCCGCAACGCCGGAGAGCTTGTCTCCCCGGGCTTCCGGGCTCCTCGGTGGGAGCCAGGCCTGCCGTGCGCGCTACACACCGAGCTGTTCGCCGAGGGTGGCGAGGCGAGCGGCGTGGCCTTGGCCCTCGCGCTGGCGCTCGACGGCGGGGAACTCGGCGAGCGCAGCGTGCTGTGGGTGCAGGATGCGGCGTCGCTGCGGTTGACCGGGCGGCCTTACCGCCACGGGCTGCCGGCCGCGCTGCGCCACCGGCTGATCCACGTCACCGCGCGCAAGCCCGAGGACGCACTGTTCGCGCTCGAGGAAGGGCTGCGCTGCCGCGAGCTCGCCTGTGTGATCGGGGAGATCGCCGGGAATCCGAAAGCGCTCGACTTCACCGCCTCGCGGCGGCTCAGCCTCGCGGCCGAGCAGCATGGCGTGCCGCTGTTCCTCATCCGGCTCGACGCCGCGCGCGACTTGTCGGCGGCACGGATGCGCTGGCAGGTCGCCGCCGCGCCTTCGCCCGCGCCGCGCTGGAACGCGGCGGCCCCCGGCACTCCGGCCTGGCGCGCCACGCTGTTCCGCGCGCGGGCCCACCCTCCCGGAGAATGGATCCTGCACGCCCTTCGAGACGGGCTCTCGGCCTGCGGCCTCGATCCCTCCTCCGGACAATCGGAGGAAAGGTTTGCCCGCTCATCGTGAGCCTGCCGAACGACGGGTCATGGCGATCTGGCTGCCGCGGCTGGCGATCGATCGTTGGCGGCAGGCTGAAGGCTGCAAGCCGGGCGAAGGCGCCGACGCCGAACCCGTCGCGCTGATCGTCGAAACCGCGCACGGGCCGCGGATCGAAGCGGCCAACGAGGCCGCGCTCGCCGTCGGGGCACAGCCGGGCATGCGGCTCGCCGACGCGCGCGCGCTGTACCCCCGGCTCGGGGTGACGCCGGCGGACACGGCGGGCGACCTCGCGTTCCTCGAGCGGCTGGCGGTGTGGGTGCAGCGCTGGGGGCCATGGTCGGCGGTCGATGCGCCAGACGGGCTACTGGTCGACACCAGCGCGGTGGCGCATCTGTTCGGTGGCGAGGACCGGCTGCTCGCCGAGGCCCAGGCGCATCTCGCCGCGCGGGGCCTCGCCGCGCGCCTCGCGATCGCGCCGACCGCCGGCGCCGCCTGGGCGCTCGCACACTACGGGGCCGAGCGCGCGATCCTCGCTCCCGGCGAAGACATTGCCGCACGGCTGGCCACGCTTCCCGTGGCGGCGTTGCGGCTCGAGCCCGAGGCGCTGCTGCTGCTGCGACGACTCGGGCTCAAGCGGATCGGCGACCTGACCAGGAGGTTCGCCGACAAGGGCGGGCGCGACGCGCTCAAGCGCCGCTTCCGCCGCAACGTGCCCGAACTGAGCCCGCTGCTGCGGCTCGACCAGCTGCTCGGCCAGGCGGCGGAGCCGCTGCTGCCGGTCGTCGCCGTGCACCCCGCGCTGGTCCAGCGGCGGCTGCTCGAGCCGCTGCGCCATCGCGAGCTGCTCGACCAGGTCGTCGCCGACCTCGCCGGGGACATCGCACGCGCGCTCGAAGCGCGCGGGGAAGGCGCGCGGCGGCTCGAGCTCGGCCTGTGGAGAGTCGACGGCGACGCGGCCTTTCGCAGCCTCGAGCTCGCCGCGGCGACGCGCGATGCGGCGCATATCGCCCGCCTGTTCGCCGCCAAGCTCGACGACATCGACGCCGGTTTCGGCATCGAGCTCGTGCGCCTGCGCGCGGCCTGGGCCGAGCCGCTCGTGGCGGGGCAGGCGGATCTCGAGGCGATGCCGGAGCAGGGCACCTCGCTCGCCGCCTGCATCGACCGGCTGACCGTGCGCCTCGGGCCGGACGCGGTCCGCCGGCCGGTGGCTTGTGCGAGCCATATCCCCGAGCGCGCGCAGCGCTGGCAGCCGCCGCTCGCATCCGAGCCGGCAATCCAGGGCGAGCTCATGTTCCATGCGCGGCCGCTCAAGCTGCTCGACCGGCCCGAACCGATCGCGGTGCTCTACGAGGCTCCCGACGGCACCCCGCGCCGGTTCCGCTGGCGCGACGCGATGCACGACGTGGTCCGCGTCGAAGGGCCCGAGCGAATCGCACCCGAATGGTGGCGCGAGAAGGGCAACACGCGGCTGAGGGACTACTACCGGGTCGAGGACGAGGTTGGCCGGCGCTATTGGATCTACCGCGCCGGCCTGATCGGCGACGGCCGGGGCGGAGTGCCCGACTGGTTCCTGCAAGGGCTGTGCGCGTAAAATCTGCGCTGCTAGACCTGCATCCCATGAACCGCATTCCGATGATCGGCGAACCGGCGCCCTGGTTCCACGCCCAGGCGCTCGACGGCAATTCGCGCTACGCCTTCGATACCGCCGCCGGGCGGTGGATCGTGATGCTGTTTGCCGGCCAGCTCGGCCGGCCCGAGTTTGGTCCGGTGCTCGAGCTGCTCGCAGCCAACCGCGACTTGTTCGACGACCTCAACGTCTGCTTCTTCGGGGTCACCGTCGATCCGACCGACGCGGCACAAGGGCGCATCGCGCAGCAATTGCCGGGCGTGCGCTGGTTTCTCGATTACGACCTCGCGGTATCGAAAGCTTTTGGCGCGGTCAGCGAGGACGGGACTTATCAGCCTTACTGGCTCATGCTCGATCCGCTCCAGCGCGTGCTCATCCGTGCACCACTGCCCGAAGGGCCGCGCATGATGGCCGAATGCCGTCGCCTTGCAAATGAGCCCCGCGGGATGCCCGCGCCGGTGCTGGTTGCACCGCGGATCCTCTCGCCCGAGCTGTGCCGGCGGCTGATCGACCTCTACGACCACACCGGCGGCGAGGAATCGGGCTTCATGCGCGACGTCGCCGGCGTGACCACGACGATCGTCGACCATGGCCACAAACGCCGGGCCGATTGCACGATCACCGACGAGGACTTGCTCAAGGCGCTCAAGAGCAGCCTGTTCCACCTGCTGCGCCCGCTGGTGCAACGCGCCTTCCAGTTCGACCCGACGCGCATCGAACGGTGGATCGTCGCCTGCTACGATGGCGGCACCGGCGGCTATTTCCGGCCGCACCGCGACAACACCACCAAGGGCACGGCGCATCGCAAGTTCGCGGTGACGATCAACCTCAACGCCGAAGACTACGAGGGCGGGGACTTGTGCTTCCCCGAGTTCGGGCCGCAGACCTATCGCGCGCCGACCGGCGGGGCGGTGGTGTTCTCGTGCTCACTGCTGCACGAGGCGCGGCCGGTGACCAAGGGACGGCGCTACGCCTTCCTGCCGTTCCTCTACGACGACGACGGCGCGCGTACGCGCGAGCGAAATCTCGCCCACGTCTCACCCGAGCTGCAGTTCTATCGTTCCGGACTGCCGCCCGAGGAGCCGGCTACTTCTCCCTGAGGCGCGGCATCAGCTCGACGAAGTTGCACGGCCGGTTGCGGCTGTCGAGCTGCTCGGCGAGGATCCGGTCCCAGCCGTCCCTGACCGCACCGTTCGAGCCCGGGAGCGCGAACAGGTAGGTTCCGCGGGCGACGGCGGCGCAGGCGCGCGACTGCACGGTGCTGGTGCCGATCGTCTGGTAGCTGATCCAGCGGAACAGCTCGCCGAAGCCCTCGATGTCCTTTTCCTTGACCCGGTCCATCGCCTCGGGGGTGACGTCGCGGCCGGTCAGGCCGGTGCCGCCGGTCGAGACCACCGCGTCGATCGTCGGGTCATCGATCCACTGGTTGAACAAGGTTTCGATCGCGTCGGCGTCGTCGCGCAGGATCGTGCGCGCGGCGAGCGTGTGGCCGGCGGAGCGGATGCGCTCGGCGAGAATGTCGCCCGAGGTGTCCTCGTCGGGCCCGCGCGTGTCGGACACGGTCAGGAGGGCGATGTTGATCGGCTTGAACGCGCGGCTCTCGTCGATCGCCATCAGCGCGGCGCCGCTTCAGCCTGCGCCGAGAGATAGACGCGGCCCGAGCCCTGGTCGACGCCGGGGAAGCCCGGCCAGGCGTTCTGCGCGAGCGCGGCGCGGCTTTGCGAGACCGCCTGCGCCTGGCGTTCGTACATCCAGTAGTTTTTCATGACGATGGCAACGTAGCTGCGCGTTTCCCAGTAGGGGATCGATTCCATGTAGAGCAGCGGGTCGCCCTGGTCGCGGACCTCGTAGTTCCAGCGCGAGACCGGGGTCAGCCCCGCGTTATAGGCGGCCATGATCTTGGGCAGCGCGCCGCCGGTGGCCGGGCTGTCGCGCAGCATCTCGAGGTTCTGCTGGCCGAACGCGAGGTTCACGCGCGGGTCGAAGATGTCGACCTGGCTTGCCGACAGCCCGAGCCGCGGGGCGTGCTCACGCACCGTGATCGGGGTGATCTGCATCAGCCCCTGCGCCTTCGCCGGGCTGACCGCCTCGGCGCGGAAGTTCGATTCCTGCAGCGTATGGGCATAGGCGAGCGCCGGATCGACGCGCCAGCCGGTCACCGGGATCCACTTGGGGGCCGGATATTGCGACGCCGGATCGGCACTGCCGCCGCTCGGCGCGTTGTGTGCCATGTAGAGCTGGGTCGAGGGCAGCCCGAGATCGCGTGCGAGCCGCGAGAGCGCGTCGTAATCTCCGGGATCGCCGATCCGCGCCTGGTACAGCAGGACCTCGCTCGACAGCTTGTCGCGGCCGATCTCGGCCAGCGCGATCGCCACACGGACGTTGTCGTAGCCGCCGACCCGCTGCCAGTCGGCGGGGCCGAACTCGCAGCGGCCGAGGCGCTCGGGCAGCGCGAGGCCGAGCTGCTCGGAGGCGAGCATGCCGTAGAGCGTCTCATCGGCTTGCGCCGCGGCGCGAAGCAGCTCGGCGCTATGCGCGGGCTGGCGGCAGCGCAACGCGGCGCGGCTCGCCCAGTATTGCGCGGCGGCCCGCAATTCGGGGTTGGTCGCGCCATAGGCGGCGCGCTCGAAGCCTTGCCCGGCCTGCTCGCAGTCGCCGAGGCGCCAGGCGGCGAGACCCATGGTCCAGTCGCCCTCGGCGACCCATGGGCCGCTGCCGGCGCTGACCGTCGCTGCGAGGCCGAGCGCCTGCGCGTCGAGGTTCTCGATGTAGTAGCTCCACGCGACGCGCTGGCGCCATTCGGCGCGCGCTTCGGAACTCAGCAGCGCGTCGATCCCGTCGAGCAGCACGCGCGCGCCGTCGGGATCGTCGGCGTCGATCCGCGCGAGGATCGCCTCGCGCACCGAGGCCGGCATCGTGCCGTCGTCGATCGTGCGCGGGCGGGTGCGCTTGGGATTGCTGCCGGTGGCGTAGAACTGCTGCGCGTACGGCAAGTCCGGCGTGGTCGTCGCGCCGCGAGTCGTCGCCAGCCGGGCGAGCTGCTGCGCTTGCGGTAGCTGGCGCCCGCGCTGCATCCACGCCTCGATCTGCGGCAGTTCGACGCGCGGCGAGCCGGCCGCTAGGTAGAGCTCCGCGCTCGCGGTCGGGTGGAGCAGGCCGTCGGCGCGCTGGGCGAGCAGCGATTCCGCGCCGGCCCAGTCCTGGCGGTCGATCGCGGCGAACACCGCGACATAGTAGTCGTGGTCCTGCTGGCTGAGCTGCCGCGGCGCGGCGACGTGCGCGGCGAGCGACTGGTAGTAGTCGTGGGTGGGTTGCGCAGCAGCCGCAGTGGCGCAAAGCGCGGTCGCTGCCCCGAGGGCGCGCAGCAAAGTCTTCATTGGTCGTCCACGGTCCATTCGAGCCACCGTTGCCAGAGACCCGCGCGTTCCCGAGCGCTCTTGAGCAGGTTCTCGGGGGCGTAAGTCACGAGCATCGGCACTGGACGGCCTTGAATCGCCAATTCGCTAACGGCGGGAGCGCCTTGCGTCGGGTCGTGCCCCAGCAGCGGCAGGATGCTGCGGCCGAACACGATCAGTCGCTTCGGGCGCGCCAGTCCGAGCAGATGAAGCAGCACCTCGCCGTGGCCGCGCGCGGCGAGGCCGGCCCAGTCGGGCAGCGGTGCGTGGCGCGGCAACGCCGTGGCCACGGCGACGGTTTCGGGGGCGTACCCGGCAGCATGGGCGAACGATGCCAGCAGCCGGCCGTGCGGCCCCGCGAGCAGCGTCTCGCGATCGTCGTCCTCGGGCATCGGCGCGATCATCAGGAGCGCGGCGTCGGCCTCGCCGTGCGGGGCGAGACGCGGATGCGTGCCGCCGCCATCGAGGGTCGCCTCCTCGAGCCACCACTGGCGAAACGCTGCGAGGTCCTGCGGCCAGCTTGCCCGGTCGCCCCCGATCGGCGGGCGCTCCGGTTCGGGCGGAGGGGCTATGATGGGCGCGGACGGTGCGCCGGCCTCAGCCGGCGGCTCCTCGTCGGCGAGCCACGCCGCCGCCTCGTCGCTGTACGCGAAGTCCACGCCGGCTTCGCGCCACCACGCTTGCGCGGCGGCGATGCTGTCGGTGAGCGAGGGGGCTGGGCGTTGGGGCATGCGCTTGGGGCAGGTCTTGACCTGTCGCCGGGCAGGGATCAAGCCCGGCGGATGCCGGTCCCCTGCCAAGATTGCCGCCGATGAGCGCCGACGAGATCCCTCAGCGCGAGTCGATGCCCGTCGACGTGGTGATCGTCGGCGCCGGGCCCGCGGGGCTCGCCGCGGCGATCCGCCTCAAGCAGCTCAACGCCGAGCTCGAAGTCGTCGTGCTCGAGAAGGGCTCGGAGGTCGGGGCGCATATTCTTTCGGGCGCGGTGATCGACCCCCGCGCGCTCGACGAACTGCTGCCCGATTGGCGCGAGACATGCCCGCTCGCCGAAGTGCCGGTGACCGAGAACCACCACTGGATCCTCACGCGGACGGGCAAGTGGTCGATGCCGCACGCGCTGCTGCCGCCGCTGATGTCGAACGACGGCAACTACACCGGCTCGCTCGGCAACCTGTGCCGTTGGCTCGCCGAGCGGGCGGAGGCGCTCGGCGTGCAGGTGTTTCCTGGCTTCCCCGCCTCCGAAGTGCTGTTCGACGCGAGCGGCGCGGTCATGGGCGTGGCCACCCAGGACATGGGCGTGGCGGCCGACGGCTCGCACAAGGCGGACTACCAGCCGGGGATGGAGCTGCACGCCAAGTACACGCTGTTCGCCGAGGGCGCGCGCGGCCACTTGACCAAGCGTCTGCGTGCGCGGTTCGATCTTGAGGCGGACTGCGAGCCGCAGATTTATGGCCTCGGGATCAAGGAGTTGTGGGACGTCCCTGCCGACAATCACGAGCCCGGAAAGGTGATCCACACGCAGGGCTGGCCGCTGTCCGAGCACGAGGCCTGGGGTGGCGGGTTCCTCTACCACCAGGCCAACGGCCAGGTCGCGCTCGGGTTCGTCACCGCGCTCGACTATGCGAACCCGTGGATCAGCCCGTTCGAGGAGTTCCAGCGCTGGAAGCAGCATCCGGCGATCCGCGCGGTGCTCGAAGGCGGGCGGCGCGTGGCTTATGGCGCGCGCGCGATCAACGAGGGCGGCTGGCAATCGGTGCCCAAGCTCGACTTCCCGGGCGGGGCGCTGATCGGCTGCGCGGCCGGGTTCGTCAACGTGCCGCGGATCAAGGGCACGCACACGGCGATGAAGAGCGGCATGCTCGCTGCCGAAGCTGCCGCTGCGGCGATCGCCGCGGGTCGCGAGAAAGACGCGCTTTCGGAATACGATAGCGCCGTACGTTCGAGCTGGATCGCAGACGAGCTCGCGCTCGTCCGCAACGCCCAGCCGCTGGTCGCCAAGTTCGGCGGCGCGCTCGGCACGCTGTTCGCGGGCGCCGACATGTGGCTGCGCACGCTGAAGATCCGCCTGCCGTTCACGCTCGGGCACCACACCGATGCCGAGAGCACGCGCCGCGCCGATCTCTATGCCCCGATCCGCTATCCGAAGCCCGACGGGACGATCAGCTTCGACCGGCTGTCGTCGGTGTTCCTTTCGGGGACCAACCACGCGGAGGACCAGCCGAGCCACTTGCGGCTCAAGGACCCGACGCTGCCGGAGACGGTCAACTGGCCGCTCTACGCGGGCCCCGAGGCGCGCTATTGCCCGGCCGCGGTCTACGAGTACGTTGGCGTCGAGGAGGGGACCCCGCACCTGGTGATCAACGCGCAGAACTGCGTCCACTGCAAGACCTGCGACATCAAGGACCCACCGCAGAACATCGACTGGGTCACTCCCGAAGGTGGCGGCGGGCCGAACTACCCGAACATGTGAGCGAGGCCGCGGCATTGCGGCGCCTACAATATATTTCCGATGGCCCCAGCGCGCCGTTCGCTCCATCGTCGCCGGCATGAAGACGGCATCCCTCCTCGCGGCCACCTGCATGGCCGCGCTTCTCGCGGGCGGCACGGCCGAGGCGCAGCCCGTGGCGCGGGGCGACCGGCCGATCCTCGAGATCGCAGCGGGGCTGAAGCCGGGCGAATTCGTCTGGGCCCCCGAGCTCAGCGTCGACGGGTCTGCGCTGCTGGTCGTCAATCTCGCGACCGAGCGCGCGGTCCTGTTCCGCAACGGCGTGCCGGTCGCGGCTTCCACGGTCTCGACCGGCAAGGAGGGTCACGAGACGCCGACCGGGGTGTTCACGATCCTGCAGAAGCGCCGCGAGCATTACTCGAACCTCTACAACAATGCGCCGATGCCCAACATGCAACGGCTGACCTGGGACGGCATTGCGCTGCACGCCGGCAAGCTGCCCGGATACCGGGCCTCGCACGGGTGCATCCGCCTGCCGATGGAGTTCTCCAAGCTGCTGTTCGACGTGACCTCGCTCGGCATGACCGTGGTCATCACCAGCGTGCCGGCAACGCCGCAGACCTCGGAAACGCCGGATGTTGCGGTAACGGGCGCCGCGGCCGGGGCAGGCTCGCTCGACTCCGCGCCCTTCGAATGGCATCCGGACCGGGCGACCGAGGGGATCGTCTCGGTGGTGGTCAGCGTGGCCGACCAGCGTGCGGTGGTGTTCCGCGAGGGCGCCGAGATCGGCTCGGCGCCGGTTCGCGCCGACCATCCGATCGACGGAGCGACCGCCTACGTGCTGCGCGCCACCGACGCGAACGGCCGGCACTGGCTCAAGCTCAACCTCTCCGGGGCCGGCCAAGGCACCGAGGTAGCCCCCGGCGAGAGCCGGCGGTTCGACATGCCGTCGGGCTTTCGCAGCCTGGTCAGCGATATCCTGGCGCCGGGGAGCACGATCATCGTCACGCCGGAGTCGCTGACCGCAGGCAGCTCGGGCAGCCCGCTGATGGTCATCGAAAATGAGGAAAGTTGAGGCCTGCGCGCGATGGGCGGCCTGCTGGCGGACAACCGCGAGAATTGCCGCTAAGGCGCGGGAGTGACTACCGAAACCGCCTACGCCAAGATCAACCTCGCGCTGCATGTCCGGCGGCGGCGCGCGGACGGGTATCACGAGCTCGAGACACTGTTCGCGTTCGCCGACGCGGGGGATCGGCTCACGGCCCGCCCCGCAGCGCGGGACGAGTTGCGGATTGCTGGTGAGTTCTCTGATCAACTGGTTGATCCATTTGATAATATCGTCGCCAAAGCGCTCTCTGCCTTGCCCCGGCCGGGCGGTCTCGCGATCACTCTCGAGAAGGATCTTCCGGTGGCCGCCGGGCTCGGCGGCGGCTCGGCCGATGCGGGCGCGGTGTTCCGGCTGGTGCGCGCCGCGCATGGTCTGCCCGAGGACTGGCGCGCACGGGCGGCCAGACTGGGGGCCGATGTCCCTGCTTGCGTCGAGAGCGTGACCTGCATCGGGCGGGGCACCGGGACCGAGCTCGAACCGGTGGTGAACGATCTGGCGGGCACGGCGGTGCTGCTGGTCAATCCGCGTGTGCCGCTCGCGACCGGACCGGTGTTTGCCGGGTGGGACGGGATCGATCGCGGTCCGCTGGCCGACGGACCGGCATCGGTGATCGCGCAGGAGGGGCGGAACGACCTCGAGACGTCAGCGATCGCGCTGTGCCCGCCGATCGCCGAAGTGCTCGCAGCGCTCGGCGAAACCGGGGCGGAGCTGGTGCGCATGAGCGGGTCGGGGGCGACTTGCTTTGCCCTTTATCGGCGTCATGACGTCATGCGCAAAGCCTCGGAATCATTGGCTTTATCGCATCCGGGATGGTGGCAGATGCAAGGTGAGTTGAGATGACGTCTGAGGTTGGATCGGAAGCCTTCCGGGTGATCGGCACGCCGCGGTTCGGCGGCATCCTGATCGTCTCCGATCACGCCTCCAACCGCGTCCCGGCGGACATCGACCTCGGCATCGATCCGGCCCTGCTCACCGAGCACGTGGCGATCGACATCGGGGTTGCCGAGGTTGCGACACGGATGGCGGCGACGCCCGGCATCGCGGCGTTCCTCGGCAACGTCAGCCGGCTGGTGTGCGACTTCAATCGCGAGGAAGAGGCGCCCGCGGCGATCCCACATGCGAGCGACGGGCATGCCATACCCGGCAACCTGTTCGATCTCGCCGGGCGCGAGGAGCGGCTCGCGCGGTTCCACCGGCCCTATCACGAGGCGCTCGCGGCGCTGCTCGACCAGGCGCCGCCGGCGCTGATCCTGTCGCTGCATAGCTTCACACCGAGTCTCAGGAGCGAGCCACAAGTCGCGCGCCCATGGCAGGTCGGTGTCCTGTACAACGAAGACGACCGTGCTGCGCGGCTGGCCATCCCGCTGCTCGAGGCCGAAGGGCTCGTGGTCGGCGACCAGCAGCCCTATTCGGGCAAGCTGCTCAATGCGACGATGAACCGCCACGCGGAGGCCGAGGGGCGCCCGTACGTCGGCATCGAGGTGCGGCAGGACCAGATCGGCGACGCCGCCGGCCAGTCCGCCTGGGCCGAACGGCTGGTGCGGATCGCGAATGCAGTTGCGCTGGCGCTGGAGTGAGGGCAGGGCCCGCACGCGTAATTTTCACCCAACCGGAAGTCCGATGACCAACCGTTTCGACAAGTCCCGCCTGCCCAGCCGCTACGTTTCGGTCGGGCCCGAGCGCGCGCCGCAGCGCAGCTATTACTATGCGATGGGCATGACCGAGGAGGAGATCGCGCGTCCGTTCGTCGCGGTCGCCTCGGCCGGCAACGACAGCGCGCCGTGCAACACCGCGCTCGATTTCCAGGCCGACATCTGCCGCGAGGGCGTCATCGAGGGCGGCGGCACCCCGCGGCGGTTCAACACGATCACGGTGACCGACGGCATCGCCATGGGCCACCAGGGCATGCGCTCGAGCCTGGTCAGCCGCGAGGTCATCGCGGACTCGATCGAGCTTTCGGTGCGCGGGCACTGCTACGACGCGGTGGTCGGGTTCGCCGGGTGCGACAAGAGCCTGCCCGGGATGATGATGGCGATGCTCCGGCTCAACGTGCCGTCGATCTTCGTCTACGGCGGCTCGATCCTCCCCGGCCGCTACCAGGAACGCGACCTCACGGTGCAGGACGTGTTCGAGGTCGTCGGCCGCTGGAGCTCGGGTGCGTGCCCGCTCTCCGAGCTGACCGCGATCGAGAAGGCCGCTTGCCCGGGCCACGGCGCGTGCGGCGGTCAGTACACCGCCAACACCATGGCCTGCGTCGGCGAGGCGATCGGTTTGTCGTTGCCGAACAGCAACATGGCGCCGGCGCCGTACAAGTCGCGCGAGGAGATCGCGCGTGCCGCCGGGCGCCAGGTCATGGAGCTGCTGGCGAAGAACCTGCGCCCGCGCGACATCTGCACCCGCGCCGCGTTCGAGAACGCCGCGCGCGTGGTGGCCGCAACCGGCGGTTCGACCAACGGCGCGCTGCACCTGCCGGCGATGGCCCACGAATGCGGCATCGAGTTCGACCTGTTCGACGTTGCCGAGATCTTCAAATCAACGCCTTACATCGCCGACCTCAAGCCTGGCGGGAAGTACGTCGCGAAGGACATGCACGAGGCCGGTGGGGTCTACATGGTGATGAAGACGCTGCTCGCCGCGGGCCTGCTCGATCCCGAGCCGATCACGGTGACCGGCAAGACGCTCGGCGAGAACATCGAGGAGATCACCTGGAACCCCGACCAGAAGGTGATCTACGACGCGAAGGCGCCGATCACCCCGACCGGCGGCGTCGTCGGCCTGCGCGGCTCGCTCGCGCCCGAGGGCGCGATCGTCAAGGTTGCCGGCATGCACCGGCTGCAGTTCCGCGGCCCGGCGCAAGTGTTCGAGTGCGAGGAGGACACCTTCGCCGCGGTCGAGGCACGCCAGATCACCGAAGGCAGCGTGATCGTGATCCGCAACGAGGGCCCGAAGGGTGGCCCCGGCATGCGCGAGATGCTTGCGACCACCGCCGCGCTGTACGGCCAGGGGATGGGCGAGAAGGTCGCGCTGATCACCGACGGGCGCTTCTCGGGCGCGACGC
>CBHWED010000050.1:0-16774 GCA_966112795.1 uncultured bacterium
GAGCAAGCGCGAACACCCCAATTCCGGACTTTGTCAACGATTGGGAGGCGAGGAGTCCCCATTCAGGCGGCGCAGACTCCTTCTCCCACTGGTGGGAGAAGGATACGGAGACTTAGCCACGAAGTGGCTTAGTCGGAGTTGGATGAGGGCTCCTGGCCCCCTCCTCACCCCCGCCCGATCAGCTTCTGCGCCATCCGGTCGGCAACCACGTCCGAGCTCTCCCCGCTCGCATCGCTCTCGCGCCAGATCGCCGCGAGCCGCTCGGGGATCTGCGCGATCCGCCGGTGGACTTCGGCAACGTCGCACGGCTCGCCGTGCTGGCGGCAGAGATACTCGAGGCTGACGTTGATGATCCCGCCGGCGTTGATCACGTAGTCGGGCGCGTAGAGAATCCCGCGCTCGGCCAGCACCCGGCCGTGCCCGCGCCGGGCGAGCTGGTTGTTGGCCCCGCCCGCGACCACGGCGCAGTCGAGCCGGCCGATGCCCTCGTCGTCGAGGATCGCGCCGAGCGCATTGGGGCTGAACACCTCGCACGGCGTGTCCATGACCGCGTCCGCGGCCACCGCGACGCCGCCGACTTCGCGAGCCAGTGCCTGCGCCTTGCCCGCGTCGACATCGGCCACGGTCAGCCGCGCGCCTTCCTTCGCCAGCAGCCGGGCGACCCCGCCGCCGACGCTGCCGCAGCCCTGCAAGGCCACGCGCACGTCCGTGAGCGAATCGCTGCCGAGCTTGTGCGCCACCGCGGCCTTGATGCCGAGGAAGATGCCCATCGCCGTGAACGGACCCGGGTCGCCGCCGAGCCCGCCCTCGCCCGCCGGCAGCCCGCATACGTGCGGCGTGCGGTGTGAGATCGCCACCATGTCGGCCTCGCTGGCGCCGACGTCCTCGGCGGTCACGTAGCGCCCGCCGAGCGCGTCGATCGCATCGCCGAATGCGGCGAGCATTTCGGGAGTCTTGGTCCGCTGCGCGTCGAGCAGCACGACCGCCTTGCCGCCGCCCATCGGCAACCCGGCCATCGCGTTCTTGTAGCTCATCCCCCGGCTCAGCCGCAGCGCATCGCGCATCGCGCCCGCCGGATCGGCGTAGTGCCAGAATCGCGTGCCGCCGGCGCCCGGGCCGAGATGGGTCGAATGGAGCGCGATGATGGCGGTCAGGCCCGAGGCCCGGTCATGCACCAGCTCGACCTGCTCGTGCTCGTCGTAGTCCGCTTCGGTCCAGAATGCCGCCATGTGATCCGCCCTCAAAAAGGCTTGGCAAGCGGCAGAAAACCAAGGGAATGGGGCGACTGACGGGATCCGAACCCGCGACCTCCGGTACCACAAACCGGCGCTCTAACCAACTGAGCTACAGTCGCCACAACCACTACCGCGCCCAAACTATCTGGCGCGGCAAATAAGCAGCCGCCCCCTCCGGTCAAGCCGGATCGGCACGGGCGAGCGCCTGTTGCACAACAGGCCGCGCGAGCAAAGGGAAAACTGCGAGCCCGCGCGCTCGGCGCAACTTTATTACCACGCGCGGCAAAGCTATCACCCGACTCATGGCGAATCCCGGCGACACGTCCGCAGCCCAGGTCATGGCTTTCCCCGGCGTGCGCCGCGTGCCCTCGCCGCGGCTCGAGCTGTTCGACCGTCCCGAGTTCCTGCCGCCGGAGCTGTGCACCGCGCTCATCGCGCTGATCGACCGCAATCGCCGCCCCTCGGAGATCGCCGACGCCAACGGCGACAGCTACTTCCGCACCAGCGAGACTTGCGACCTCAGCGACGAGGAGCCTGCGGTGCAGGACCTCGAGGCGCGGCTCCACGCCCTGAACGCGATCGACCTCGCCCACGGCGAGCCGGTCCAGGGCCAGCGCTACGCGGTCGGCCAGGAGTTCAAGGCGCACACCGACTACTTCGAGCCATCGGGCCGCGACTTCCACAAGTTCTGCTCGGTCGCCGGCCAGCGCACCTGGACCTTCATGATCTACCTCAACGAGCCCGAGGCCGGCGGCGCCACCCGGTTCAAGGTCATCGACAAGATGTTCAAGCCCGAGACCGGCAAGCTGGTCTGCTGGAACAACCACCGCCCCGACGGCAGCTTGAACCCGGCGACGCTCCACCACGGGATGAAGGTGCGCAAGGGCACCAAGTACGTGATCACCAAATGGTACCGCGAAAGGCCCTGGGGATGGGAATAGACGAGCTGCGCGAGCATCGCGGCGCCTGCCACTGCGGCGCGGTCCAGTTCACCGTGCGCCTGCCCGACAATCCGCGCGGCGCGCGCTGCGACTGCTCGATCTGCGCGATGAAGGGGGCGGTCACCGTCGGCGCCCCGCTCGACGGGCTCGCGGTGACCGAGGGCGAGGACCTGCTCACGCTCTACCAGTTCAACACCGGCACGGCGAAGCACTACTTCTGCTCGCGCTGCGGCTCGTACACTTTCCACCAGCGCCGCTCGGACCCGAACACCTACGGCGTCAACGTCGCCTGCCTCGGCCTCAACCCGTACCACGACTTCCCCGACGTCGCCGTGGTCGACGGCGTGCACCACGCGCGCGACACCGGCACCGCGCGCCTCGCGGGTCGGCTGAAGTTCGAGCCTAACCCGGACTAGGCTTCCGCCAGCGGTTTCACCGCCGGCCCGTTGAGCACCGCGCCGTCGGGCGCGAACTGCGAGCCGTGGCACGGGCAATCCCAGCACTGCTCGAACGGATTCCAGTGCACCACGCAGCCCATGTGCGTGCACACTGCGGAACGGCGCACCAGCTCGCCATCGTGCCCGCGATAGGCGGCGATCTTCGCCGTGCCCTCGCGCAGGATCCCGCCCTCGCCCGGCGCCAGCGCATCGGCCGAGGCGACCTCGCCCGGGTCAGGCGCGTCGTCGGGCTCGGCCGAACCCGGGACCACGTGCTCGGCGAGGTTCTTGACCGCGCCGACGACCCCCTCGGCGAACTCCTTGAGCGCGGTCAGCGAGGCCGGCTTGCGCCCCGGATCGAGCACCTCGGCGAACCGGCTGTCCTCGCCGAGGATCAGCGGCACGATCGTCAGCGCCCCGGCGACGCCGTTGGTGATCCCCTGCCCGCTGTCGCCCGTGTGGACATAGACGTTGTCCTCGCCCGGGTTGCGCCCCGAGAACGGCATGAAGTCGACCGTCTCGAGCACTTGGCCCGACCAGCTGTACTCGACTTTGCCGAAGCCCGGGTAGCGCCGCCGCGTCCATTCGGCGAGCGCGCCGATGCGCCGGTCCATGTCGCTCGCTTCGCCCGAACGGTGGTCCTCGCCGCCGACGATCAGCCAGTCCTCGCTCTCGCTGAGCTCCTGGATCCGCACGTAGTGGTAGGCCTCGAGCGTATCCCACACGAGCGCGTCCGGCACCGAGCCGCGCGGCATCCGCCCGGCGATCGCGTACGTGCGCATCGGCACCTGCTTGGTGTGCAGCGCGACGCGGTTGTTGACCGGCGAATTGGTCGCGAACACCGCGGCTGCGGCGCGCACTTTCGCCCCGCCTGCGGTCACCACGACCACGCGGTCGTCGTCGGCGCGGTGCTCGAGGTAGGCGGTCTCGGCGAACAGCCGTCCGCCGTTGCGCTCGATCGCGCGCGCGAGTCCGGCGAGATAGCGCGTCGGATGGATCCGCCCCTGCTCGGGGAACCGCAGGCACCGCCCGCTGTCGAGCCCGGGGATCGGCGCGCGCTCGGCCCATTCGACCGCGACGCCGAGCGTGCGGCAGGCCTCGAACTCGCGCTCGAGCAAGTCGAGCCCGCCATCTTCCGAGGGAATCAGGTACCCGTCGAGCCGCCGGAAGTCGCACACCGTGCCTTCCTCGACGCAGATCGCCTCGATCCGGTTGATCGCCGCGACCTGGCTCTCGTGGTAGCGCCGCGCTTCGTCCTCGCCGCGCGCATGGATCAGTTCGTGGTAGGTGTCGTCGAGCTCGGACGCGAGATGCGCGGTGGTCCGCGCGGTCATCCCGTTGCCGATTCCGCCGCGGTCGATCACGATCACCGAGCGCCCGAGCCGGGCGAGCTCGTAGGCCGTCGACAGCCCGGCGATCCCCGCCCCGACGACGACCACGTCGGCTTCGACGTCGGCCGCCAGCGGCACCGCCGCGGCGACCGGACTCTCGTACATCCACAGCGAGCGGCTGTGCTCGTTTCCGACGTTCATCGCGGCCTCTCCTCTCTCGTGGAGAAAGGCCGCGCAGGGTGCGCAGTTCCGCGATCCTAACTTGCGTTGCAAACGAAAAGGGCGGCCCCCGCCCGGGGGACCGCCCTTCGAAATCCGCGGAGAAGGCCGCTTACGACTTCGACTTGAGCGACAGCCCGCCGAAGCGCTTGTTGAACTGCGCGACGCGGCCGCCCTGGTCGACCTGGCGCGTGCCGCCGGTCCACGCCGGGTGGCTGGTCGGGTCGATGTCGAGGTGCATCGTGTCGCCTTCCTTGCCCCAGGTGGAGCGGGTCTCGAACACGGTGCCGTCGGTCATCTGCACCTTGATGGTGTGGTAGTCGGGGTGGATATCGGCCTTCATGAATTCGGTCCTTCGTGCATGAGGCCGGTTCCGACCGGCCAGGCAATGTCGGGAAAGGCGCGCCCTTAGCGGCGCACGCGGCGAATGGCAACACCCGACCCCGCCCGCGGCACTTACAGCAGGAAGAAGATCGAGTTGCCGAAGTTGTGCAGCACCACCGGCAGCAGCAGGCTGCCCGTGCGCACGCGCAGCCAGACCGCGATCAGCGAAGGCAGCGCGGTCAGCGCCATCGTCAGCGGGTCGAACGCGAAGCTCCCGCCGGAATAGCTGAACGCATGCGCGAGCCCGAACAGCGCGCACGACAGCACCGCGCCCCAACCCCAATCGATGCCGAGAAAGCGGACCCGGCCGCGGAACGCCTGGTCGAGCGCGAACAGCAGCACGCCGCGATAGAACAGTTCCTCCTCGAGCCCGGGCATGCTCAGCTGGAACGCGATCTCTTCGCTGCCGGGCGCGCCGCCGGGGAACATGAGCGCGAGCATGGCGAACAGCGCGCAATAGAGCAGCGCGACCGGCACCGCCGGCTTGAGGCTGCCCGGCGCCTGCCGCAGCGTCAGCCCGCACCGCTTCCAGCCGAACGTCGGCAACGCCGCGACGGCCAGGCTGGTGAGCAACGCGGCCAGCTTGCCCTGCCAGTTCCAGTCGCCGCCGATGAGGTCGGGAACCAGGCCATAGCCGCGCGTCAGCAGGGCATCGTTGACGACCACCAGCGCGGCTGCCGTGAGCAGCCAGCGGAACGAGAAGGTTCGCCTTTGGGCCAGGCCGAGGACCGCGCCGCCCGCGAGCAGCATGGCGACGATCGCCGCAATCGCGATCAAGCCGTCCACGCGCCCGCCCCCCGGTTCGAATCAGGCCGACGATGCTTGGCCGGCAGGCGGGTCCGCCACCATGGCCGTGAACGAGACCTCGCAGGTCACCTTGCCCTCGACGCTGGCCTTGCCCCAGAACTTGCACACCCGTGCGCGCTTCTGGACGAAGCCGACGTTGAGGTCGAGCAGGCAGCCGGGCTCGACCGGGGCGCGGAACTTGGCGTCCTCGATGGCCATGAAATAGACCAGCTTGCCCGAGCCGGCGAGCTGCAGCGTCTCGATCGCGAGCACCGCCGCGGCCTGCGCCAGCGCCTCGATCTGCAGCACGCCGGGCATGATCGGACGACCGGGGAAGTGCCCCTGGAAGAACTGCTCGTTGAAGCTGACCGCCTTGACCGCGTGGATCTCCTCGTCGACCTTGAGGCTCTTCACCTTGTCGACGAGCAGCAGCGGGTAACGGTGCGGCAGGGCGTTGAGGATCTGCCCGATGTCGTAGGTCTTGCCCGCGACTGCGTCGGTCTCGGTCTCGCTCATGCCCTGCCCCGGCCGTTCTGCCTCAGCGACCCGGGGTCGCCGGAGCCGGCTGCTGGCCCGCCTGCTGCTGGGCAGCCTGCGCCTGCGCCGCGGTCACCAGCATCTGCTGCACTTCTTGGTACAGCTGGACCGACTGGCGCTGCGGCTGCCAGCCGGCGGGCACGCTGGTCGACACGGTCGGCACGAGCGTGTTGAGCTTGGCGACGATCTCGTCGGTCACGTCGGCCTGCTCGGACGCATAGACCACCGAGCCCGGGGTCAGGATCAGCGAGACGTTGTTGGCAGTGACGACCTGCTGCACGGCCGCGCCGAACTGCATCGCGATCTGCTCGATCACGTAGATCCGCGCGAGCTGGATCGGCGCCTGGACCTGCTGGATCTGCTGCTCGAGCGTCTGCAGCTGCTGCAGCGCGGCCGTGTTGGCCGCCGCCGCCTGCTGCTCGGCTTCGCTGAGCTGGCCGTCGTTGTTGGTGTCGAACTGGCGCCGCTGGGTCTCGTACTGCTGCTGCAGTCCCTCGATCTGCGTGCGCTGCGCCTGGAAGGTGGTGTTGATCTGCTGGTAGGCAGTGCCGAGCGCCTGCGCGCTGGCGATGGCGATGGCCGGGTCGCTCACGCCGATACCGTTGACCTGCGCCGCGGCGGGGACGGCCACGCCGGCGGCGAGCGCGAACGCCGCAAAGGACAGAAGGTGGGTTCTCATCAGAATTGGGTTCCTACGTTGAACGAGAAGGTCTTGGTGTCGTCACCTTCATAGTGGACGAGGGGGTAGGCGATGTTGATCCGGAACGGCCCGAACGGGGAGTTCCAGTTGACGCCGAGGCCGACCGCCACGCGCGGCTTCCAGGTGTCACCATAGAACTGTTCGAGGAACGGCGGAAGCGAGCTGCCGATCGGGGTGTTGGCCGCGCTCGGCAAGCACGCCGGCGGATTGGGGTTGATCGGGTTCGCGACGACCGAGATCGCGGTCGGCGTGCAGACCGTGTTGACCAGGGTCGCAGCGTCGACCTGGGTGAACTTCGCGCTGCCGTCGGGGAAGCGCTCGGGGATGAAGATGCCGTCCGGATAGGGACTGGGCGGATTGTTGAGGATCGGATCGACGATGCCGAACACCGAGCCGACGTCGAAGAACAGCGACGGCCGGATGCCGAGCTCGCGGATCGCCGAGCTCATCGGGATCTCGATCTCGGCGCGCGCGACGTACATCGCGGTGCCGCCGAGCGAGTCGTCCTGCGTCGAATCGGCGTCGATCGGCAGCAGCTCGCCGTCCGCGTCGTAGTAACGCCGCACCACGCGCGGGCCGAGGCCGCGGATGTCGAACCCGCGGATGTCGTTCTCGCTGAGGAAGAAGCGGTCGGTCAGCCGGACCGGGTCGGAGCCCGGCTCGGCATCCTCGAGGCCGTAGATGTAGCCGGTCTGTCCGGTCACCGAGAGGATGAAGCCGTGGCCGAGCGGCCAGAACTTGGCCGCGTTGGCCATCGCGCGGATGTACTTGGTGTCGCCGCCGAGGCCGGCGAAGTCGAGGTTGACCGACGCGGTCTCGCCGCGCGTCGGACGCACGCGGTTGTCGAGCGTGTCGTAGATCAGCGAGGCGCCGATCAGCGAGGTCGTGCGCTTGCCGACCGCTTCGCACAGGTAGCGCCCGGCCAGCAGCGGCTCGCACTCCTGCACCCCGTCGCCGTCGAAGTCGCGGTAATAGGTGCTCTCGTCGATCGTCACGTCGTCGTGGTTGAACGTGTAGCGCACGAGGCCCGAGAGGTTCTCGGTCAGCGGCACGCCGGCGCGGATCGCGAAGCCCGTCGTCGACTGGTCGTAGGTCGCCGTGGCGCGGTCGTAGTAGCCGTTGTTGTAGTCGCGGCGGTAGATGTCCGCGCCCATCGAGATGTTCCGGTCCCACACGTTGGGCTCGGTGAAGCTGACGTTGAACGCCTGCGAGTACGACGAGTAGTTGATGCCGAGGCCGACCGTCTGGCCGCGGCCGCGGAAGTTGTTCTGGCGGATCGAGCCCTGGAACACGAACTGCTCGAGGCTCGAGAAGCCCGCCGAGAGCGACAGCTCGCCGGTTGCCTGCTCCTGGACGTTGGCCTGGAGGACGATACGGTCGGGCGCGCTGCCGTCGACCTGCTCGACCTCGAAGTTCTCCTGGAAATAGCCGAGCGCGTTGATGCGCGCGGTCGAGCGCTTGACCTGCAGCGAGTTGAACGCATCGCCTTCGTTGATGCGGAACTCGCGGCGGATGATCTTGTCCTGCGTCAGCGTGTTGCCGTTGACGTCGATCCGCTCGACATAGACGCGCGGCGCTTCCTGGATGACGAACTTGACGTCCATCGTCAGGTCTTCGCGGTTGCGCTCGTAGTCCGGGTTCACCTCGGCGAAGGCGTAGCCGAAGGTGCCGGCGGTCTCGGTCAGCTGGTCGAGCGTGTTCTCGACGAGCTTGGCGTCGTACCAGTCGCCGGTCTGCATCGGCAGCGCGCGGGTCATCGCGCCGCTGTCGAAGTCGCGCAGCTGGCTCTCGACCTCGACCTTGCCGAACTTGTAGCGCTCACCTTCCTCGACCACGAAGGTGATGATGAAGTCCTTCTTGTCGGGGGTCAGCTCGGCCACCGCGGAGACGATGCGGAAGTCGACGTAGCCCTGCGACAGGTAGAACGCGCGCAATTGCTGCTGGTCGTAGGCGAGGCGGTCGGGGTCGTAGCTCGTGGTCGAGCTCAGGATCTTGGTCAGCCCGGCGACCTTGGTCACCATCTCGCCGCGCAGCTCGCCGTCGGAGAACACCTCGTTGCCGATGATGTTGATCGCGCGGACCTTCGACTTCGGGCCCTCGTTGATCTCGAACACCACGTCGACGCGGTTCTGGTCGAGCTGGACCATCTGCGGCTCGACGGTCGCCGCGAAGCGGCCCTGGCGCTTGTACAGCTCGATGATGCGGGCGACGTCGGCGCGGACTTTCGAGCGGGTGAAGATCTGCCGCGGCGCGAGCTTGATCTCGGGCAGGATCTTGTCGTCCTTGAGCCGCCGGTTGCCCTCGAGCACGATACGGTTGATCACCGGGTTCTCGACCACGGTGATGACCACGTTGCCGTCGTTGTTGCGGATCTTGTAGTCCGAGAACAGCTCGGTCGCGGCGAGGTCCTTCAGCGCCTGGTCGGCGGCGGCCGCGGTGTACGGCTGGCCCGGGCGCAGCTGGATGTAGCTGACGATCGTCGCCGGCTCGAGGCGCTGGGCCCCGGCGACCGCGATCGAGCGGATGATCTGCGGCTCGGCTTCGGCCGCCGGCGCGGGCGCCGGAGCCGGCGCCGGCTGCGGCGCGGCCGGCTGCGGTGCGGGTGCGTCCTGCGCTAGCGCGGCGCCGGGAATGCCGGCGAGCACGGTGCATCCGAGCAGTGCCGCGGCGTATTGCGAGGCTTGAAACGTCTTGGCCTTGGCGCCCATTTCCCGTCCATTCATTAGACACTCGCGTGTCCCGGTTGCCGCGCGATACGACCCTGCCCCGTCGGGGGTCGTCAATCCATCGTGATTGCGGCGCCCCCAACGCCACGCTGACGTGCGCCCTTGCCCGATGCCGGGCGAGCGATCAAGCGAACATGCCGGGAAAACCGCCGCGAGAGTAATCCTTATCCCCGCCCCGGCGCAGCCACGGGGCGACACTGTCTTGCTCGCTAGCCGCCGAACGGCAGCAGCGAGGCCACGTCGTTGATCGTGACGAACAGCATCAGCGCTAGCACGAAGGCTATGCCGGTACGGAACGCCCACTCCTGACTGCGCGGGCTGGCCGGCTTCCGACGGACCGCTTCGGCCGCGTAGAAAGCCAGGTGCCCGCCGTCGAGGGCGGGAATTGGCAGGAGGTTAATGAATGCCAAGTTAATTGAGACCATGGCCACGAAGAAGGCGAAAGCGAGCGGCCCGAGCGCCAGTTGCTCGCCCGAAAACTTGGCGATCTTGAGCGGTCCGCCGAGCTCGCTGACCGGGCGGTCGCCGGTCAGGATCTGGCGGATTCCGCGGACCGTCATGACCAGGATCTCGCCGGTCTGGCGGAACGCCAGGGTGACCGACTGCACCGGCCCGAGCGGCAGCATCTCGCCGCCCTCGGCCGGGCCGACGCCGAGCCGGCCGACGCGCATCGCGTTGCCGAACTGGTCCTTCTCGGTCAGCGAGGCCAGCGTCAGCGCGATCTCGCGCTGCTCGCCCTGGCGTTCGACCGTCAGCTCGATCTCGGCGCCCGGATTGGTCATCACGTAGCGGCGCAGCTCGAGGAAATCCTCGACCGGCGCCTCGTCGATCGCGACGATCCGGTCGCCCGCGAGCAGCCCGGCCTCGGCCGCGGCCGATCCGCTCTGCACCTCGCCGACCACCGCCGGCACCACCGCCTTGCCGAACGCGAGGTTGAACGCCGCGAGGATCGCGATCGCGATCAGGAAATTGGTCACCGGCCCCGCGGCGACGATCAGCGCGCGCTGCCACAGCGGCTTGGCCTGGAACGTCTTCGCCCGCTCCGCCTCGGGCAGCGCGAGCCATTGCGCGCTCGGCTGGCTCGCCGGGTTCATGTCGCCGGCGAACTGGACGTATCCGCCGAGCGGCAGCGCCGAGAGCCGCCAGCGCGTCCCGCGCCGGTCGGTCCATCCGGCGAGCTCCTTGCCGAAGCCGATCGAGAAGGTCTCGGCCTTCACCCCGAACCAGCGCCCGACCAGGTAGTGGCCGAGCTCGTGCAAGGTGACCAGCGGGCCGAGCAGCAGCAGGAAGCCGACGGCGTACATCCAGAGGGGCGGCGAATCGAACAACTCAGGCAGGCTCCAGCAGCGCGGCGACCCGGGCCCGCGCCTCGCCGTCGACGGCGAGCACGTCGTCGAGGCAGGCTGGCGCGGGCGGCAGGTCGCGGTCGAGGGTTTGCGCGACCAATGCCGAAATATCGGTGAACGCGATCTGACCGGCGAGGAACGCGGCGACCGCGACCTCGTTGGCCGCGTTGAGCACCGCCGGCGCCGCCCCGCCCGCGGCCGCCGCCTCGCGCGCCAGCCGCGTCGCCGGGAAGCGCTCCTCGTCGGGCGCGGCGAAAGTCAGCTCGCCGATCGCGGCGAGGTCGAGCGGCGCCAGCGGCGTGTCCATCCGCCGCGGCCAGGCGAGGCACGAGGCGATCGGCACGCGCATGTCCGACGGGCCGAGCTGCGCCAGCGTCGAGCCGTCGCGGTACTCGACCATCGAGTGGATCACGCTCTGCGGGTGGATCAGGATGCGCAGCCGCTCGAGCCCGACGTGGAACAGGTGGTGCGCCTCGATGAACTCGAGCCCCTTGTTCATCATCGTCGCGGAATCGACGCTGATCTTGGCGCCCATGCGCCAGTTCGGATGCGCCACCGCCTGCGCCGGAGTCGCCGCGCGCAGCTCGTCGTAAGACCAGCAGCGCAGCGGTCCGCCGCTCGCGGTCAGCGTGATCCGCCGCACGTCGGCCGGGTCGTTGCCGGCGAGGCACTGGAAGATCGCGTTGTGCTCGGAATCGACCGGCAGCAGCGTCGCGCCGTGCCGCGCGACCGCCGCGGTCATCACTTCGCCCGCCGAGACCAGCGCTTCCTTGTTGGCCAGCGCGACCACCCCGCCGTGCTCGATCGCCGCCATCGTCGGCGCCAGCCCGGCGCAGCCGACGATCGCCGCGATGGTCACGTCGGCGCCGCGCGCGGCGGCCTCGACCAGCCCGGCCGCGCCGCCCGCCGCGGCGATCCCGCTCCCGGCGAGCGCCTCGCGCAAAGCGGGCAGCCGCGCCTCGTCGGAGACCACCGCGAGCTCGGCGCCGAACTCGCGCGCCAGCGCCGCGAGCTCGCCCACCCGGCTTTGCGCGGTCAGCGCGACCACGCGCCAGTCGTCGCGGTTGCGGCGGATCAGGTCGAGCGTCGAGGCGCCGATCGATCCGGTCGCGCCGAGAATGCTGATCGAGCGCATCGCTAGGGCGCCATCCAGCTGGCGATGCACCCGGCGACGATCGCCACCGGGATCAGCCCGTCGATCCGGTCGAACACGCCGCCATGCCCCGGGAGCAGCCGCGAGCTGTCCTTGACCCCGGCCCGGCGCTTGAGCCAGGACTCGAGGAAGTCGCCCGCCTGCGCCACCACCGCAAGCAGGGCGCCGAGCACGATCCCGCCCGCGATGTTGCTGAGCGACATGTTGAGCCCGATGTCGAACCGCGGCACCGGCGGCCATTCGACGTCGATCACCGAGATCCACACGAACACCCACAGCGCCGCCGCGACCATCCCGCCGCCAAGCCCGGCCCAGGTCTTCGACGGGCTGATCGACGGCGCGATCTTCGGCCCGCCGATCGTCCGCCCGGCGAAGAACGCGCCGGTGTCGATGAACACGGTCACGCCGACCACCATGATCAGCAGGAACTTCGCCGCGCCGATCAGGATCGCCGCGGCCAGCCCGAAGTAGGCCACGCCGGCAAGCAGCGCGACCGCGCGCAACGGCCAGCTCGGGGTCGCCAGCCACACCAGCCGCACGAACTCGACGAACCCCGCGAGCGCGACCAGCGCGATGAACGCGTCGAGCACCCTGCCGCCGATCGCGAACGCCGCCGCCGCGACCGCGAGCATGACCACCGCGGACAAGACCCGCACCGACAGGTCGGACCGGGCCGCCACCGCTTCAGCCATGCCGCGCTCCCTCAGCCATGCCGCGCCACTCGGTCATACCGCGCCACCTCGACCGCGCACCCATTTCACCAACATCGTCATCCTGAACTTGTTTCAGGACCCATTTTTTCCTTCGGGGCGGAGCCACCGGCTCATGCGCTACCCTTGCGCCGCGGCCCATCACCCTACCGCCCCCCGAACCGCCGCTCGCGCCCGGCGAAGCTCGCCAGGGCCTCCTCGAGGTGCGCCGGGGTGAAGTCCGGCCACAGCACGTCGGTGAACCACATCTCGGCATAGGCCGATTGCCACAACAGGAAGTTCGACAGCCGGATCTCGCCCGAGGTGCGGATCAGCAGGTCGAGCGGCGGCAGGTCGGCGGTGTAGAGGTTCGCCGCGATCGTCTCGACCGTGACCTCGCCTTCGGCCGCCGCCTTGGCCGCGGCGCGCGCGATCTCCTGCTGCGAGCCGTAGTTGAGCGCCACCGCGAGCGTCTTGCTGCCCTTCGCCGTCTGCGCCAGCGCATCCTCGAGCTGGTCGACAATATCGTCCGGCATCGCGCTGTAATCGCCGAGGATCTTGAGCCGCACGTCGTTCGCCACGAAGTCCGGCAGGTCGCTCTTGATGAACTTGCGCATCAGCCCCATCAGGTCGCTGACCTCGTCCTCGGGCCGCTTCCAGTTCTCCGACGAGAACGCGTAGAGCGTCAGGCACTCGAGCCCCATCTGGCCGAGCCCGCGGACCAGCCGGCGCACCGCCTCGACCCCGCGCTGGTGGCCCATCGCGCGCGGCAGGTGGTGGCGCTTGGCCCAGCGGCCGTTGCCGTCCATGATGATCGCCACATGGCGCGCGCCGTGGGCGCTGCCGTCGGCAAGGACCGTGCGAGCCGAGCTCTTCACCATGACATGACCTTAGCAGAAAACGCGGCGGTCACTGGGTCATGATTTCCTTTTCCTTGGCCTCCGCGGCGGCGTCGACTTCGGCAATGAAGCGGTCGGTCAGCTTCTGGACCTCGTCTTCCTTGCGCTTGCGCTCGTCCTCGGAGATTTCCTTCTTCTTCTCGTCTTCCTTGAGCGATTCCATCCCGTCGCGGCGGACGTTGCGCACGGCGATCTTGGCCCCCTCGGCGTACTTGCCGGCGAGCTTGGCCAGCTCCCTGCGCCGCTCCTCGGTCAGGTCGGGAATCGGCAGCCGCAGCGTCTGCCCGTCGATCGACGGGTTGAGCCCGAGGTTGGCGTGCGAGATGCCCTTCTCGACCGGGATCACGTTGGCCCGGTCCCACACCTGCACGGTGAGCATGCGCGGCTCGGGCGCCGAGACCGTCGCGACCTGGTTGAGCGGCATCATCGAGCCGTAGACCTCGACCATGACCGGATCGAGCAGCGCGGTGTTGGCGCGCCCGGTGCGCAGGCCCGACAGGTCATGCTTGAGGCTCTCGACCGCGCCGTTCATCCGGCGCTCGATATCGGCCTTGTCGTACTTCGGCATGGTCAGCCTCCCTTCTGCACTATCGTCTGCACGCCCTCGCCCGCGAGAACCCGCGCGAGGTTGCCCTTCTCGCGAATGGAGAAGACCACGATCGGGATCCCGTTGTCGCGGCACAGCGCGACCGCGGAAGCGTCCATAACCTTGAGATTGTCCGCCAGCACCCGGTCGTAACTGACGGTTTCGAAACGCTTTGCACTCGAATTCTTCTTCGGGTCGTCGTCATAGACCCCGTCGACGCTGGTACCCTTCAAAAGCGCGTCGCACTTCATCTCGGCGGCGCGCAGCGCGGCGCCGCTGTCGGTGGTGAAGTACGGGCTGCCGACGCCGGCGGCGAAGATCACGATCCGCCCCTTCTCGAGGTGCCGCTCGGCGCGCCGGCGGATCACCGGCTCGCACACCTGGTCCATCTGCACGGCCGACTGCACGCGGGTGTGCACGCCGAGCTGCTCGAGCGCGTTCTGCATCGCCAGCGCGTTCATCACCGTCGCCAGCATGCCCATGTAATCGGCCTGCGCGCGGTCCATGCCCTGCGCCGCCCCGGCCATTCCGCGGAAGATGTTGCCGCCGCCGATCACGAGGCAGATCTCGAGCCCGCTGTCCTGCGCCGCCTTCACTTCCTGCGCCAGCGCCGCGACCACCGCCGGGTCGATCCCGAACTGCTGCTCGCCCATCAGCACCTCGCCCGACAGCTTGAGCAGCACGCGCTTGACCTGGGGCATCGGCATAAGGGGGTTTTCTCTCCGGGAAGGTGGTGATTTGGCGGCCCTTATAGAGCGCGCGAAGGGCGTGCCAAGGGCGAAGGGAATGAAGGAAGGGCACCTCATCCAACTCCGACTAAGGCCCGCTTCGCGGGCCTAAGTCTCCGTATCCTTCTCCCACCAGTGGGAGAAGAAAGGTCTACAACCCGCGCTTTGCTTCTTCTCCCACTGGCGGGAGAGGCAGGACCCGGCTGACCGCGCTGCCTTGCTATCTCGCTACCTCGGTGCCCGCTCTAACCGGTCCTCACCCAGCCCTTACCTCGTCATCCCCGCGAAAGCGGGGACCCCGCTCTCTCGCGGCGCAACGCATGCCTCACCGCTACCGCCCCGCCCCAACCGGAACAAAGAAAGAACTTGCACAAATCCCATGTTCATGTTATGTTCGAACAGGCTCTTTGAAATCGTTCGACTCACCCCTCCCCGCCCCGCTCTTGAGAGCGCGGCGTAAATCCCACCCCCGCATGTGTTTCATCAACAAACCCGGCGCCGGCACGAAAACGGCCGCCAGACCGAAGTCCGGCGGCCGCTAATTTCAGCCTGAACTTTGCTAAACTTTGGCCGTTAGCCGGCGACCGCCGCCGCCACTTCCGCGGCGAAGTCGCTCGCTTCCTTCTCGATGCCTTCGCCGAGCTGGAAGCGGACGTAGTCCTTGAGCACGATCGACGCGCCCGCGGCCTTGCCCGCCTGGGCGACGACGTCGCTGATGGCGGTCTTGTTGTCCATCACCGACAGCTGGCTGAGCAGCGCGTTCTCCTTGGCGTACTTCTTGACCGCGCCGTCGACCATCTTGGCCTGGACGTCGGCCGGCTTGCCGCTCTCGGCCGCCTTCTCCTCGGCGATCTTGCGCTCGCGCGCGATCACTTCGGGGTCGAGGCTGTCGGCGTCGAGCGCCTGCGGGAACGCCGCGGCGATGTGCATCGCCAGCTGCTTGCCGAGCGGCTCGAGCACCTCGGCGCCGGCATCGCTCTCGAGCGCGACGAGCACGCCGATCTTGCCGAGGCCGGCGGCCTGCGCGTTGTGCATGTAGGGCACGATCAGGCCCTGCGACACCGCGACGCTCTTGATGCGGCGCAGCTGCTGGTTCTCGCCGATCGTGGCGACGTTGTTGGTCAGCTTCTCGCCGACGGTGCCGCCGTCGGGGTACGCCGCGTTCTTGAGCGCTTCGACGTCGTCCGAGGCCTGCGCCAGCGCCACCTCGGTGGTCTTGCGCACGAAGTCCTGGAACTGGTCGTTCTTGGCGACGAAGTCGGTCTCGGAGTTGACCTCGACCGCAACGCCCTTGGTGCCGTTGACCGCGACGCCGACGAGGCCCTCGGCCGCAGTGCGGCTCGACTTCTTCGCGGCGGCCGCGAGGCCCTTGGCGCGCAGCGCGTCGACCGCGGCTTCCATGTCGCCGCCGGTGTCGTCGAGCGCCTTCTTGCAGTCCATCATGCCGGCGCCGGTGCGCTCGCGCAGGTTCTTCACGTCAGTGGCCGTGTAAGCCATGGGATTGTCCTCTGAAATGTTCGGGGAACGCCGGACCCTTAGATTGGCCCGGCGCTCTGAATTGCAATCGTGACCGGGCGATTACGCCTCGGCGGCAGCCTCGTCGGCCGCGACAGCCGGCTCGACGACCTCGACCGCTTCCTCGGGCGGCAGGTCCATCGCGCCGATGTCGGCGCCCGAATCGACCACGCCTTCGTTGCGGCCGGTGGTCGCCGCCTGGGCGATCGCGTCGCAGTACAGGCGCACCGCGCGGCTCGCGTCGTCGTTGCCCGGGATCGGGAAGGCGATACCCGACGGATCGACGTTGGTGTCGAGGATCGCAACGACCGGGATGCCGAGCACGTTGGCTTCCTTGATCGCGAGCTCTTCCTTGTTGGCGTCGATCACGAACATCACGTCCGGGATGCCGCCCATGTCGCGGATGCCGCCGAGCGACAGCTGGAGCTTCTCGAGCTCGCGGGTCAGCTGGAGGACTTCCTTCTTGGTCAGGCCCGAGGTGTCGCCGTTGAGCTGCTCCTCGAGGCTCTTGAGGCGCTTGATCGAGCCCGAGATGGTCTTCCAGTTGGTCAGCATGCCGCCG
>CBHWED010000051.1:0-16470 GCA_966112795.1 uncultured bacterium
TGTTCAAGCAGCTGCTGATGGTCGCGGGCTTCGACCGCTACTTCCAGATCGCGCCGTGCTTCCGCGACGAGGACGCGCGCGCCGACCGCTCGCCGGGCGAGTTCTACCAGCTCGACTTCGAGATGAGCTTCGTCACGCAAGACGATGTTTTCAATGCGATCGAGCCGGTGCTGGCGGGCGTGTTCGAAGAGTTCGCCGACGGCCGCAGCGTGACTCCGGCGGGCACTTTCCCGCGGATTCCGTTCGCCGAGTCGATGCTCAAGTACGGCTCGGACAAGCCCGACTTGCGCAACCCGCTGATCATCCATGACGTGACCAGCCACTTCGCGAAGTCGGGCTTCGGCCTGTTCGAGAAGATCGTCGGCTCGGGCGGTGTGGTCCGTGCGATCCCGGCGCCGGCGACCGCCGAGAAGAGTCGCAAGTTCTTCGATGACATGAACGACTGGGCGCGGTCGGAAGGCCACGCGGGCCTCGGCTACGTCACCCGCAAGCAGGGTGAGTTCGGCGGCCCGATCGCCAAGAACCACGGCGAGGAGGGCATGAAGGCGCTCTACGAGGCGATCGGCCTCGGCCCCGACGACGGCTGCTTCTTCGCCGCGGGCAACGAGCTGACGGCGGCCAAGCTCGCCGGCGCGGCGCGCACGCGCACGGGCGAACAGCTCGGGCTGATCGAAGAGGGCGAGTTCAAGTTCTGCTGGATCGTCGACTTCCCGATGTTCGAGTACGACGAGGACCGCAAGAAGATCGACTTCAGCCACAACCCGTTCTCGATGCCGCAGGGCGAGCTCGAGGCGCTCGAGACGATGGACCCGCTCGAGATCAAGGCGTGGCAGTACGACATCGTCTGCAACGGCGTCGAGCTGTCGTCGGGCGCAATCCGGAACCACCGGCCGGACATCATGTACAAGGCGTTCGAGATCGCCGGCTACAGCCGCGAGGAAGTCGACACCAACTTCGCCGGCATGATCAACGCGTTCAAGTACGGCGCGCCGCCGCACGGCGGCTCGGCGCCGGGCGTCGACCGCATCGTCATGCTGCTCGCCGACGAGCCCAATATCCGCGAGGTCGTGGTCTTCCCGATGAACCAGAAGGCCGAGGACCTGATGATGGGCGCGCCGGGCAACGTCGATCTCAAGCAGCTGCGCGAGCTGCACATCCGCCTGGTCGAGCCGCCCAAGGCCGCGCCCGCCGCGTGAGCCGGCATGGTCTCGCCGCTTGACGGCGGGGCCGCCGGGCATAGTCTGGCACCCGGTGGGGGCAGACTATGACTCGTGAATTCAAGGGCATTCTCGCGGCTTTTGCCACGCTGTCGGCCCTGCCGGCGGCGGCGGAGACGTTGCCGGTGGGCGGGGTGTATCCGGCGGGCAACGATACGGCAGCAGCACTCGCGACGATCGCGGTCGAGCCGTTCGGCGGGGTCGACGGCCAGCAGCTCGGCATTGCCGTCGCCGACCGGCTGCGCTCGGTCACGATCGGCGGCGAGCGCTACTTCGCGATCGTCCCGTCGGGTTCGCGCGCCGAGGTCGAGGCCGTGCTGCAGGGTACGGCCGGCGCTGAGGCCGGCCGGCGCGATTCGGGCACGCGCGAGAAGGAGTTTTGCGTCGAGCGCGACGAGGACCACGACTGCATCAAGAAGGAAAAGCGGCGCATTCCGTGCTGGGACCAGGTCGTCCGGCTCGATGCCACGGTCAGGCTGGTCGGGGTCGACGGCGGGCTGATCCACACGCTCGACCGCAACGACGAGACCACCCAGCGCTGGTGCGAGGGCGACGAGCGGCCGTCGGCCGAAGCGATGGTGCGCGAGCTGGCCGGGCGTTACGCCGACAGCTTGCGCCACGATCTCGCACCCGAGGAACGATCCGAACAGATCCGGGTGATGGAGACCCGCAAGGGCTTGCCCGACGACGACAGCCGCGTGTTCCGCGAGGCGGTCAGGCTGACCAAGAGCGACGAGGAGGCGGCTTGCGCGGCATGGTCGGCGGTCGGCGCGCGCAACCCGGACAACCCGGCGGTGCAGTTCAACCTCGGGCTGTGCGAGGAAAGCCGGGGCAGCCTTCGCGAGGCCTACGACCACTACCGCCGCGCGGCCGCCGGGCCCGGCGACACCGAGTACGCGCGGCAGGGGGGGCAGCGAATCGAGGATCGCTGGCGGGCCAATGCGCAGCTCGAAAGCCGGCATCGCCCCTGAGCGCTTATCCTAGCGCCGCCGCGAATCGAGGTGGCATGGCACTTGCCAGCCTCGGCAGCGTTCATTAGGGCGACAGGAAATTCCAACCCCGTTTCGAGAGGGCATCACATGAGCGACACCGCCGACCGCGTGAAGAAGATCGTAGTCGAGCACCTGGGCGTCGAGGAAGACAAGGTCACCCCTGACGCGAGCTTCATCGACGATCTGGGTGCCGACAGCCTCGACATCGTCGAGCTGGTGATGGCCTTCGAGGAAGAGTTCGGCGTCGAGATTCCCGACGACGCGGCCGAGAAGATCAACACCGTTGGCGACGCCAACAAGTACATCGAAGAGAACAAGGGCTAAGCCCGCGACAACCACCCGTTCGCCGCGGTTTTGCCGCGTGCTGGATAACGGGCTCAGACAGGCTCAGCCCGTAAAAGGGTTGGGCCTGTTTCTTTTTGGCCTGTAATTTCCTGGCCGACAGCTTTCTGGAGAGTTTCTATGCGTCGAGTGGTCGTAACCGGACTGGGGCTCGTCACCCCGCTGGGTGGCGATGTCGAGACGACCTGGGCCAACATCCTCGCCGGCAAGAGCGGCGCGGGACCGATCACCCATTTCGACGCCTCCGACCAGAAGTGCCGCATCGCCTGCGAGGTCAAGCCGGCCGATCACGCGTATGGCTTCGATCCGGGCAAGCGCGTCGATCACAAGATCCAGCGCCAGGTCGACCCGTTCATCGTCTTCGGCCTCGATGCGGCCGGCCAGGCGATCGAGGATGCGGGCCTGCTCGACATGGACGACGCGACCAAGCTGCGCGCGGGTTGCTCGATCGGCTCGGGCATCGGCGGGCTGCCGGGAATCGAGAGTGAATCGCTGGTCCTGGCCGAGAAGGGCCCGGGCCGCGTCTCGCCGCACTTCGTCCACGGGCGGCTGATCAACCTGATCAGCGGCCAGGTGTCGATCAAGTACGGGTTGATGGGTCCGAACCACGCGGTCGTCACCGCCTGTTCGACCGGCGCGCACTCGATCGGCGACGCGGCGCGGATGATCAAGGACGGCGACGCCGACATCATGCTCGCCGGCGGCGCGGAAGCGACCATCTGCCCGATCGGCATCGCCGGGTTCGCCCAGGCGCGAGCGTTGTCGACCAACTTCAACGACGAGCCGACCCGCGCGAGCCGGCCCTACGACAAGGACCGCGACGGCTTCGTGATGGGCGAGGGCGCCGGGGTGGTCGTGCTCGAGGAATACGAGCACGCCAAGGCGCGCGGGGCCAAGATCTACGCCGAAGTCGCCGGCTACGGCCTCTCGGGCGACGCCTACCACGTCACCGCGCCGCATCCCGAGGGCTCTGGCGCCTACCGCTCGATGGAGATGGCGCTGCGCAAGGCCGGCGTCACCCCGGCGGACATCGACTACATCAACGCCCACGGCACTTCGACCCCGCTCGGGGACGAGCTCGAGCTCGGCGCAGTCCGGCGGCTGTTCGGCAACGCGATCTCGACTGTGTCGATGAGCTCGACCAAATCGGCGATCGGCCATCTGCTCGGCGGCGCCGGCGCGGTCGAATCGATCTTCTGCATCCTCGCGCTGCGCGACCAGATCGTTCCGCCGACGCTCAACCTCGAGAATCCCTCCGAAGGCTGCGAAGGCGTCGACCTGGTGCCGTTCACCGCCAAGAAGCGCCAGGTGCGCGCGGTGCTCAACAACAGCTTCGGCTTCGGCGGCACCAACGCCAGCCTGGTGATGAAGCAGGTCGACTGAGGGCTTCCGCGTGCCGGCCAAGGCTCGTCTGATCGCCGTCGCGCTCGGCGCGCTGCTGTTCGGCGCGGTCAGCGTGTTCGCGTGGAGCTGGTGGGGCCGCTCGGCGGTCGAGGCCGACACGGCGTTCGTCGTCCCCTCGGGCTCCTCGCTGACCTCGGTCGCGCAGAAGCTCGAGGACGAGGGCCTGATCCGCTCGGCCGACGGCTTCCTGATGCAAGCCAAGATCCTCGGCAGCGGCGATCCGATCAAGGCCGGCGAGTTCCTGATCCCCGCCGGCGCGAGCCCGGCGCGGATCCTCGACACGTTCCAGCACGGCGAAGTGATCCGCCGTTTCGTCACCATCCCCGAAGGCCTGCCCTCGATCATGGTGTGGGAGCGGCTGATGGCCGAGCCGTTGCTCAAGGGCACGATCCCGGTCCCCGAAGAAGGCTCGGTGCTGCCCGAGAGCTACGACTTCGAGCGCGGCGAGAGCCGCGCTGCGGTGCTCGCGCGGATGCAGCAGGCGATGAAGGACACGCTCGCCGAGCTGTGGCCCAAACGCGCGCCCGGCATCGTCGTCACGACCCCGCGCGAGGCGGTGATCCTCGCCTCGATCGTCGAGAAGGAAACCGGCGTCGCCAGCGAGCGGCGGATGGTCGCCGGGCTCTACTCGAACCGCGTGCGCGAAGGCATGTTGCTGCAGGCCGACCCGACGATCATCTATCCGATCACCAAGGGCAAGCCGCTCGGCCGGCGCATCCGCCAGTCGGAGATCTCGGCGGTCAACGACTACAACACCTATACCATGGTCGGACTGCCCAAGGGGCCGATCACCAACCCCGGGCGCGCCTCGATCGAGGCGGTGCTCAACCCGGCCAAGACCGACGCGCTGTACATGGTCGCCGACGGCAAGGGCGGGCACGTCTTCGCAAGCACGCTCGAGGAGCACAACGCCAACGTCGCCCGCTGGTTCGCGATCCGGCGCCAGCGCGGAGAAATGTAGCCTTTGGGCGGTTGACCGCGCGGCAAGCCGGCCCTAAATGCGCCGCCTGCCGCGGCCTCCGACAGCCGCCGCAAGCCCTCTGGGGCGGAGTAGCTCAGCCGGTTAGAGCAGCGGAATCATAATCCGCGTGTCGGGGGTTCGAGTCCCTCCTCCGCTACCATTCCTGCCTAGAAATCATCGCGATGCTGCGGCCCCGCGCCCCGGAACCCGGGGGACGGACCTGAGCCACTCTTGGGGGAAATCCCGATGGCACTGGCGCAGAGCGGCTCGCATCCTCCCGACGCAAGCAAGGGAGGCTGACTATGCGAGTCTTAATGCTGCTGGGATGTGCGGCGGTGCTCGTCGCGCAGCCTGCATATGCCCAATCCTCCGCCACCCCGACTGCGGCGTCGGAGGGATTGACGCCCGACCAAAGCAATGTCGATCCGCGCGCGGTCGAGGCGCTCAAGAAGATGAGCACCTATCTGTCGTCGCTGCAGTCCTTCCGGCTGGTTTCGGAAGGGTCGCTCGACGTCATCACCACGGATGACCAGAAGGTCCAGCTCGACATGGTCACCACGTACCAGGTCAAGCGGCCCGGCATCCGCATCGACTGGGTCAGCGACCAGAAGAACCGGCAGTTCTACTACGACGGCAAGAAGTTCTCGCTCGTCGCGCCGACGCTCAATTATTACGCGACGGTCGACGCGCCGCCGACCAACCGCGAGTTCCTCGCCGCGCTCTACGACAAGACCGGGGTTGAGCTGCCGCTGGCGGACCTGTTCCGCTGGGCCGATGCCGATCACGTCGACGACATTGCCCGGCTGACCTCGGCGTTCAGCGTCGGCACCGCGACTCTCGAGGGGGTCGAGACCGACCACTGGGCCTATCGCACCGACGACTACGACTGGGAACTGTGGATGGAGAAGGGCGACCGCCCGATCCCGCGCAAGTTCGTGCTCATCGACCGTACGGATCCGACGCTGCCGGCGTTCACGGCGCGGCTGACCTGGGACATCAACCCCAGTCTCGATCCGGCGGCCTTCACCTATGTGCCCGCGGCCAACGCCGTGGCCATTTCGTTCACGTCACCTGAGGCCGGGGAGATCACACAATGAAGATCCTCACCAAGTTCCTCGCGATATTCGCCGCGGTGGTGCTGATCGGCGCCCAGGCGGTCGATGCCGACGCGCGCGGACGCGGCGGCGGCGGAGCCCGCGGCGGCGGTTCGATGAGCATGAGCCGCGGCGGCGGTGGCGGCGGCTTCAGCCGCGGAGGTGGCGGGGGTGCCCGGGCGAGCGCCGGCGGCAGCCGTGCCTCGGCCGGCAACCGCGCCAGCGGCGGCAGCCGCGCGACTGCGGGCAACCGGGTGAGCGGCGCGGGCAGCCGGGCCAACGCGGCGGCCGGCAGCGGCATCAGCGGCCGCACGCCGAGCGCCGGCAACCGCGGCGCCGACCGCGCCAGCAACCGCCAGGCGAACGCCGGCGACCGTCAGGCCAACCGGCAGGCGAACCAGGGCGACCGTCAGGCCAATCGCACCGATCGCCAGGACAACCGCACCGATACGCGCACCGACCGGCAGGACAATCGCACCGAGCGGCAGGAGACCCGGCAGGAGAACCGCACCGACCGGCAGAACACGCGCCAGGAGAACCGCACCGATCGTCAGGAGAACCGCTCCGACGCATTCGAGGACGGCGACTGGGACGACGATTGGGACGACGACTGGGATCATTGGGTCGATCACCCGATCGCGGCCGGGATGGTCATCGGCGCGACCGCGGCGTGGACCTCGGCGGCCCTGCATTCGTACTGGTACGCGCTCCCGCCGGGCTGCCCCCCCTGGTACTGGGGCGGCGCCACCTACTACTCGTGCGGTGGCTCGTGGTATCAGCCGACCTACGAAGGCGACACGGTGGTCTACGTGACGGTCGAGGATCCTTCGAACGGACAGCAGGCGCCGGGGCCGGCACAGCCGCCGCAGTAGCGGGCGAGCCGTGCAAAGCATGCGGGGGCCGGACGATCCGGCCCCCGTTTTGCTGCGCGCATGACGGATGTCGCGGCGCTAGGCCGGGGTCCGAGGTACCGTGACCAGCAGCGTGGTGCCCGAAGAGTCGCTCGTGAGCTCGGCGTCTCCGCCAAGGCGCTGCATGCGTTCGCGCATGCCCGACAGGCCGACGCCGGGTGAACGCGACGGATCGAGCCCGACGCCATCGTCGGTTACGGCCAAGGTTACCCTGTCGTCGTCGACCCCCAGCGTGATCACCGCCATGCTCGCCTCGGCGTGGCGATAGACGTTGGTCAGCGCTTCCTGGCAGGCACGGAACAAGTTGAGCGAGACCTCGTCGTCGAGCGCGTCGGCCTCGGGCGCGAGGTGGACTTCGACGTAGTGACCCGAGCGCCTCGCGAAACCGCGGGCGAAGGTCCGGATCGCCTCGCACAGCCCTTCGCTGACGATCTCGGGCGGGTGCAGCAGGTACGACAGCATGCGCACCTCGCGCTGCGCGACCTGCAGCGAATGCCGCGCGTCGTCGAGCGCCTCGAACAGGATCGCCCGGTTCTCCTGCCCCTTGCCGTGCCCGACCTGGCTCGTGCGCGCCCGGCGCAGGGCCAGGCCGAGCGCGAACAGGTGCTGCCCGGTCGAATCGTGCAGGTCCTCGGCGATCTTGCGCCGCTCGTCGATCTGCAGCGTCAGCAGCCGCTCCGAAAGGTCGCGGACCTGCTTCTCGGCGATATCGCGATTGGTCATGTCCTCGGACACGCCGAGGATGAACTCGACCTCGCCATTGGCATGGCGGCTGAAGACGGTTTCGCGGTTCAGGTGCGGGCGATACTCGCCGTCGGGCTTGAGGATGCGGAACTCGACCGTGTCGACCTCGCCGTCGCTCAGCGTCGCCAGCCGCTTCCGGTGCGCCCTGAGCTTTTCGCGGTCGTCGGGATGCACGAACAGCTTGACCGCTTCGCCACCGGCGGTCTCGGCCTGCTTGCGCCATTCGCGGCGTTCGGGGTCGGGATCGCCGCCGATGAAACGGATCGCGTTGTTCCTGATGTCGAGCAGATAGATCGCGCTCGGCAGGGTGATGCCGAGCCGTTGCAGAAGCGTGGCGTTCTGCCGCGCTTCCTTGACCTGGTCCGCTTCCATCGAGACGTCGCGGGTGATGCCGACGACATGCTCGACCTTGCCGAACCTGCCGGTGATCGGGATCAGCTGCGTCCGGAAGGCCATGGTGCCGTTGGGGCCTTCGACCGACCGTTCGTAGATCAGCGGCTCGCCCTGAGCGTAGCACGTCGCCAGCCGGGTCTCGAGGCATTCGCCGATCTCGCGCGGCAGGCAGTCGGCAGGCCGCTGTCCGACGATCTTCTTCAGCGGCCTGCCGGCAAGGGCTGCCACCGTCTCATTGGCTTGCTCGAAGCGTGGCGTGCCGTCCGCATCGAAACGGACGACATAGACGGAAAACTCGAGCTCGAAGACTGCGTCGTGAAACAGTCCGAGGTCGAGTGGAGCCACCGCTCCCGCCGCGGTATGCTTTGCTACAACGTTCATCCGTCAACGGCCCCTGCGCCGATTCGGTGGACTCATCTTATCATGCCGGCCGCATAAATGATTGGCCTAATGGGTTAACGCCCGAACGCTTCATCCCGGCCTCCTTCTCGGCATCATCAGCCACATCATGCCGATCGCGAACAGCCACGCGAGCGAGAACTGGAACAGCCGCGTGAACCAGATACCCGACGAGGCCTCCGGGTTGGCGATCGCCATGCTGAAGATGACGATCGCCTGGTTGCAGGTCAGCAGCGCCAGGGCCCCGGGCGCGCCGCCGCGGGTGATGAACTCGGCCGCGATGATTCCGATCAGGAAGCTGATCACGCCGAGCACGGGCAGCGAAGGCGCGATGCCGAGCAGCACGTAGCCGACGAACCCGATGAACCCGCCGAGCACGTTGCCGAGGACCATCGCGGTCCCCTGCACGGCGCCCTGCGTCGTATCGAAAGTGGCGACGAGCAGCACGGTGGTGATCAGCACCGGCAGCGCGTCGGTCAGCCCCAGCGTCAGGTAGGCCAGCAGCAGCGGCATCACGATCGCCGTTCCGGTCAGCGAGAGCCGTAGCGGCGAGGCCGACTGGGTCACCGGCGGCTTCGGCGCCGGCGGCAGGGTTTCGGGCCACAGCGCATGGACAAGCCAGATGATCAGCATCGCGACCGCGGTCCCGCGCGCCATCGCGATGGGCAGGAGGTCGGCGTAGGCGGGCACCACCAGGGTGACCACCGGGATCGTCGCCACGCACAGCAGCAGCAGCGTCATCGGCAGCGCCGCTTGGCCTTTGGCCATCGTGTAGAGCGCGATGAACACGATGACCCCGAGGCAGCCGAACAGCACCGTAGGCGAGCCGACCAGCAGCGACGAGAGCATGAAGGCGAACAGCGCCGAGAGGGTCATGACCGCGACGAGCACCAGCCCGACCTTGAACGGCGGCGACCCGGGCAGGTTGGCGAGCAGCACCGCGGTGAGCAGCGGCACGAGGAAAGTCGGGATCCAGCCCATCAGCTCGGCGAGCACGAACCCGCCAGCGACGCCGACGCCGAAGCGCAGCAGCGCGTGCAGCTTCGCCTGCTCCAGCGGGTCTGCGCCGGATCTGAGCGCGACGTCCGTCACCGTTGAGCGACCCTCCTGTCCCCCGGGGCGGGAGAGTGCGCGCCAGGGCCGCAGCCCGCCATCGGGAATAACCCTGGAAGCGCCGCAAATGCCCCGACCGAGAGCGCCCTTGCGGGTTTTACCCGATGGCGCGTGTGCGGGGCCGGGTGAATCTCTGCGCGGGGAACGGCCATGAGGAGCACGCGGCCTGCGCTCCGGTCGAAGGAGGGACCATGCTGCGGATATTCCTGGTCGGCGCGCCGGTGATGCTGTTGTGCCTCGTGCTGCAGTCGGTCTTCGTCACGGTCTGCCTGCGCCGCTACGCGCGTTTCCGGTTTCCGCCCAAGTACGAGCCCTCGCCGGGGGCCAACATCGTGCTGCTGTCGTTCGTCATGCTGCTGGTGACGATCGGCAGCCTGCTGCAAGTGGCGATCTGGGGCGGCCTGTTCATGGCGCTCGGCGAGTTCGACGATGCCGCCGAGGCGATGTACTACTCGGCGGTCAACTTCTCGACGCTCGGCTACGGCGACATCGTGATGTCGCCGCGCTGGCGCGGGCTCGGCCCGCTCGAGGCGTTCAACGGCATCCTCATGTTCGGGGTGTCGACCGCGTTGATGACCGCGGCGGTCAACCAGGTGCTCAACCAGAACCGTGCCGTGCGCGAGGATCTCGGCAACCGCGCCGACTGATCAGGTCGCGGCCGGCGCTTCCGCCACGGGCTCGACCTCGCCTGCGGGGGCAGAGCCGTCGGGAAGGTCGCGCACCCATTGCCAGTAGAGCTCGTAGCCGATCGCCAGCACGACCGGGCCGATGAACAGCCCGATCACCCCGCCGGTGACCATGCCGCCGAGCGCGCCGATCAGGATCACCGGCATCGGCACGTCGACTCCGCGACCGAGCATCAGCGGCTTGAGCACGTTGTCGGCGAGCCCGGCGACAAACGTATAGACCGCGAACACGATCGTCCCGGTGTTGATGCCCTGGGTGGCGAGGACCGCGATGATCACCGGGATCGTCAGGATCGCCGCCGGGAGCTGGGCGATGCCGAGCAGCAGGACCGCGAGCGTCAGCAGGCCGGCGCCGGGGATGCCCATGACGATGAAAGCGACGCCGACGAGGAACGCCTGGATGAAGGCGATGCCGATGACCCCTTGCGCGACCGCGCGGATCGTCGCGGTGCACAGATCGGCAATATGCTTGCCGCGTTCCTGCCCGAAGATGCGCTCGAAGGAGGCGACCGCCGCATGGTGGCCGCTATCGCCGTAAGCCATGAACACCCCGGCGAGAATCAGCGCGACCATGAACAGCAGCAGACCGACCCCGGCGGCGGCGATCTTGCTCAGCACGGCGAGGCCGAAGGCCTTGAGCTGCGGCTGGTATTCCTGCGTGACGCCCTCGAGGTCGCTCGACGCCTGGGCCCAGACGTCGTGCGCCTGGTGGCCGATGACCGGCCAGTCGTCGACCGCGTCCGACGGCGGGGGGACCTCGATCGTCCCCATGCGCACGGCGGTCGCGGCATGCTCGGCCGAAGTCGCGAGCGAACTGGCCAGGAGGTAGACCGGGACCAGCACCACGAGGATCGACAGCAGCACGACCAGCGTCGCCGTGAGGCCGTTCTTCCCGCCGAGCTTGCGCCTGAGCATCTTGTGCAGCGGGTACAGCGTGACGCCGAGGATCATCGACCACAGCATGAGATTCAGGAACGGATGGAAGATCCGGTAGCACAGCATGACGAGGCCGAAGACGAGCCCGGCGCGGATCAGCACGTCGAGCAGGCCTCTGGAAAGCGCGGGCGTCAGCGTCGTCATGGGTGTCCCTCCTCCAACCGATGCACGGTCTTCCCGCGCAGCGCTGCGACGCGCCATCAGGTGATGACCTGACGACGCGGTTCGCGGATTGCCCGGTGCGGGCGATCAGAGCTGAACGAGGTCGTTGCGCGCGGCGTAGAGCGTGAGGTCCGCGGCCGACTTGGCGCCGACCTTGTGCATCGCCGCCGAGCGATGCGTCTCGACCGTCTTGATCGAGAGGTTGAGCACCGAGGCGATGACCTTGTTCGACTTGCCCTCGGCGACCAGCTTGACGATCTGCCGCTCGCGCGGGGTCAGCTGCTTGAGGTCGTGCGTCGGCTCCGAGTGCAGGTAGCCCTGCAGCAAAGTCTCCGACACGCTCGGCGAGAAGTACGGCTGGTGGCGCGACAGCGCCTCGAGCGCCTCCATCAGCTTGTCCTCGCTCTCGCCCTTGAGCAGGTAGCCGCGCGCGCCGGCGCGTAGCGCCTGGCCGGCGAGGCGGTCGCTTTCGTGCATCGTCAGGATCAGCACTTCGATCTGCGGCAGGATCTTGCGGATCTGGATCGTCGCATCGACCCCGCCGAGGCCGGGCATCGACAGGTCCATGATGAGCACGTCGGGCTTGGTTTCCGCGGCCAGCGCCACGGTCTCGTTGCCGTCGGCCGCCTCGGCGCAGACTTCCCATCCGGGAACGCCTTCGATCAAGGTGCGCAGCCCCCTGCGTACAACGGCGTGGTCGTCCGCGAGCATGACCCGCTTCACGCTGGGTCGGCTGCTCGTCCTGGAGACAATCATACGGTTCCCCCTATGCTCGATTCGGAATTGTCGTCACCGAGCGCGTTCCAGCAATCGGGGAAGGACCCTAGACGGCGACGAGAGCAGCCCCCCACGTTCGGCCCATTCGTTCGGGGGCGCGACGACACCGAACGGGCGAGACGCCCGCTGAGCGACGAGCCGTGCGGCGCAGGAATGCCGTGACATTCCGCGAGACCTGGAGATGGGGCCACAGGCAACATATTGAATTCGCTCACTCGTTAACTTTCCTCAGTAATGACCAAGTGCTTCTCGTGCACTGTTGTGCTGGCCGACTTCGTCCTCCTCTCGCGAATTTGTCTGCCTGCCGCTCCGCCAAGTAAAGCGTTCTGAGGCAGATTGTGCTGGAATTCCCCGTTCTTTGGGATCACACTTGCCCCAGCGTTCGCCGATCGATCTATGGAGGGGGCGAGCATGCTCACCAACAAGACGCAGCTGCTCCGGCGCACACCGCATGCATACGCGCTCGCGCGGATGGCGACCGCCGAGATCGACGAGGTCGCCACGCTGCGCAGCGAGGTCGACCGGCTCACCCGCGAGCTCGAGCAGGAGCGCGAACGCGAACGCCGCCGGATCGCGCGCGAGATGCACGATTCCACCGTGCAGGATCTTGTCGCGATCGGCCTGATGCTCCGCCGGCTGCAGGACATGATCGAGGAGACCGAGCCGCGAAAGGTGCTCGGCGAAGCGCGCGAGATCCTCGGCCGGACGCAGAAGGACCTGCGCAGCCTCAGCTACCTGATGCATCCGCCGATGCTCGACGGCCAGGGTCTCGTGGTCGCGCTCACCGCGCTGATCCGCGGCCTCGCCAGCCGCATGCGCACGCGCGTCACGCTGGTCTGCGCGACGCCCGGCTTGCGGACCTCGGCCGAAGTCGAGAACGTGCTCTACCGCGTGGTCCAGGAATCGCTGATCAATGTCCAGAAGCACGCGGCGGCGAGTTGCGCCGTGGTGCACTACGGCCGCGAGCCGGGTCGGCTCGTGCTCGAGGTCGAGGATGACGGCGTCGGCATCGACAGCGCCGAGCTGGCCATGCGTTCGGGGGTCGGCATCCAAGGTATGCGCGCGCGGCTCGCGCAAGTCGGCGGGACGCTGACGCTGGCGAGCGCGGGGCGCGGCATGCTGGTCCGCGCCGAGGTGCCGATCGTCGAAAGCGACTGGCGTTTCAAAGCCACTGACGAATTCCTCCTGCCACTCATCGAGTGGAAAGAGGGTTTACCCTGATATGTCCTGAGGACGGCAAGGCTAAGATCGAACGTGCTACAGGGTCGGGAGCCCATCGGTCCTCCCGGCTGCAGACCGAACGCGGGGGTACGTGCAAATGCCGGGTAAAACACTGAAAATCATGAGCACGGCGTCTATTCTCGGAGCCGCGGCACTCGCTGCGCCAGCCAGCGCGCAGGCGATCCAGGACGACTTCTGGATTTCGGGCTCCGGCTTCCTCGCGAACGTCGACACCAAGGTCAGCAGCTCGACCACCGCGAACCCCAACGGCGGCACCACGATCGACCTCGAGGACGACCTCGGTCTCGACGACAGCGAGCTGCTCCCGGCGCTCTACGCGGGCGCCAAGCTCGGCGGGGGTTTCGTCGTGACCGCCGAGTACTATTCGCTGAGCCGCGACACCACGGCGACCATCTCGCGCAACATCGTCGTCGACGACGTGACCTATCCGATCAATGCCAGCCTCACCGCCGGCTTCTCGACCGACATCTACCGGTTCACGGTCGGCTACAGCTTCATCCGCAACGCGACGACCGAGATCGGCGCCGCGATCGGTCTTCATGCGACCGACCTCCAGTTTTCGATCTCCGGGCAGGGCAGCACCGGCGGCGCGCCGGTCACGGTCACGACGCGGCGCAAGGACTTCCTCGCGCCGATGCCGACGGTCGGGCTCTACGGCACCTTCGAGGTCGCGCCGCGCGTGACGATCAACGCCCGCGCCGACTACCTCTCGCTCGGGATCGACGATTACGACGGCAGCGTGCTGAACGCCCAGGCGGCAGTGTCGTACCGGTTCAGCAAGAACTTCGGCGTCGGCGTAGGCTATCGCTACGTCGACTACGACCTCGACGTCGAGAAGACCAACTACGTGGCCAGCTTCGACTACAAGTTCTGGGGCCCCTCGATCTTCCTCGAAGCCGGGTTCTAGTCCTCTCGCCCTCTCCCATCGCGGGAGAGGGCTCTCTGGTCAGAACGCCTCGCCGACGCTGATGTACAGCGCCCCGCCGTCCTTGCCCCAGGCATAGTCGACGCGGACGTTGGTGTTGGCCGACTTGACCGGCATGAACCGCAGCCCGAGCCCGACCGAAGGCAGGAACTCGCTGTCGTCGAACACCTCGGACAGCGAATCCGCGGTGCCGCCGATCCCGCCGAAGGCGACCGCGCCGAACTTGCCGAACAGGTGTTGGCGCACTTCGACCTGTGCGGCCCACGAGGCGTCATCGCGCCACTTGCCCGAATCGTAGCCGCGCAAGTCGCTCGAGGCACCGAACATGCACATGTCGAAGAACGGCGCGCCGCCCGAGACGCGGCACAGCGAGGCGCGCCCGGCGATCACCGTGCCCGGGCGCAGCTGGCGGTACACGTTCGCCGCGGCGACCAGCTTGTCGTAGTTGAAATCGCTGCCGATCGCGTCGTCGGCGAACATCAGGCTCGCGCTGAGCAGCAGTCCGTTCTGGGTGTTGAGGCTGTTGTCGCGCAAGTCGTACGACAGGATCGGGCCGACCTGGGCGAGCTGGGCGTCGAACTCGGCGTGCGGGATCTCGGCGTCGGGGAACAGCGGCTCGTCGCGGTGGATCGAGGTCGTGACGTCGAGGTAGAGGGCCTTGCCGCCGACGAACAAGTGATCCGAGACCTCCTTCTGGACCTCGAGCATGCCGGCCCAGCCGTCCTCGTTGAGCACGATGAACAGGTCGCGCTCGGCCGCGATCGGGCCTTGGCCGTAGTACTTGAGGTTGACGTCGGCGAGGCCGGCGAAGGCGGTGATGCGGATGCTGTCGTCGGCGAGGTACATCTTCTGCAGCGCGCCGATCGCGCGGCTGCCGTTGCTCGTGGCCATCACCCCGATCGCGCTGATCCACGGCTCCTTCGAGCCGTTGGGATTGTAGAAGTAGCCGGCGCCGAGCGTCAGCCCGGTGCCGAGCGTCGGGCTCGACTGCGGGATCGGCACGACCAGCAGGCTGTTCTTGTCCGGATCGGCTCCCTTGTCGCGCGTCGCGTCGACTTGCTCGGCGATATCGTCGATCGGCTGGCTCGGCGGATCGGCCCGGGCCGGGCTCGCCTGTGCCGCGAGCATCGCCGCAGCCGCGACCCCGAAACCGTGAGCAAGACCCGCCCTTTTCGCGACCATATCGTTCATCCCGTCCATTCCCCGCAGCCACGTTACCGCGCGCCGGTTCGGGGTATATCGGGTGGACTTGGTAGGTGCGGGCGCGCGCTAGCGCAGGTAGCTCAGCCAGGCGACCGCATGGATCCACAGCCAGCCGATCGGGTTGAGGAGCGAGCCCTCGTCGGTCAGGATCATCACGTTGGCCTGCGCGCCCGAGCGCCCCGCGGCGAGCTCGTCGCCATCGTCGGTCGGCTTGAGCAGGATGCGCACCGGGAAGCGCTGCGGCTCGCGCAACCAGCCGCTCGGCGCCTGGACGTTGGGCAGTTGCCCGGTCGGTGCCTCGTCGCCCTGGGCGATGCCCCAGCCGATCGAGTCTACCGTCCCCTCGAACACCGTGCCCGGTTGCTCGTCGAGCACGACCATCACCGGGTCTCCCGGCTTGACGTTGCCGAGCTGGTTCTCGCGCAGCTCGGCCGAGATCCACCGCGGGCCGTCGTTGATGAAGCTCAGCAGCGGCTGCCCCTTGTTGACGAATTGCCCGTTGGCCAGCCGCAAGTTGGTGACCACGCCGTCCTCGGGCGCGACCACCGTGGTGTTGCGCAAGTCGAGCCGCGCCTGGTCGAGTGCCGCCATCGCCTGGCGCACGGCGACGTTCTGCGCCCCGGTTGCGCCGAGCCGGCGTTGCGCGCGGACCACTTCGGCCTGCCCGCGCGTGAGATCGGCCTGGCTCTTGGCCGTGTCGGCATTGGCGCGAATGCCCTGCGTTCGTGCCAGCGCGCCTTCGTCGACGAGGCCATTGACGATACCGCCGAGCTCGCGGCTCGTGGCGAGGTCGACGCGCTGCTTGTTGAGCGCGGCGCGGGCGACCTCGATCTCGACTTCGGCGACGTCGGCCGACTGGACCGCCGAGGCGAGGTTGGCCTCGGCCGAGCGCACGGCGATCTCGAACGGCTCGCGGTCGATGCTGAACAGCACGTCGCCCTTCCTGACCGCGCGGTTGTCGGTCACCCC
>CBHWED010000052.1:0-16409 GCA_966112795.1 uncultured bacterium
GCCGCCAACCTCGGCATCGCCGCCGCCAAGTTCGTCGCCGCAAGCGTGACCGGCTCGTCGTCGATGCTCACCGAAGGCGTCCACTCGCTGGTCGACAGCGGCAACCAGATCCTGCTGCTCTACGGCCAGCGCCGCGCGCGCAAGCCCGCCGACCGCGCGCACCCGTTCGGCTATGGGCGCGAGCTCTATTTCTGGTCGTTCGTCGTCGCGATGCTGATCTTCGCCGGCGGCGCGGGGGTCTCGGTCTACGAGGGCCTGCTCCACGTCCGCAATCCCGAGCCGCTGCGCAACCCGCTGGTCAACTACGTCGTGCTGGCGGTCGCCTTTGCGCTCGAAGGGGGCTCGTGGTTCCTCGCCGTGCGCGAGTTCGATCGCAACCGGAACGGCGCAGGCTGGTGGGCATCCTTCGTCAGGTCCAAGGATCCGGCGCAGTTCATGGTCCTGTTCGAGGACAGCGCGGCGCTCGCCGGGCTGGCCGTCGCGGCGATCGGGGTCTGGGCCAGCCACCAGTTCGACGACCCGCGGATCGACGGGATCGCCTCGATCGTCATCGGCGCGCTGCTTGCCGGGGTGGCGATCCTGCTCGCGCGCGAAGCCAAAGGGCTGATCATCGGCGAGAGCGCCGACCGCGCGCTGATCGAGCGGCTGCGCGCGGCGCTCGAGGGCTGGCCCGAGATCACCTCGGTCAACCACGTGCGCACCGTCCACACCGCGCCCGAGGCGGTGTTCGTCGCGGTCAGCGCCGAGTTCGTCGAGGACCTTTCGATGGGCGAAGGCGAGCGCCTGATCGAGCGCATGGAGACCCAGCTCAAGGCGCTGTCGCCCTCGCTGTCGTCGATCTACATTCGGCCCGAGCGCCGCCAGGACGCGATGGTGCTCGATGCCGCCAACGAGTCATCCGACGCACCATAGGTGCGAGCACGCGCTTTTCCCGGAACCGCTGCCCCGGGACGGGCTTCCACCAACGATGGCATCGACTCCCGCTCCCGACGAGGAGGAGCGGTCGGGCCCGCCCTGGCCGCTTACGCTGCTCGCCTTCGTCCTCGGTCTCGCGGGGCTCGCGCTGCTGCTCGGCGGCGGCTGGCTCGTGATCCTCGGCGGCTCGGCCTATTACGCCTTGGCAGGCGCGGCGCTGGTCGCGAGCGGCGTGCTGGTCTGGCTGCGCTCGCCGATCGCGTTGCCGCTCTACGCGCTGCTCGTGCTCGGCACGCTCGCCTGGGCGGTGTCCGAGATCGGCCTCGACTGGTGGCAGCTGGTCCCGCGCGGCGACGCGGTGTTCGTCCTTGGCCTGTTGCTCTGCCTGCCGTGGGTCACGCGCCAGCTGACGCGGCCGTCCCCGGTTTCCCGCAAGGCTGGAGCGCGCATGCTTGCCGGATCGCTCGCGATTGCCGCGGTGGTCGGTGTGGCGGCGCTGGTGACGGCCAGCCCCAAGCAATGGTCGGGCGCCCTGCCCGGCCCGCGTGCGGCCGCGACCGCACCGGCGCAAGGCGACGACTGGCCGGCCTACGGCGGCACCTGGCACGGGCTCAAGTTCTCGCCGCTCGCGCAGATCACCCCGGCCAACGCCGACAAGCTCGAGCGCGCCTGGACTTTCCACGCCGGCGACAAGCCGCGCGCCGGCGATCCACCCGAATTCACCTACGAGGTCACCCCGATCAAGGTCGGCGACCTGCTCTACCTGTGCACGCCGCACAATCTCGTCTACGCGCTCGATCCCGAGACGGGCGCCGTGCGCTGGAAGTACGATCCGCAGATCCGCGTCCCCAAGGGCCTGCAGCATTTGTCCTGCCGCGGTGTCAGCTACGCACGCGTCGCCGCGGCGGAATGCCCCGAGCGGATCTTCCTCGCGACCAACGACGCGCGCCTGATCGCGCTCGACGCGCGAACCGGGCAACGCTGCGCCGGATTCGGCCAAGCGGGCCAACTCGACTTGCGCGGGGGCATGGTCGGTGAGGACGGCTGGTACCAGTTCACCTCCGCCCCGCTGATCGCGCGCGGCAAGGTCGTGCTCGGCGGCGCGGTCTACGACAACGCCGCGACGCAGATGCCCTCGGGCGTGATCCGCGCGTTCGACGCGGTGAGCGGCGCGCTCGTATGGGACTTCGATCCCGGCAATCCCACCAGCACCGCCCCGCTCGCCCCCGGCGAACGTTACGTCCCCTCGACCCCGAACAGCTGGGGCACCGCCTCGGCCGACGAGGCGCTTGGGCTGGTCTACCTGCCGATGGGCAACGGCGCGGTCGACCAGTGGGGCGGCGCGCGCTCGCCCGAGACCGAGCGCTACACCGCCACCGTGCTCGCGCTCGATGCCGAGACCGGCGCCGAGCGCTGGCACTTCCAGACCGTCCACCACGACTTGTGGGACATGGACGTCCCCGCGCAGCCGGCGCTGCTCGATCTCGACATCGCCGGCCGCGGCCGCGTGCCCGCGCTGGTCCAGTCGACCAAGACCGGCAACATCTTCGTGCTCGACCGCCGCACCGGCGCGCCGCTGCTGCCGGTGACCGAGCGGCCGGTGCCGCAAGGCCCCGCCCCCGGCGACCGGCTCTCTCCCACCCAGCCGGTCTCGGCCGCGAGCTTCATGCCGGCGGAGCCGATCCGCGAGGCCGACATGTGGGGCGTAAGCCCGTTCGACCAGCTCGCCTGCCGCATCGGCTTCCGCCGCCTGCGCTACGACGGCGCATTCACCCCGCCCTCGGAACAGGGGACGATCGTCTTCCCCGGCAACTTCGGGGTGATGGACTGGGGCGGCATGGCGATCGACCCGGTGCGCCAGGTCGCCTTCGCGCACCCGAACTACATGGCCTTCGTCGACAAACTCGTGCCGCAGGACGAGGTCGTCCGCCGCACCAAGGGCCCCGCCGGCGGCTCCGACCTCAGCGGCTCGGAGCGCGGCCTCAACCCCAATCGCGGCGCCCCGTTCGCGGTGCTGCTCAACCCGTTCCTGTCCGAGCTCGGCCTGCCCTGCCAGGCGCCCCCGTGGGGTTACGTCGCCGGCATGGACCTGACCACCGGCAAGGTTGCCTGGCGGCGGATCAACGGGACGATCCGCGACGAGAGTCCGCTGCCGCTGCCGATCAAGATGGGGGTGCCCTCGCTCGGCGGCCCGCTGACCACGCACGGCGGCGTCGCCTTCCTCGGCTCGGCGCTCGACTACTACTTGCGCGCCTACGACGTGACCTCGGGCCGCGAGCTGTGGCGCGCCCGGCTCCCGGCCGGCGCCCAGGCCACCCCGATGTCCTACCGCTCGGCGGCGAGCGGGCGGCAGTTCGTGGTGGTGATGGCCGGCGGCCACCGCTCGCTCGGCACGCGGCTCGACGACAGCCTGATCGCCTACGCGTTGCCGCGCGATTGACCGCCGGAGGCCCGGGCCGCCGGCGGTCCACGCGTCTCGCCTAGTTCGCGGCGACCGGCGCCACCCGCGTCCACAGCTCGTCGAACGCAATGCTGTCGAACCACGCGTGCGCCTCGACGATCCGCCCGTCCTCGAGGCGCAGGATCCAGGCGTAAGTGTTGCGGTACGGCACGCCATCGCGCGCCACGCCCGCGGCGTCGAAGTGCACGATCACCGTGTCGCCCTCGGCATAGTAGCGGTGCACGGTCGGGATCAGCCGCTCGCGCATGCGCGCGTTGAACGGCCGGATCACCTCGCCGATGAAGGCCTCCTTGCTCGGGTAGGTCTTCGCTGCGAGCGAATTGCCGGTAATCGTCCAGGCCGCACCTTCGGCGAGCAAATCGTAGGGGCTGCCGGTGCCGTCGGCCCAGGCCTGCATGCCCTGGGCCACCAGCGCGCGGTTGTTTTCGGTCAGGTCGGTCATCGTCACAGCTCCTGTCATGCCCGGCCCGCGACCGCCGCGACGGCAGCCTGGGCCACTTCGAAATCCTGCGCCACCGCGCCGCCCGAGACGCCGACCGCGCCGATCATGCGGCCTTCGGCATCGCGCACCGGGATGCCGCCGGCGAACACGACCAGCCCGCCGTTGCTCCGGTCGAACCCCGGCGAGGTCCCGCCCGGCTTGACGAACTCATAGAGCGCTTCGGTGTTGAACCCGAACAGCGCGGCGGTGCGCGCCTTGTTCATGGCGATGTCGGCCGAGCCGAGGAAGGCGCCGTCCATGCGGGCGAAGGCCTTGAGATTGGCGCCGTCGTCGTAGACGGCCACGTTCATCGGCACGCCGATCGCCTCGGCCGCCGTCGTCGCGGCGGCGATCGCGGTCTGCGCCTGTGTTTCGGTGATACTCATCGGAAAATCCTTTCGTTTCACGAGGGTGCCGGCCGCGGCGCAGCGGGGGGACGAGGTCGCCGCGGCCGGCGGGGAAGCCGGATCAGATCCGGTTTTCCCAGGCCGCGAGCTGGTGCGCCTTGAGCATGTCCTCGATCGCTTGGGGGCAGACGTTGCGGAACTTGCCCTCGTCGGCGGGAACGATCGCGATCATCGCGTCGATCTGCTCCTGCGGGTCCATCTTGCCTTCGGGCGTGGCGAAGAAGTCGTCGAAGCCCTTGCGCAAGTCGGCGCGCTTGGTGAAGTTCTTGCTGTCGTCGAGCCAGCGGAACGGATTGTCCGCCATCGTCTCGTTGTAGCCGGTGTAGTAGGCGCCCGGGTTGATCGTCTGGATCTTGATCCCGTACGCCGCGAGCTCCTGCTGCATCGCCTCGGCGAAGGCCTCGATCGCATGCTTGGTCGAGACGTACGTGCCCCAGTTCGCCGGGGTGAACAGCCCGCCCATCGACGAGGTGAAGACGACCTTCTTGCCCTCGCTCTTGCCCTCGCGGATCCACCGCTGGACCACGCCCTGGGTCAGCTCGAGCGGCAGGAACACGTTGTTCTCGAAGTTGCGCCGGACGAGGTCGACCGGGATCTCCCACACCGGCCCAGGCTCGCCGCGGCCGGCGTTGTTCCACAGCACGTCGAAGTCCCAGCCCTGCGCCTGCTTGATGTCGTAGGGATCGTAGAGGTCGAGCCGCTCGACGCGGATCTTGTCGGCGAGGCCGAGCGCTTCGACCTCGTTGCGCAGCGCGGTGACCATCGGCGAAACCTCGCAGGTGGCGATGATCTGGTGGCCGTTCCTGGCCATGCCGATCGCGGCGGCCTTGCCGAAGCCCGAGCCGGCGCCGGTGATGAGGATGGTCTTGCTCATGGTGTTACTCCTTCTCAGATGGCCGCCCGATTGCGTCCGATGAGCAGGAAGTAGCGGGAGGCGGGGACACCAGCCGTCGCCGGTTTGCGGCGGCTGTCGCAAAATTGCGGCGATGCCGGTAAGCTGCCGCAAACAAACGAGGGGGAAGAACCGGTGCGGCCCTTGCTGATCCTGTCGATGCTGCTGCTTCTGTGCGGCTTCGCGCCCCAGAAACCGTTTTCGGAATGCGTCAAGGACCCGGAGAGCTACCTGGCCATGTCCTTCCAGGAGTTCGACCAGGGCATCCAGCCGGTCGACGGCGGGCCGCGGCGCGAGTGGGGCTGGCGCCCGATCGCGAAACAGGAAGGCTGCGAAACCGCGGTGGCCGACCTGATGGCGCAATGGCGCGAGCGCCACGCCGCCAGTCTCGATTCCCACGCCCGAAGCTTCATGTCTTTCCACGAAGGCCAGTTCCGCGCCGGCGGCGGCGACTACGCGCGCGCGATTCCGCTGATCGAGGCGGGACGCGTGGCGTTCAACGGCGCCGCCGGCGAAGCCTACGTCGATGCGATCGTGGCTTTCCTCCGCTCCGACCACGACGCGCTGATCGCCGCACGCGAGCGGCTCCTCGCCGTGCCGGAGCCGCCGAACTGGCCCGAGATGCAGCGCCGGTACAAGGAGGAGTTCGACCAGGACATGAAGTGGCCCGTGAACATCGAGGCGACCGACATGCTCGTCCGGTGTTTCGGAAAGCCTTATCCGGTCCTCGGAAAGTGCTGAGCGGCCTCGTCCCGGGCCACGCGCTCGTTGCCCCGAAACGAAGCTTCGCTAGAGCCGCCGCCGCCACCCGCTCGGCGTCACTCCAGTAACCTTGCGGAACGCGGCGGCGAACGACGACGGCGTCTCGTAGCCCACCGCCAGCGCCACCTCGGTCACCGGCAGCTCGGGATCGACGAGCAGCTGCCGCGCGCGCTCGATGCGCATGTTCACCAGCCAGGCATGCGGTGTGGCGCCGGTCGCCTGGCGGAACGCCGTGCAGAAATGGAACCGGCTGAGCCCGACGAGGTCGGCGAGCACGTCGAGCCCGACCGGCTCGTCGATATGCTCGCGCATATACGCGGTGACCTTGCGCACCTGCCATTCGGCGAGCCCACGCCGCGCCGGCGGTTCGAGCGCCCCGAACGACGAGTGCCCGCGCATGAGCTGGGTGACCAGCAGGTCGGTCGCCTGCTCGACGAACAGCCGCGCCGCCGGGTCGCCGGCCGCCGGGGCATCGCGCCCGAGCATCTCCATCACCCGCGCGGCCACCGGATCATCGAACCCGACCCGTGCGAGCAGCTCGGGCGACGCGCCGCCGCCGAGCTCCTCGGCGCAGGCCAGCAGCCGCTCGTGCGGCAGGAACACATGACTGACGCCGATCGGTCCGGCGATGTCCCAGCGCCCTTCGTGGCCTTCGGGAATGATCGTGATCGTGCCTGAGCGCGTCGCGCCCGCGAGCCGCTCGCCGCCGCGCCGCCAGACGATGTCCTGCGGCTCGCCGTAATAGGTGATGACGACGTGCCCCTGCATCCCCGGCAGGTAGTCGTGCAGCTCGCCGTGCCCCCAGGGCGCGGTCAGCCGGGTTCCGCCGCGCAACGATTCCTGCCCGACCGGCGGCGCCCGGTCGAGAATCTGCGCCAGCGCGTCGGGCGCATTGCCGAGGCCTGCCGCCACGTCAGTCAACTTCGAGTCGTCGGTCCATCGCCGTCGCGGCCGCTCTACGCATAAAGAATGTTAAGCGGCAATCGGCCGATTGCGACGACGCGGCCCCCGGCGAGCTGTCTGGCACGCCAGCCCGCTGGCGCTCACCGCATGTCCGGTTGCAGCACCACGAACATGCCGATGAACAGCAGGTACAGCACGAAGGGCGCCGCGAGCAGGCCGAGCAGGACGTTCGCGAGCCCGACCTTTCCGTTGCTCTGCAGCGCCCACGCCCCCGCCATCAGCCCGAGCGGCACGAGCAGGATCGGCAGCCAGGTGCCGAAATAGTTCCCGCCCGAGCTCGGATAGCGCAGCCCGTCGGCGAAGAAGTAGACGAGCACGAGCCATCCGAGCCCATCGAGCGCGAGCAGCGTGCGGAACAGTCGCATCAGAAGTTGACCCGCGCCCCCACCCGCAGCGTCCGGCCGAACGTGTCGAAGTAGACCGGGTTCGTCGGGAAGCCGTTGCCGCCCGGAGCGATCACCGGATCCCGGTCGAACAAGTTGTTGACCGAGCCGAACAGCTGGACCTGCTCGGTCACGTCGTACGACAGCGAGAGGTTGAAGTAGACCGCGTCGTTGACCGAATTGTCGCTGATGCTGTTGTCGTCGGTGGTGTCGTAACCGGGATCGCCGGGAGCTATCGGCGGTCCGCCGGCTGCGGTGAGCACCATGAACCGGCCCGGACCGACGTACCGCGCCTGCACCGTGCCGGTGAACGGGCCGTCGGTGTACGTGACGAAGGCGTTGCCCTGCCACTTCGGCGCGGTGTTGAAGCTGCCGAACGCGGCGGTAGGCCCGCTCGTGCCGGCATAGTTCCTCGGGGGTACCGGCTCCCCGGTGTCCGGATCGGTCTGGCCCGTGTCGAACACCTGATCGTAGAGGTAGGATGCCAGCACCCGCAGGTTGAGCGCGGAATCTTCAGTGAGCGGCCAATTGTAAGCGACTTCGAAGTCGACCCCGCGCGTGATGAAGCCCTGCAGGTTGGCCGCGTTATTGTTGACGAACTCGACATCGGCGCGCGGGTTCAGCGGGTCGTAGCCGGGATCTCCCGGCTCGGTGAACCTCACCCGATCGCAAAACACCTGATTGCCCTGGAAGCAGCCGGTGACGATGTTCTGCGCGCCGATCCCGCCCGACGCAATCGCGTCCTCGATCTCGATCTGGTACCAGTCGGCCGAGAAGCGGAAGCCCGAAAGGGCACCGCCTTGCGGCGTCAGGATCAGGCCGACGGTCAGGGTATCGGCTTTCTCGGGTTCCAGGTTCACGTCGCCGCCGATGGTGGCGATGATCGAATCGTTCGCGCCGCCGCCGTTCGGCACAAAGGGGTTGTTGACGACACCGAACGGCGGACCGACGAACGGGTCTCGGGTTTCGAACAGCTCGCGGAACTGGGCGGCGCGCACGTCGCGTGAACGGGTCGCGCGCACGCGCAGCCAATCGGTCGCGTCCCAGATGCCGCTCACTTTCCAGGTGACGAAGTCGCGCGTCCGCGACTCGCCCGCGGCGTTGCCGAGCGTTCCGGTGTTCTTGTTCCGCGTGCCGCGGATCGCCCCGTCGACTTCCAGATAGCGGCCTATCGCAAAGTCACGGAACACGGGCACGTTGAGCTCCGCGTAGGCTTCGAGCACCTCGGTCTTGCCGGCGTAGTCGCCGCCGTACGTCAGGTAGTAGCCGCTGTACCATGGCTGATTGGCCAGATCGTGCGTCAGCTTGCCGCTCTCCCTGCGCCATTCGGCGCCGGTCGCGAGCTTGACCGGACCGGCCCCCCACCCGTCGAACAAGTCGCCGCGAACATTGAAGGCCGCCACGTCCTGCTTCTGGTTCACGAACTCGACGAGATTGCGATACGCATAATCGATCGCCGCCTGATCCGCATTGGCCGACCCGAACAGGTTGAGCGGCACGCAGGTGCCGGCCGAATTCGCGAAAGCCACGTTCTCGGGCGTGTAGGGAAAGCCGGTGTCCGGATTGATCCGGCCGGGGATGGTCACGCCGCACACGATACCGTTCGGCGTCTGGACCGCATCGAGCGCGAAGCGCAGCAGCGGCTGGACCATGTTATGGAGCAGGTGCTGGTCGTTGTGGTTCTCGCCGCGCGAGTAATAGGCATCCCATGCCCAGCCGCCGCCGATGTCCCCTTCGGCCGCGCCCACCAGGCGCCAGGTTTCGTTGTTCGTTTCGTTCCGCGCGTGCTGGAGGTTGTTCATGGTGCGGCCGAACGATGCGCCGTTCGGAATCATTGCCGCTACGCTGGGCGGCAGGAACGCGTTGTCCGGCGCGATCTGGTAGCCGAGCAGGAAGGGTGTACCGCCTAAAAGGAACGGGAACGGCCCGACCGCGCCCGTGGCGTTGGGATTGACCGCCTCGCTGCGGGCATAGGATCCCTCGAGCGAAACCGTGATCGCCGGACTGATCTCGAATTCGACACGCGCGAGCGTGCTCAGCCTCTCGACACTGGGCCGCAGGGTGGTCCCGTCGTAGTTGCCGGTGGCGTACTGGTCACCGCCTTGCCGGGGCAGGCCGAAGATCGGGAACGCGCCGGCCGAGTACAAGCCCGGGTCGAACGGAATGGCGGCAGTGCCCTCGGGATTGAACTGAAACGTCGGGCCGACCGCCGGGACATAACCGCAAAAACCGGCGCCGGGCACGAAGAACTGACAAGGCGAGAGCGCCCCGGTCGAGCTCGAATAGGATATGGTGGCGTTGGGCCCGATCACGTAGTGCGGCTGGCCGTATCCCGGGGCGCCCGGGGTCGCGTATTCGGTGTTGTTGAACGTCGAATATTGCTGTGCGCACCAGTCGCGCACCTCCGAGCAATTGCCGATCGCGGCGCTGTCCTGGTATTCGGCGCCGACGATGAAATGTCCGCGCCCATCGGCGAAGCCGGTGCCGTAAGCCGCGGCGGCGTGCCAGTCATGCCCGTCGCCGTGCGTGGTTATGCTGTTGTCGGCCTGGGCTTTGAAGCCCTCCAGGGTCTCGTCGAGGATCACGTTGACGACCCCGGCGATGGCGTCGGAGCCGTAGACGGCGGAGGCGCCGCCGGTGACGGTCTCGACTCGGCCGACGAGCATCGAGGGCACCAGCGTGATGTCGACGCCGCCGCCCGCGGTGGTCGCGACCACGCGCCGGGTGTTGATCAGCGTCAGCGTGCGCGTGCCGAAGAACGGATTGAGGCCGCGCAAGTTGACCAGCTGGGCGCCGACATTGAAGTTGCCGAGGCCGACGTTGTTGGCCGAGAAGAAATTCGAGTTCTGCGGCAGCTGCTTGACCACCTCGGCGACGTTGTTGAGGCCGAGGTTCTGGATGTCCCCCGAATCGAGCACGGTCACCGGGTTGGGCGTCTCGAAGGTGCTGCGGCCGACGCGCGAGCCCGTGACGATGATCTCGCCGTCACTCTGCCGCGCCGCCGGTTCCGGCGTCTCCGCCGGCTGGTCCTGCGCCATGGCCGCGCTCGAACCGCCGGCCATCAGGCCGATCGCAAGCGCAATCTCGCTGAGTTCGCGGCACAGGCCCGTGCCGCGGGAACCGTTGCCCCGCATGTGCTCCTCCCCACAAACCGCCCGCTCGTGCAGGCAATTCAAGTGGCCTTCTTCCGCGGGATTCCCCGGACCATGCCGGTCCTCGCGGCGGGCGAGCTGTTTGCAGGCAAGCTATCCCCAAACCGGGTCCTGTTACAAGTGCGGCGCCGGTCGCGGGATCCGCTTGCCCTTGGTGCGGCTGGTCAGGTGGAACCGCCGGCAGCGGTCGCAGCGATAGACCCGCAGCTCCACCGCCGCCGCGCGGCACGCCTCGAGCGCCTCGGCTTCCGAGCGGTAGCGCTGCTTGCGCGCGCACACGCTGAGCCGCGTGCGCACCCGCTTCTACGCCACCTGCCGCTCGAGGCTCTCGCTCGCCTCGAGCCAGCGCGCTTCGGCTGCTCCGAGCTCCTGCGCCACATCCGACCGGCGCCGCGCCAGCTCTCCCGGCGTCAGGCCGGCGAGGCCACCCGCGGCCGAGGCCGGATCGATCAGCGCCTGGTCGATCGCGGCAAGCTGCCCCTGCAGGCGCGCGATCAGCTTCTCGGTCTCGCCGATCGCGTTGCGCGCCAGGCGCGCCTCCTCGCGCGCCTGGGCATCGGCGCGGCGATCCTTCTTCGCCTTCGGCCCGCGGCCCTCCTTCGGCTGGTTCCGCCCGAGCACGAAGTCGATGTAGTCCTCGATGCTCCCGGGGTACTCGCGCGCGGTGCCCTCGTCGACCAGCACCAGCCGGTCGGCGGTCAGCTCGACCATGTGCCGGTCGTGGCTGATCAGGATCACCGCCCCGCTATAGGCGTTGAGCGCCTGCACCAGCGCCTGGCGCGCGTCGACGTCCAAGTGGTTGGTCGGCTCGTCGAGGATCAGCAGGTGCGGCGCGTCGCGCGTGATCAGCGCCAGCGCCAGCCGCGCCCGCTCGCCGCCCGACAGCTTGGCGACTTGCGTCGTCGCCTTGGGCCCCGAGAACCCGAACCGCCCGAGCTGCGCCCGCACCGCCGCCGGGCTCTTCCCGTCCATCGCCCGGGTCATGTGCTCGAGCGGGGTCGCGTCCGAGGCCAATTCCTCGACCTGGTACTGGGTGAAGTACCCGACCTTCATCTTGGCCGAAGCATTCATCTTGCCGTCCATCGGCGCGAGCTGTGCCGCGAGCAGCCGCGCAAGCGTGGTCTTGCCGTTGCCGTTGCGGCCGAGTAGCGCGATCCGGTCGTCGGGGTCGAGCCGCAAGTTGAGCCGCTGCAGGATCGGCTTGTCGCCATAGCCGACCGCCGCGAGGTCGAGCGTGATCAGCGGCGGGCGCATCTCCTCGGGGCTCGGGAAATCGAAGCTCAGGCTCGGATCTTCCATCAGCGCCGCGATCGGCTGCATCTTGGCGAGCATCTTGGCGCGCGACTGCGCCTGCTTGGCGGTCGAGGCGCGCGCGCTGTTGCGCGCGACGTAGTCCTGCAGCCGCGCCCGCTGCGCGTCCTGCGCCGCCCGCGCCGCGGCGAGCTGCGCCGCGCGCTCGGCGCGCTGCGTCTCGAACGCATCGTAACCGCCCGCGTACAACGCCAGCTTGCCGCCCTGCAGGTGGAGGATCGTGTCGACCACGTTGTTGAGCAGGTCGCGCTCGTGGCTGATCACGATCAGCGTGCCCGGATAGGCCTTGAGGAAGTTCTCGAGCCACAGCGTCGATTCGAGGTCGAGGTGGTTCGAGGGCTCGTCGAGCAGCAGCACGTCGGGCGCCGAGAACAGCAGCGCCGCGAGCGCCACGCGCATCTTCCATCCGCCCGAGAAGCTGTCGAGCGGCCGCGCCTGCATGTCCTCGTCGAAGCCGAGCCCGGTGAGGATGATCGCCGCGCGCGACGGCGCGGCATAGGCGTCGATCGCCAGCAGCCGGTCGTGGATGTCGCCGAGCCGGTCGGGATCGGTGCAATGCTCGGCCTCGTCGAGCAGGGCGGTCCGCTCGACGTCGGCCGCGAGCACCGCGTCGAACGGCGAGATCGCGCCGTTGGGCGCTTCCTGCGCGATGTAGCCGAGCCGCGTGCGCCGCGGCATGTCGATCGACCCGTCGTCGGGCTCGAGCTGGCCGACGAGGACTTTCATCAGCGTTGACTTGCCGGCGCCGTTGCGCCCGATCAGCCCGACCTTGCCGCCGGGCGGGATCGCCGCCGAAGCGCCGTCGAGGATCGTCTGGCCGCCGAGGCGCACGGTAATGGAGTTGATCGTGATCATTGCGGCGCGCCCCTAGCAGCGCATGGCCGCAATCCCAACCGATGGATAAGCCGTCGCCGCATCTGGACGGGACCGGCCGCGCCGGCCAAGCGGCGCGCCATGGCTATCATCGCGACCATCATGAACACCGCCACCGGGCGGCCGATCCAGAAAATGACCTTCGGCCGCATGCCCAAGCCCTGGGCGAGCTTCAACCTCGCGACCGGCGAGCTCGTCACCGCCGAGCGCATCGACGTCGGCAAGCCGGCGCCGGGCCAGTTCGCCGCCCCGGTCGACGTGTGGGTGACGCTCAAGCCGGCCGACTGACCTTTCGCGGGTTCTCGCGAAGGCGCCGGCGGGCCCATTCCGCGCGGTCGCGCACCAGCCTCTCCTGGTCGTGCCGCTCGATCACCTCGATCTTGCGCACGATGCTTGCCCGGACCGTCTCGAAGTCGCGCTCGCGCGCGCGCAGCCCGGGGCGCTTGCCGATCCGGTGCACCTGGTGCTTGTGCATGTGCAGCAGGTGGATCGCGTGGTCGACCGTCATCCCGCGGAGCGGCGCGGCGTCGGGCGGGTCTTCGCCCAAGAGGAAGTTCCCGGCGGCTTCGATCAGTCCCATCTCGATCTGGTCGCAACCGATCTCCACCGCCACGTCCCACCGTCGGGCGAACGCGGGCCAGCGCCGGCGATGGTTGTAGGCCGAGGCCGGCGTCAGCCCGACCTCGGCGCAGGCGGCCTTGACGTTGCATGTCGCGGTCAGCGCCGCGAGGAAGCGCTCCTCGACCCGCGGCGACCACCCGCGCACCCGCGCCCGCGCGATCTGCACCCGCTTGCCGCCGCCGGAACCACCGGTGCCGCGGACCACCAGCTCCTCGCCGTCGAGGAAGCCCCAGCCGGACGCCGGCTTGCAGCCGGTGCCCTGCTCCTCCTCGGCATGCTGCAGCGCTGCCTTCGCCTCGGCCACGGCCTTGTCGATTGCTCGTTTGAACGCCGGGTCCTGCGACCGGTGCAACTGAACCCACGAGCGCGACACTTTCGCCCGCTCGGCGGCGATGGTCTGGTTGCCGGTTTCCCTGAGCGCCGCGAGGAACGCCTCACGCCGCGCCTCGCTGAATTTCCGCGTCACCGAATCGCCTCCCCCTGGGTCTGGAGGCGACTCAGATATGCCGGAACGCGGGTTGTAGGAAAGAAGTTTGTTCCATATTTGTTCGCATCACCATCAAGCGCAGATTCGTTTGGAGAGTCCCGCACCCTTGTCGAGTTAACCCGTCGGATTAACCCGCGGTAAGCGCCGATCGTCTACCTCCCTGGCTGCCGATGGGGATCGGCATCAGGGGGACGTTATGGCGGACATTATCGGAACAGAGGGTGACGACGAACTCGCGGATTCCGGCTGGGACGCCGACACGATCATCGGACTCGGCGGCAACGACATCATCACTGCACGCGCGGGCCATTCCGCCGATGGCGGAGCGGGCTGGGATAGGCTCAGGCTCGAACTGTACATGAGCAATTCGGGAGTGACTCTCGATCTGAGCGGGCTCAGCGGCAACGAGCCGGTAACCATTTACGGCGGTCAGTTCACCGGCTTCGAATACGTCGAAGCCCTCTTTCTCAGCTCGTATCCCGATTACGTGGTCGCTCCTCAGTTCCTTCCCGATGAGGATTTCCGCAGCGGCGGCTCTCTCACAGATTTCTACATGTACGGCGCGGGGGGCAACGACGTGCTTGTCGGCACTCCGGGCGCCGACGACATTGACGGCGGGGGCGGCAACGACATCATCGTCGGAGGTGCACCTATCGCAGAAGGCTGGGACACGTGGGGCTTCTATACCTATGGCGATTGGCTCTCGGGGGAGGAGGGCGACGACGTCATCTACGGTGGGGCGGGCTACGATAACGTCGACGGCGGCCTCGGCAATGACGTGCTCTATGGTGGCGACGGTGGCGACCGGTTGTTCGGCCACACTGGGACCGATGTGCTCGTGGGGGGCGCAGGCAACGACGATTTCTTCGGCGATGAAGGCGCCGATGTGATGATCGGCGGCGCGGGCAGCGATGGATATGCGGTCGATAACGCCGGCGACGTTATCGTGGAGGATGAGGATGCCGACAGCTTCTTGAACTTCGACTACGTTATTGCTGAGGTCAGTTATACGCTTGGCGCGGGCGTGTATGTCGAGGAACTCTTGGCCGGGCCCGCAGGAGCGATCAACCTGACCGGCAACGAGTTCGACCAATATATCTTCGGCGCATCCGGCGCCAACGTGCTCGACGGCCGCGGCGGCGCGGACACGCTCGCTGGCCGGGGCGGCGACGACTGGTATTTCGTCGACAACGCCCGCGACGTGGTTGAGGAAAAGGCCGGCGAAGGGACCAATGACCGGATCTTCGCCTCCGCCAGCTACACGCTCGGTGCGGGCGTCCAGGTCGAAACCTTGACCACCACCGACAACGACGCAGCCACCGCGATCAACCTCACCGGCAACGAGCTTGCCAACCTGATCTACGGCAACGCCGGCGCCAATGTGCTCGACGGCAAGGCCGGTGCCGACATGCTGGTCGGCTTCGGCGGCAACGACTGGTACTACATCGACAATGCGGCGGACGCGGTGATCGAGCACGCCGGCTGGGGCGCCAACGACCGGATCTTCGCCGGGGTCAGCTACACGCTCGGCGCGGACGTCGAGGTCGAGATGCTGACGACCAGCGACAACCTCGCGAGCAGTGCCATCAACCTCACCGGCAACGCGCTCGGCAACCTGATCTACGGCAACGCCGGGACCAACGTGCTCGACGGCAAGGCCGGGGCCGACACCCTGGTCGGTCTCGAAGGCAACGACTGGTATTACGTCGACAACGCCGCCGACGCGGTGATCGAGTACGCCGGGTGGGGCACCAACGACCGCGTGTTCGCCAGCGTCAGCTACAAGCTCGGCGCGGACGTGCGGGTCGAGATGCTCACGACCAGCGACAACCTCGCCAGCACGGCGATCAACCTCACCGGCAACGAACTCGTCAACTTGGTCTACGGCAACGCCGGGGCCAACGTGCTCGACGGCAAGGGCGGCGCGGATTCGCTGACCGGCATGGCCGGGGCAGACACGTTCTGCTTCTCAAGCGCGATCGGCACCGGCAATGTCGACTACGTCAGCGACTTCACCGTCGCCGACGATACGATCCAGCTCGACGACGCGGCGTTCACCGGGCTCGCGCTCGGAGCACTGTCGGCCGGAGCGTTCAACACCGGGTCCACCGCAACCCAGTCCGACGACCGCATCATCTACGATGCCGCGACCGGCGCGCTGTGGTTCGATGCCGACGGACTCGGTGGCGTCGGAGCGGTGCAGTTCGCGACGCTCTCGACCGGGCTCACGCTGACTTCGGCGGACTTCGTGGTCGCGTAACAGCCTCCGCCGATCCGTGTGGTAGCCGGGCGTCGAACGCGCTCCAGCTAACACCGCATGGGCACTAACAAAAAGGGCCGTGAGGATTGCTCCTCACGGCCCTGTTTTTGTTAGGCTTCAGCCCGAACCTCAATCGTCCTTGAGGAACGCCGGCAGGTGGTCCGGATCGCCGCCGCGGTTGTCGTCGGCGTCGCGGTCGCGGCGCGGACGGTCCTCGCGGTCGCGGCGCGGGCCGCGGTCGTCGCGGCGCGGACCACGGTCGCCACGGTCACCGCCACGGTCGCCACGCGGACCACGACGATCGCCGTCGCGCCCACCACGGCCACCCTCGCGGTCACCGCGCGGTTCGCGCGGCGGACGGGTGTCCTCGAGCTCGGCGCCGGTCTCCTGGTCGACCACGCGCATCGACAGGCGGACCTTGCCGCGCTGGTCGATCTCGAG
>CBHWED010000053.1:0-16370 GCA_966112795.1 uncultured bacterium
GGGCGAGGCTAACGCGAGCTTGCCAAGCGCGCGTGCAACCGCCACCTGCGGGGCATGGCCAAAGCCACCCTCCCCCAGGTCGTGATCATCGGCCGGCCCAACGTCGGCAAGTCGACGCTGTTCAACCGGCTCGTCGGCAAGAAGCTCGCGCTCGTCGACGACCAGCCGGGGGTGACGCGCGACCGGCGCTTCGGGGAGGCCGGATTGCGCGGGCTCGAGTTCCAGGCGGTCGACACGGCCGGCTGGGAAGACGAGGAACCCGACAGCCTGCCCGGGCGCATGCGCGCGCAGACCGAGGTCTCGCTCAAGGGGGCCGATGCGGCGCTGTTCGTGATCGATGCTCGCGCCGGACTGACCCCGCTCGACGAGGAGATCGGCCGCTGGCTACGCGAGCAGGATGTGCCGGTGGTGCTTGCGGCCAACAAGTCCGAAGGCAACGCCGGCGAAGCCGGCATCCTCGAGAGCTATTCGCTCGGTCTCGGCGAGCCGGTGCCGATCTCGGCCGAGCACGGCGAAGGCATCGCCGAGCTCTACACCGCGCTCGCGCCGTTCATCACCGAGGCCCAGGCCCTGCGCCAGGCCGAGGCCGAGGACGGGCAGACTGACAGCGACGGCGCGGACGACGAGAACCCCGACCGCCCGCTCTCGCTGGCGATCGTCGGCCGGCCCAATGCCGGCAAGTCGACGCTGATCAACCGCCTGCTCGGCGAGGACCGGCTGCTGACCGGGCCCGAAGCCGGGATCACTCGCGATTCGATCGCAGTCGACTGGGAATGGGCGGCGCCCGACGGTCGGCGACGCCGGGTCAAGCTGGTCGACACCGCGGGCATGCGCAAGAAAGCCAAAGTCGACGACAAGCTCGAGAAGCTCGCGGTCGCCGACGCGCGGCGCGCGGTCGACTATGCCGAGGTCGTCGTGCTGCTGCTCGACGCGACCAGGGGTCTCGAGGTGCAGGACCTCAAGATCGCCAACCTCGTGCTCGAGGAAGGCCGCGCGCTGATGATCGCGATCAACAAGTGGGACGTCGCCGAGGACGCCTCCTCGCTGTTCAACGGCGTCCGCGCGGCGCTCGACGAAGGCCTGGCGCAGCTCAAGGGCGTCCCGCTGCTCGCGGTCTCGGCGCGCACCGGCAAGGGCCTCGACCAGCTGCTCGGCGCCGCGTTCGAGCTGCGCGAGCAGTGGAGCCGGCGCGTGCCGACCGCGGCGCTCAACCGCTGGTTCGACCACGCGCTCGAGGCCAATCCCCCGCCCGCGCCCGGCGGCAAGCGGATCAAGCTGCGCTACGTCACCCAGATCAAGACCCGCCCGCCGAGCTTCGTGATCTTCGGCACCCGGCTCGACGACCTGCCGGCGAGCTACGAGCGCTACCTGGTCAACGGCCTACGCAAGGAGCTCGGCTTCGGCGCGGTACCGGTGCGACTGACGCTGCGCAGCCCGAAAAACCCGTTCGCGAAAGAGTAGCGACGGCTTTTCGCGCCCTCACGCGTGCCAAGCGCGCGAAACTGGCCTATAGTGCCGTCGTGCGCGATCGTTCGACAGAACAATTGGCCGAGACCTGCCGGCGCCAGGCCGCACTGGCCACCGATATCCAGACGCGCGACTGCTTGCTGAAGCTCGCGGTCGAATACGAAGCGCAGGCGTTCGCGCACAATTCGCTGGCCGATGCGCTGTTCCGCGAGGAGACCGTCGAGACGTTCCGCGACGGATACGTGTTCAGGGCCGGCCCGGACCTGACGCGGGCCCGGCAGCAGCGGTCGGACTGGGGTTACTGGACCTGCGACATCGCCGACCAGAACCGGCTGACCTGGTCCGACAAGGTCTACGACCTGTTCGGCCTGCCGATCGGCATTCCGGTCGAGCGCGACTGGGCGGTCGGGCGCTATAGCGCGCATTCGCGCTCGACCTTGCAGCGCGTGCGCGATTACGCGCTGCGGCACGCGTTCGGATTCATCCTCGATGCCGAGATCGTGCCCGAGGATGCGCAGCGGCGGTGGATTCGGGTGCTTGCGATCCCGGTGTCGGAAAACGGCGAGATCACGCGGCTGCACGGCCTGAAGCGGGCGCTTTGACGGGGCCTTCGCCGCATCCTGGACGACCTGGATCGCCGGGTGACGCCAGGCGGGCGATGCGCGTTTTTTCAAGGCGATAGAGACAGTACCGACGCTGTGCGGCGCGCGGCCCATGCTTGACGAAATCTTTAGTTTCTTTCGTTACCGTATCTCTCAAGCGCATTGGGAGAGAACAAAGCAATGAGCGCACGCACGCGAATTCTGCTGCTTTTCAACAACAACGGCACCGAATACGTGTCCCGAATCCAGGACGCGGTCAGCCGGGCCGGCCGGTCCCTCGGCTTCCCGGTGCAGGGCGAGAACCTGTTCGCCAGCGGCAAGACCGTCGCCGCGCTCCTCGAATCCGACATCCCCGCAGGGATCATCCTGACGCCGCCTTTGTCGGACGATCGCTCGGTCCTCGGCCTGATCGAGCAGCGCGGAATCCCCTGCGTGCGGGTCGCGCCGATGCTCGACACCGATCGCGGATGCACCGTGGCGATGGACGAGTACGACGCCGCCCGGGCGATCACCGACCTGCTGCTGCGCAAGGGCCATCGGCGGATCGGCTTCGTGCGCGGGCCGAACGTGCACCTCGTCAGCATGCGCCGGTACAACGGCTACGCGAATGCCCTCGGGGGCAAGGGCCTGCGCATCGACCCCGCGCTGATCGTGCAGGGCGACTTCTCGCGCCAGTCGGGCCGCGATCAGGCGGCGACGTTGTTCGCTGCCAGGCCGACGGCGATCTTCGCCAGCAACGACGAGATGGCCGTCGGCGTGATGGATGCCGCCAAGGCCGCGGGCATCGATATCCCGGGGGACATCTCGCTCGCCGGCTTCGACGACAACGCCATCGCGAGAACCGTGCGCCCGCGCCTGACCTCGGTGCGCCAGCCGCTCGAGGAAATGGGCGAGGCGGCGTGCCGGCTGGTGATCGAGCGCATCCGCCACCCCTCGCCGACCAACCAGCACAAGCAGGTCCCGTTCGAGATCGTCGAGCGCGAGTCGGTCGCCGAATTCGTCGCCTGAGCCGCCGGCGCGCGGGCGCCGCCGTTCGCGGCTTGCCTCGCGGCGGATAGAGGGCGCATACCCTCTCCCGGACGCGAGGCAGCCAGGGAGAGGCGCCCGATGAGCAAGGAAAGCCCGGCGCTCCACGCCGTCTCCGGCGAAGGATCGAACTTCCGGTTCTACGACAACCGCCAGAAGTACCTGATGTTCGTCAACACCTGCTCGGAGAAGTGGGTCATCGCGCAGCGGGTCGCCAAGGAACTCGAGGCGCTGAACCCACAACCGCCGGCGCTGCGGTTCTTCGATGCCGGAGTCGGTGACGGGACCGTGCTCGCCCGCGTGCTGCGCAGCCTGCACCGGCGGTTCGAGCGGGTGCCGTTCTACGTCGCCGCCAAGGAGATCAGCCTCGAGGACATCCGCCTGACGCTCGACAAGATGCCCGACCGGTTCCTCGAGCATCCCGAGCTCGTGCTCGCGCTGACCAACATGCCTTATGCCGACGCCCCGTGGCTCCGGCCTGCCGATCCGGCGGCGAAAGTGGCCTGGCTAGAAGTCGCGCTGACCGGCTCGACCACGGCCGAGTTCGAACGGCAGATCCTCGAGCTGCAGCCGTTCCTCGACGCGCAGTGGCGCACGCGGATGAGCCCGGCGACCGGGCGGCTGCTGCCCGAGACGCCCGCGGTGATCGTGCTCTACCGCGACGACCGCCGCTTCATCCTCGACCCGGTGATCCCGCGCGAGGGCGCCGCCGCGGCCGAGTTCGATCTCGTGCTGGCGAGCCAGCCGTTCCGCCTGCGGGCCGACGTCGGCTTCAAGGCGCGCCGCGTGCTCGCCCCGCTGGCGCGCGCGCTGCGGCCGGGCGGGCGCATGCTGGGGATCCATTCGGCGGGCAACGATCCGGGGCTCGAGATCGTCCAGCGCGTGTGGCCGGGCGAGGACCCGTTCACCACCTCGCGACGCATGCTGCTCGACGCGACGCGCGAGGCGCTTGGGGACGAGGCGGAGGGGTTCACGTTCGAGCCGCTGCCCAACTCGCGCGCGCTGTTCCGCTACGAGATGCACACGCTGCCCGACGAGATCGACAGCGAGGCGACGATCGGCACCTCGACGCTGCTCGCGGCGTGGAACGCGGCGACCTATGTCGCGCAGATCGACGACGAGCGGCTGGCGCAGGCGATGAGCAACTCGGCCTACCTCGACGCGACCCGCGCGGTGCTGCGCAAGCACGGCGAGCTGTGGTTCAACGACGAGAGCTACCTGGTCTCGCGCAAGGGTTGAGGCCCATCCCCCGTGGGCGCGGCGTCCGCTATTGCTTCGACAATGCGGTGATCGTCCCGGCACCGTGCTCGACGGTGAGGTCGAAGGCGACCTTGTCGCCCCTGGCGAGGCCCGCGAGCAGCGCCGGATCGGCCGTGAAGCTCATCGTCATCGCCGGCCAGCCGATCTCCGGCATCGGCTCGTGGTCGAGCGTCACGGTGCCCGCCGCGGCGTCGACCGCGGTCACGGTGCCGCTGCCCTTGGCCGATTCCGCCTCGCTCTCCATCGTCATCGCTTCCGACGGCTGTGCGTCGGGCGTGGCCTCGCCGCAGCCGGCGAGCGCGGCGGCAACGAGGGCGACGCCGGCGGTCCTCAAGGTCATGCTCATTCGCCGAGGCCGATGTCGCGCAAGGCGTCCGGATTGGCCGTCAGCGGCTGCTGGCCGGGCCGGAAGCCGTTGGCTTGGAGGATATAGGCGAGCGTGGCGAGGTAGTCCTGCTCGGACAGCGAGCCGGCGGCGCCCGGGGGCATGGTTTTGACCTTCGCGAACAGCTCGGCCAGCGTCCGGCCTTTCCAGTTGGCGAGGAAGGCCGCGCCCCGCAGCGGAGGTGCTTCGCCGGCGCCGTCGAGGTCGGCGCCATGGCAGGCGGCGCAATTGTCGGCGTAGGCCTGCCGGCCCGCTTCGGCCTGCGCCGCGGCGAACACGCCGCTGGCCACGGTCCGCGCCGCCGGTGCCGGGTCGACCTCGATCGCCCGGCCGGCCGGGTTGACCGGCGCGCGCGGCGGGCCCTGCCGACCGATCCCGGCCTCGGGCAGCGCGAACACGAACAACGTGCCCTGTGTGCCGTGAATCAGTTCGGGGGTGAAGTTGTCGCCGAGCCAGAACCCGGTCGAGACCGCGACGTACTGGTGCCCGTCGACCTCGAAGGTGACCGGATAGCCGGTCACCGCCGAGCCGAGGTTCATTTCCCACAGCACCGCGCCGGTCTGCTGGTCGAGCGCACGGAAGCGGCCGGCGGCGTCGCCGGCGAACAGCAGCCCGCCGCCGGTGGTCAGCAGCGACTGCATCCCGGCGCGGATCGAATACTTCCATTCGGTCTTGCCGGTGACCGCGTTGACCGCGGTGATCACGCCAAGGTTGTTGTTCGCGTCCGGCGAGAGCGCGATGCGTGAGGCGATCGAATAACCGGGGCGTTCCCAGTTGGGTGCCGTCGCGGTGGCATCCATGCACAGGTTCTGCGCCGGGAAGTACATCGTCCGGGTCAGCGGGCTGTAGGCCGGCGCCTGGTAGTTCGCTCCGCCGGTCGAGGACGGGCAGACGAAGCGCTTCTGGCCGATCTCGGTGAACACCGTCTCGGGATTGACCGTGACCTTGCCGGTCCTGCCGTCGATCGACTGGACCACGTTCTGCATCACCGTCGGCCGCGCCCACAGGAACTCGCCGGTGCGGCGATCGAGCGTGTAGACCACGCCGGTCTTGCCGGGGACGCCGCTGACCACCTTGTAGGTCTTGCTGCGGTCGATCCGCGGGTTGATCCAGGTGACCTCGCCGGGATCGGGCGCGACCTGCTCGTCGAGCAAGATGCGCGGGAACGGATGATCGAGGTCCCAGTGATCGACCAGGTGCTGGTAGTGCCAGACGATCCGTCCGGTGCGCACGTCGAGCGCGAGCGTCGAGTTGTGGTAGAGGTACGTGTGGTCGTTGCCCGCGAGCATGAACTTGGGCGCGGGCGTGGTCACCGACGTGCCCATGTAGAGCAGCTTGAGCTCGGGATCGTAGCTCGCGTTCATCCACGCACCGACTTGCATGCGCTTGTCGAGCGGCCAGCCGCCCCAGGTCGCATCGTTGGGATCGTCGCCACGCGCGATCGTGCTCGTGCGCCAGACCTCCTGGCCGGTGCGCGCGTCGTGCGCGGTGATCACGCAGGCGTCGGGCCCGCCTTCAGGCTCGCACGAGCGGCCGGTGATCGCGAGCCCCTCGGCGATGATCGGGCCCGAGCTCTGCTTGGCGCCCTTGTGGTAGTCCATGATCTGCGTGTCCCAGGCGAGCTGCCCGGTCTGCGCGTTCACGGCGTAGATATGGTCGTCGGACCCGCGGGCGATGATCAGGTTGCCGTAGATCGCCAGGTTGCGGTTGGTGTCGGGGAACGTGAGGCTCTGGGCGAGGTCCTTGGGCAGCTCGCGCGTGTGGATCCACAGCACGTCGCCCGAGGCGGCATCCATCGCGGTGATCCGGTCGCTCGGCCCGGGGAAGTACATCACCCCGTCGTGGACCAGCGGCGTGCCTTCCTGGTGCCCGGCCTCGAGCGGGCGCACCCAGACCATGCGCAGCTGGTTGACGTTGCTGCGGTCGATCTCGGTCAGCGGACTGTAGCCCCACGAATCGAGCGTCCGCCGCCAGCTCAGCCAGTCCTTCGGATCGGGGTTCTGGATCATCGCGTCGGTCACCGGCACGAACGGCGCCGCAGTCTGCGCGACCGCCTGCGCGACGAGCAGGAATCCGAGCGCCGCTCCCGCGGCCGTTCTTCCGGCCAGGCTTCTCACCCGCATACGATCCCTCCCCGATGACAGCTTCGGGCTGCCTTTGGAGTGCAGCCTAGCGGGCAGAATGTGCTGAGAGGAAGCGCAAATATCGGCAGCAGGCAGTAAGCAGTAGGGAGCAGGTTCTACGGCCCACTGCCTGCTGCCTACGGCCTCTCTACAAATGCCGCGTTTCCTCGGGCGGCTCGAACCAGTTGTCGTGCCGGCCGTCCATGTGGCGCAGCGGCGCCGAGACGAGATCCTCGACCGACAGGTCGTCGAGCGTGTTGAGATGGATCGCGACGTAGTCGCCGCCGATCTGCAGGATCCGCCCGTGGCCGTGGGTGTGGACACCGCACACGCTGCAGAAGCGATGGTGGCCTTCGCCCCAGTCGCCGGACCTGCCGTAGTCGGCCAGAACGTCCTCGCCGGTCAGCAGGCGGAAGTCGTCCGGGGTGACCCCGGCGGTCCACATCCGCTGCTTCCAGCACACCGTGCAGTTGCACTTGCCGGTACCCTGGTCGAGATCGATGTCGGCTTCGTAAGTAACCGCGCCGCAATGGCAGCTGCCGTGGTAGGTCGTCTTCATCGTCCCTCTCCTTGCTAGCTGGCCTCGCGCAGGCCGAGGCCCGGCGATGGCAAGTCGAACTCTGCTGCCGTCACTCCCGATCGCTGCTCGCGGCGCCAGACAGCCGGGCTTCGGTTCATCCATGCGCGGAAGGTGCGCGAGAAATGGCTCTGGTCGGCGAAGCCGCAGCTATGCGCGATCTCGGCGAGGCGATGGTCGGTCTGCTCCATCATCTCGCATGCCTGGCGGACGCGGTGCCGCAGCAGCCACTGGTGCGGCGGCAGGCCGGTCGTGGCGCGGAAGGCGTGCGCGAAATGGCTGCGCGAGAGCCCGCAGGCTTCGGCGAGCCGGGTCACCGGACATGTGCTCGAAGTGGCGGTGATCAGCAGCTGGATGGCGCGCCGGACTTGCCACGGCGCCAGCCGTCGCGGTGGCTTGGTCAGGACCACGGTGCCCGTTCGCATGACGACGACGCCTCTTCGGAGAGTCGAGCATGTTCCACGGCGGGCGCGAAAACAATGACACGTGCGTGCCGGTTTCGGCGTTTCGTTCAAGAACCGGGCGGAACCGAACGGTAGCCGCGCGCCGGGTCGCCAGCGAACGTGCATCACTCTGCCACGGCGGGTCTGCCACGGGCCGTGAGAGAGTCAGCCCCCGATGACTGGAGACTCCGATGACCTCAGACATGACCGGCGATACCCAGACCTTGGCTCCCGTCGCCGAGCTCGACCCCGCTCCCGCCCCTGATGCAGCGGCCATCCGCCCGTTCGAATTCCACGCCTCGGACGAGGATCTCGCCGACCTCAAGCGCCGGATCCTCGCGACCCGGTGGCCCGACCGCGAGACCGTGACCGACGATTCGCAGGGCGTGCAGCTGGCGACGATGCAGAAGCTCGCCGCCTACTGGGCAAACGAGTACGACTGGCGCCGGTGCGAAGCGCGGCTCAATGCGCTGCCCAACTTCGTCACCGAGATCGACGGGCTCGACATCCACTTCATCCACGTGAAGTCGAAGCATGCGAACGCCCTCCCGGTCCTCGTCACGCACGGCTGGCCGGGCTCGGTGGTCGAGCAGCTCAAGATCATCGGCCCGCTGACCGATCCGACCGCCCACGGCGGCAGCGAGGGCGATGCTTTCGACGTCGTGATCCCCTCGATCCCGGGCTACGGATTCTCGGCCCGTCCGACCGAAGCCGGCTGGAATCCGCCGCGGATCGTCGGCGCCTGGCTGACGCTGATGCAGCGGCTTGGCTACACGCGGTTCGTTGCCCAGGGCGGCGACTGGGGCGCACTGATCACCGAGAGCCTCGGCGCGGTCGCGCCGCCCGAGCTGCTTGCGGTCCACACCAACATGGCCTCGACCGCGCCGCCCGAAGTCTTCGCCGCGCTCCGCGCCGCCGAAGGCCCGCCGGCCGGCCTCAGCGACGACGAGCGCTGGGCCTACGAGCGGCTCGAGGTGTTCTTCACCCACGGGCTCGCTTACGCGAACCAGATGGGGCAGCGCCCGCAGACGCTCTACGGGATCGCGGATTCGCCGATCGGCCTCGCCGCGTGGTTCCTCGATCACGATATCGCCAGCTACCGGATGATCGCGCGGGCGTTCGACGGCGTCCCGGAAGGGCTGTCGCGCGACGACGTGCTCGACAACATCACGATCACCTGGCTGACCAACACCGCGATTTCCGGCGCGCGGCTCTACTGGGAAGCCTTGCCACGCACCTCCCCCGGCTACGGCATCTACCACAACAACGCGCGCTTCTTCGAGCCGATCGGGGTCAAGGTGCCGATCGCGGTGAGCGCGTTCCCCGATGAGCTCAACCAGGCGCCGAGGAGTTGGGCAGAGCGATGCTATCCGCAGCTGATTCACTACAACCGGTTGCCGAAGGGCGGGCATTTTGCCGCTTTCGAGCAGCCGGCCTCGTTGGTAGCGGAGATGCGCGCGGGGTTCCGTTCGATCCGCTGAATGCGATGGACTGTGCGAGGTCGCCTGGCCTGGCCCGGCGGCCTCCGCGCCTCTGTAACCGAATGAGGAGTCCTGCCTGTGCGCAGCATGTATTTCGCCGCAACCGTATTGACCCTTGGCTGCGCCATGACCGTCTCGGCGCAGACCCCGCGTCCGGCGGGCACCACGCGCACCGACCTGCAGCGCCACGATCTCTCCATACCCGGATGGGAGGCCTACCAGGCCCGCGTCGATTTCGCCCCGAACGCGCAGTTCCCGGCGCATCGGCACCCGGGTGAAGAGATCATCTACGTCCTCGAAGGCACGCTCGAGTACCAGCTCGAAGGCCAGCCGCCGGTCACGCTCAAGGCCGGCGAGGTCCTGTTCGTTCCGGCAGGCGTGTTCCATTCGGCGAGGAACCCCGGCAATGCACCGGGCAGCGAACTGGCGACCTATGTGCTAGAAAAGGGCAAGCCGCTCACCGAGTTCGCCGAGTGAGCGCCGCGCAAAGGATTTCCCCATGACCGACACCGCGACGCTGCAGTTCGACCTGACCCCGCCGACCGAGGACGAGTTCCAGCGGCTCGCGGCCGACCTCGACGACGAGGAACGCCACGTCCTGCTCGAGCACGGCACCGAAGCGCCGTTCTGCGGGGTGTTCCTGACCGAGAAGCGCCTGGGCCTCTATACCTGCCGGCTGTGCGGACTGCCGCTGTTCAACGGCGGCACCAAGTTCGAGAGCGGGACGGGCTGGCCGAGTTTCACCCAGCCGTTCGCCGAGGGTCACCTGCGCTACATCCGCGACACGAGCTACGGCATGGTGCGGACCGAGATCGTCTGCGCGCGGTGCGGCGCGCACCAGGGCCACGTCTTTCCCGACGGGCCACCGCCGACCGGTGAGCGCTATTGCATCAACTCGGTGAGCCTCGCGTTCACGCCCGACGGCGAGGCGCTGCCCGACAAGCTGGAGCGGGGAGCGCCCGAAGGCCAGCCGTGGGAGCGTGGCAAGTCCGGCGCCGAGGCCGGGGCCTGACTCAGTCCTCCTCGGCCGGCTCGCTGTTGAGCTGGATGTAGTTCTGCAGGCCCATGCGCGCGATCATCTCGAGCTGGGTCTCGATGAAGTCGACGTGTTCCTCCTCGCTTTCGAGGATGCGCTCGAACACTTCGCGGCTGACGTAGTCGCGCACGCTCTCGCAGTGCTGGATCGCGTCGCGCAGCAGCGGGATCGCTTCCATCTCGAGCGCGAGGTCGGCCTTGAGGACCTCCTCGACGTTCTCGCCGACCTTGAGCTTGTGCAGCGCCTGGAAGTTGGGCAGCCCTTCGAGGAACAGCACGCGGTCCGCCAGCGTGTCGGCGTGCTTCATCTCGTCGATCGATTCGTGCCGCTCGTATTCGGCGAGCTTGTTGATTCCCCAGTTCTTGAGCACCCGATAGTGCAGCCAGTACTGGTTGATCGCGGTCAGCTCGTTGGTGAGCGCCTTGTTGAGGTAATCGAGGACCTGCGCGTCGCCCTTCATATCGCGTCTCCTGCAAGCGAGGTCTTGTGCCCCCCGCAGGCCCCGGCGGCAAGGCCGGAATCGCGAAAAATGGCGGAAATCCTAGGGTTTGCGAATGATACGCAGTGGCCGGTCAAGCGGCGGCGCGGAACCCGCAGCGCTCTTCGGCGAGGATCATGTCGGCGTCCTCGAGGCAGCAGCGGCACTGCGGCCGCTTGCCGAGCGTTTCATACACGGCCTCCGCATCGCCGTCGGTGCAGCAGCCCGCCCGGCGCAGGTCGCATTCGCGGATGGCATTGCAGATGCAGACGTACATCGAACGGCAGGCTCCTGATTCGCTGGAGTCAAGCTAATGCGAATGGATTGCAATAGCAAGCGTCTGATGCGTCACCGACGGATGGGAAACAACCGACCGTAAGTCAGGCACCGCCACAACCACTCAAGCGGTCCGTACCGGAAGCGCGCGAGCCACACGGGCGACCAGGCCAGCATCATCACCCACATCGTCAACACGACCAGCAGCAACCCGCCGCGATGCAGTTGTCCGTAGAGCCCGCCGGCCCAGCCCTGGAACACGAACATCAGCACCAGCGAGGTGAGCAGGTAGTTGCTGAAAGCCATCCGGCCGGTGGCGACGAAGCGGCGGCCGAGCCAGGTCTGCGAGGCGTGCGGAGCCCAGAGCGAAAGCAGCGCGGCGAGGCCGAGCACCATCGGCAGATGGAGCAATTGCGACGGGCCGTTGAAGGCGAACTGGGTCAGCATCAGCGGGAAGTCGAGCGCGACGACCCAGAGGCCGAGCGGAATCGACAGCAGCAGGCCGCCGATCAGACCGATCCAGCCCCAGCGGCGCATCTTCGCCGGATCGAGCCGGCGCTCGAACAGGCCCAGGCGGTACATCGCCATGCCGATCAGCATCAGCGGGACGGTCTCGATCAGTGCGAAGAACGGAATCTGCGTGGCGAGGTTCGGCCCTTCCTCGCGCACGCGCCGGTTGACGATGTCGCGGTAGCCGCCCTCGCGCATGACCCGGCTCTCGGCTGCGGCATCGGCGATCATCTTCTCGCGCGACTTGGCCTGCTTGTCGTAGGCCTCGGGGTTCTGCGCCTGGACCGAGGGGATGTTCTCGCGCGCGGCCTGCTCGCCGAGGATCGCGGTGAACAGCAGCGAGCCGACCAGATACCACGCCACTCCGATCCGCAGCTGCCGTCCCGCGTCCCAGCGCAACATCGGCAGCGCAATGAGGCCGGCGACGGCGTAGAGGAACAGGATGTCGCCGGTCCACAGCAGGAAGAAGTGGGCGAGGCCGAACAGCGCGAGCCACAGCAGCCGGCGCGCCTGCAGCCAGCGCGTGCCACCGCGCGCCCAGGTGCGTTCCATGAACAGCATCAGCCCGGCGCCGAACAGCAGCGTGAACAGCCCGCGGAACTTGCCGTCCATGAGCACGAACTGGAACAGCCAGAACCCGCGGTCGACATCGGTCGCCCCGCCCGGCAGGCCGTCGGGCCAGAAGTAGGCGAGGATCGGATTGCCGAAGGCGACGATGTTCGGGAACAGGATGCCGAGCACGGCAATGCCGCGGATGAAGTCGAGCGCGACGATGCGTTCGTCGCGGCCCACGGGCTCGTCGCGCGCGCCGGCGGCGAGCGCCAGGTCCGGCTCGTGCTCGGCAGTGGCTGCGCTGGCGTCCATGACCTTCCCCCTCGGGGAGCGGTCTTACGCCCGATCAGCGGTCGGTAACAAGGCAGTCCTGCCCGGCCTGGCGCAACGAGCGGCACGCCGCGTCGGCGGCTGAGCGCGAGGCATAACCGGCGGCCTGCAGCTTGGTCACCCGTCCAGCGGGCACCAGCAGGCGCCGTTTGCCCATGAGCTCGGCGCGGCCGCTGAGCTCGCTCCACAGCCGCTCGGCGTTGCCGGCGACCGAGAACGCCCCGAGCTGGATGCGCCACGGGCCGTCGGCGGCGGGCGCGGGAGCGGCGCGTGACCGCTCGCTGGCGGTGACCTCGACCGGCTCGGGCTCGCTTGTCGCCACCTGGGCGGACTCGGGCTCGCTGGCGGCCACGACGACCGGTGCCGGCTCGGGCTCGGGCGCCGGAGCGACTTCGGCTTGCGCAAGCGGGCGCGCGTAGCTGGCGCCGGCCTCGGCCGGATCTTCGGTGCCGTTCGCGCGGGTCGCTTCGGCGACCGCGGCGCGCGCCGCGGCGACCGAAGGCGACACCGCGACCGTCTGGATCGGCCGTGGGACCGACGGGGCGGCGGCGACCTGGACGGGAGCGGGTTGCGGTGCGGGCGCCGACGCAGCGGGCGCCTGCGCGGCGAGGTCGAACGCACCGAGCTCGCTTGCGCGAGCGGCATCGGCTTCGTTGCGCATCTGGATTGCAAGGCCGGCAGCCTGCTGGCGCTGCGCGAGCGGAATGTGACGGTCCATCTCGGCGATCGCCGGCGCCGCCTGCGGCAGCCCCGCCCCGCTCGCGAGCGTCATCAGCGCATAGGCGCGAATCCAGTCCTTCTCGACAATGTCGCCGTTGAAGTGGGCGATGCCGAGCAGGTACTGCGAGCGCGCATCGCCGCGGCGCGCGGCGTTGCGGACATAGGGCAGCGCGGCCTCGCGGCGGCCGTCCTGGAACAGCATCAGGCCGTACGTGTCGGCCGCCTGCAGGTGGCCCTTGGCGGCCGCGCTCGCATAGAGCGCCTCGGCGCGCTTGAGGTCGCCGGCCACGCCGCGGCCGAGGCGGTAGGCCTGCGCGAGGTTGAACATCGCGTCGGGATCGCCGGCGGCCGCCGGGCCTTCCCATTCGCGCACGGCGGCGGTGTAATCACCGCGGCTCCAGGCATCGACCCCGGCCTTGACGTCCGCCAGCGCGGGCGCGCCGGCGAACACCGCCAACAGCACGGCCGCACCCGTCACGCACATCACCCGGTCACGCAGCATGGACACCTTCCTCAGCTGCCGCGGATCCTAGGCTGACATAGTAAACAGGCGATTAGCAAAGACTTTGTCGGCTCGCGGGCGAGTAGCCAGCGCACGGATCGCTCAATCGAAAAGCAGCCGGGCGATCAGGCCGAGCGTCGAGGAATCGGCCGCCGCTTGCGGCATGGCCGCCTGAGGCGCCGGGCACTCGAGGCAGCGGGCCTGCGCACCGCGCACCGACAGCAGGCCGCGGAGGTCGGCGACCATGCGCGCGGCCCGCTCGCTCTCGCGGCGCGAGAACAGCGCGAACATGTCGCCGCCGACCCTGGAGCGCGCGCTTTCGTCGTCCCTGGTGCGCATCAGCCGGCGGAACAGCGGCGCGTAGGGGTCGCCGTCTTCGCCGAGATACTCGGCGTGCCAACTGTCGCCGAGCTTGGCCTGCTTGGCCGCGTAGGCGAGCGCATCGTCGAGCCCGCCGAACTGGTCGACCAACCCGAGCTGCCGTGCCGAACCGCCGTCCCACACGCGGCCCTGGCCGAGCTCGTCGGCCCGATCGCGGGTGATCTTGCGCGACTGCGCGACCAGCGAGAGGAAGCGCTCGTAGCCGGATTCGACGGTCGCCTGGAGGATCGCCTCGGCTTCGGGGGTCAAGCCGGCGAACAGGTCCGGCTGGCCCGACAGCGGCGTGGTCCGCACGCCGTCGGTGGTCACCCCCCATTCGGCCAGTCCGGCCTCGAAGGTCGGCACGACGCCGAAAATGCCGATCGAGCCGGTCACGGTCTCGGGCTCGGCGAAGATCCGCTCGCCGGTGGTCGAAACCCAGTAACCGCCGCTCGCCGCAACGTTGCCCATCGAAACCACCACCGGGATGCCCTTCGCCCGCTGGCGCAGGATCGCCCGGCGGATCGCTTCCGAGCCGGTGACCGTCCCGCCCGGCGAATCGACCCGCACGACGAGCGCCTTGAGGTCCTCGTCGAGCGCGTCGTCGAGCAGCCCGGCGATGCGCTCGGCTCCGGCCTCGCCCGGCCCGGCCATGCCGTCGCTGATCTCGCCGGCGATGGTGATCACCCCGATCTTGCCACCGGATTGCGACGGCTTGGTCTCGGCCAGCCAGGCATCGAGATCGGTGCTGGCGAACGCGCCCGGGGTATCGTCCCACTCGTCCTCGCCGACGATCTCGGCGACGCGCTGGCCCCAGTCGACCGCGGTGCCGATCTTGTCGGCCAGCCCGGCCTCGATCGCGCCCTTGGCGAGGTCGCCGTTCGACGCGGTCAGCCAGTCGCCGATCTCGCCGGTCACACGGCGGATGTTGGCCTTGGGCCGCGCCTGGGTGACGTGCGCCTGCCATTCCTGCCACAGCGCGCCGTAGAGCTGCTCGTAGTTCTCGCGCGCCGGGGCCGACATCTCGTTGAGGAGGTAGGGCTCGACCGCGCTCTTGTAGGTCCCGACGCGGAACACGTGCGCGGTGACGCCGAGCTTCTGCAGCAACCCGGCGTAGAACAGCTGCTCGCCGCCGGGGCCGGTGATCGCGGTGCCGCCCATCGGGTCGACCCATACTTCGCTCGCGTGCGAGGCGAGCAGCGTCGAATCGTCGCTGTAAGCGACCGCGTAGGCGACCACCGGCTTCTTCGTCGCGCGGAAGCGGTCGAGCGCCTCGCCGATCTCGGTCATGTGCACGAGGCCGCCGCCGGTGAAGGTCGAAAGGTCGAGCGCGATCGCCTTGATGCGCGTGTCCTTGGCCGCCGCGTCGATCGCGCGGACCACGTCACGCGCGGCGTACTGGCGCGTCGGCACGGCCGACGAGAGCAACGCGTTGAGCGGATCGATCGGCGCGACTTCCTCGACCACCGAGCCGTCGAGCTTGAGGAGCAGCGCACCCTCGCGCACCACGCCCGGGCTCTGGCGCATGGTCAGGAGGGCGAACAGGGCGGTAAAGAAGATGAGCAGAAAGATCAGCGCGAGCGCGTCCTTGATCCCGACCAGCAGCCGCCAGACCTTGCCTGCGAAACCCATGCGTGCGTCTTTCCTTACCCCAACCCGGCCGCCAGCTTAGAACCGGGTACCCGAATGTTCCACCCGGTTTGCGGCGGATACCCCGGTTGCGCCGGACCGCGCAGCCGATTATGGCCCCGGCTTTAATGACATCGCCGAACGAGACTTCCGCGGCAGGCCGCTACCCGGCCGGCGCGCGCGCCTTCCCGCACCGCGGGCTCCTCGCCATCGGGCATCTCGAGACCCACGAGATCCTCTACCTGCTCGACGAGGCCGAGCAGTGGGTTGCGCTCAACCGCCAGCCGAAGAAGCACACCGACAAGCTCGCCGGGCTGACGATCATCAACGCGTTCTTCGAGAACTCGACGCGCACCCTCCTCAGCTTCGAGATCGCCGGCAAGCGGCTCGGTGCCGACGTGGTCAACATGCACGCCGCGCAGAGCTCGGTGAAGAAAGGCGAGACGCTGATCGACACCGCGGTCACGCTCAACGCGATGCGCGCCGACGCGATCGTGATCCGCCACCAGTCGAGCGGCGCGGTGCGGCTGATCGCCGGGCGGGTCGACTGCCCGGTGCTCAACGCCGGCGACGGCCAGCACGAGCACCCGACCCAGGCGCTGCTCGACGCGCT
>CBHWED010000054.1:0-16256 GCA_966112795.1 uncultured bacterium
CGCGACCGGGCCCTCGGCCATCGCATGATCCGCATGATCCATCGCGCCGCGGTCCCTCATCGCGTGATCCATCTGCGCATGGTCCATTCCCGCCATCGCCCCGTGATCCATCTGCGCATGATCCATCTGCGCATGGTCTGCCGCTTCCGCCGGCGCGGCGGGTGTTGGCACAGGTGCCGGCGCATGTGCCTGGTGACCGGCGTGGTCCTGCGCCAGGGCCGGCGCGGCCAGCGTCGCGGACAGGGCGGTGGTGGCGGCCAGCACGAACGTCTTCATCACAAAACTCACTCCGGCAGGCCTTCCCCGGCCTCGGGACTCGCTCTATAGCCTGCGTACCATGGTACGGAGTCAAGCATGGCCGCGATGAGCATTTCGCAGCTCGCCCGCAGCGCGGGCGTCGGCGTCGAGACGGTGCGCTACTACCAACGCCGCGGCCTGCTCGCCGATCCGCGCCCGCAGAAAACCGGCGCCGCGGGCATCCGCCACTACGGGCCCGACGAGGAGCGCCGGCTGCGCTTCGTCCGCTCGGCCCAGGCGGCCGGGTTCACGCTCGAGGAGATCGCCGAGCTGCTCCATCTCGACAGCACCGACGACCGCCCGCGTGCCCGGGAGATGGCGCGCGGCCGGCTCAAGGCGCTCGACGCGAAGATCGCCGAGCTCAAGCAGGCCCGCCAGTCGCTCGCCAGGCTGGCGAAGGAGTGCGGCGCGGGCGGCACGGGCCCCTGCCCGATCATCGCCGCCTTCGAAGGCGCCTGACACCGGCGCCGTCCTCGGCTACGGCCGCCGGCAATGCAGCGCCTGCGCGCCTCGATTCGGGATCACCGCCACCTCGCGCTGCTCGTGCTCGCGCTCGCCTTCCTCGTGCGCGCCGCGCTGCCCGCGGGCTACATGGTCTCGCGCGACGCCTCCTCGACGATCACCGTCGCGGTCTGCTCCGACGCCAGCGGCGTGCACAAGACCACGCAGCTGGTTCTCCCGGCCAAGCCCGGCGCGCCGGGCAAGACGGCCAAGGACGGCTCGTGCGCGTTCTCGGCGATGGCCAAGGGCGTGCTCGGCGGCGCCGACCCGATCCTGCTCGCGCTCGCCTTCGCCTTCATCCTCGTCCTCGGACTGACGCCGTCGCGTGCCCTCCCGGCACGCCCGGTGCCGCACACCTTGCCGCCCCTGCGCGGCCCTCCTGCCCTGGCCTGACGATCTGAACCGAACGGCCATCGCCCGGTAACTCGTCCTGCGACGAGCGCCGCCGGGCTGCAGGAGAATACCCAGTGCTATCTTCGAGGCTGGCGCTCGCCGGCTCCCTTCTCGCCCTCGCGTGGCCGGCCCACGCCGAGACCGCTGCCGATGATCCCGGCAGCGCCACGATCATCGTCACCGGCGAGACCGCGCGCGACCGGGCCGAGGCGCAGGCGCGCGCGACCCCGGGCGGCGCCGACGTCGTCGGCCACGAGGACTACGCCGACAAGTCGCTCGTCTCGCTGCGCGACGCGCTCGCGTTCTCGCCCGGCGTCTACCTCCAGCCGCGCTTCGGCCAGGAAGTGCGCATATCGATCCGCGGCTCGGGCCTCTCGCGCGGGTTCCACATGCGCGGGCTGACGCTGCTGCAGGACGGCGTGCCGATCAACCTCGCCGACGACAACGGCGACTTCCAGGAGCTCGAGCCGATCTTCTTCGATCACCTCGAGGTGTTCCGCGGCGCCAACGCGCTGCGCCTCGGCTCGGGGACGCTCGGCGGCGCGGTCAACGGGGTGACCCCGACCGGCACCGACGCGCGCGGGCTGTACTTGCGCGGCGATGCCGGCTCGTTCGACACCTTGCGCGGTCTCGCCTCGTTCGGCGGCGGCTCGGACAACCTCGATTACTGGGCGGCTTTCAGCGCCGACACCTCCGACGGCGACCGGCAGCACGCCAAGCGGCATTCGCTGCGCTTTCACGGCAACACCGGCTTGCGCCTCAGCGACGCGGTGCAGACCCGCTTCTACGCCAGCCTCAACACGATCGACCAGCAGCTTCCCGGCGCGCTGACGATGCAGCAGGCGCTGACCAGGCCCGAGACCGGCAACTTCACCGGCAACCAGGCGCGCGACATCGACTCCGCCCGGGTGCAGAACCGCACCACGATCGATCTCGGCAGCGGCCAGCTCGACCTCGGCGTGTTCTACAACCGCAAGTCGCTGTTCCATCCGATCTACCAGGTCATCGACCAGGAATCCGAGGACGCGGGCGGCTTCTTCCGGCTCGACTGGGGCCAGGGTCCGTTCGAGCTGACCCTCGGAGGCGAAAGCCGCCACGGCACCGTCGATTCCAGGCGCTTCGTCAATGTCGATGGGGAGCGCGGCGCGCTGACGTTCGCCGCCGACCAGAAAGCGCGCACCTCGAACCTCTACGCCGAGCTGCGCTACCGCCCGGTCGAGCCGCTGAGCCTGATCGTCGGGGGCATCTATGCCGACGGCTTCCGCCGGCAGCACCAGACCTTCAACGGCGCACCGAGCGACGTCACCGGCCGCGCCGACTTCAGCGAGTTCTCGCCGCGGTTCGGCGTGCTCTACGATGCCGGCGAGGACGTGCAGCTCTACGCCAACTACAGCCGCTCGGCCGAATTCCCCGGCTTCATCGAGCTCGCGCAGATCTCGGCCTTCGTGCCCATCGAGGCGCAGACCGCGTGGACGGCCGAACTCGGCACCCGCGGCAGCGCCGGCATCGCGAGCTGGGACCTGTCGCTCTACCGCGCGAACGTCAGCAACGAGCTGCTGCAGTACACCGTCGGCCCCGACATCCCCGCCTCGACCTTCAATGCCGACGAGACGCGGCACCAGGGGATCGAGGCTGCGCTCGAGCTGCGGTTGGCCGACTGGCTCAACTTGCGCCAGGTCTACCAGTACAACGACTTCCGCTTCCGCAACGACGCGCAGTACGGCGACAACCGCCTGCCGGTGGTTCCGCGCCACATCTACCGCGCCGACTTGCGCTTCGGCAGCGACAGGCTCCACGCCGCACCCAACCTCGAATGGGTGCCTGACGGGGCCTGGGCCGACTATCGCAACACCGTGCGTACGCCGGGCTACGTCCTGCTCGGCCTGACCGCGGGCGCGACGGTTTCCGACGGCGTCGACCTGTTCCTCGACGCGCGCAACCTCGCCAACCGCAAGGCGATCGGCGACGTGAGCGCGGCGATCCTCGCGACGCCGGCCTCGGCGATCTACTATCCGGTCGAGCGTCGCGCGGTGTTCGGCGGCGTGCGGGCGCGGTTCTGATGCGCGACCACCGCCTCTACCGCACGATCTGGCGCTGGCACTTCTATGCCGGGCTGTTCGTCGTGCCGATGGTGCTCGTGCTCGCGCTGACCGGCTCGATCTACCTGTTCAAGCCGCAGCTCGACCGGTGGGAGGAACGCGCCTTCCGCGGGCTCGCCACCGCCGGTGCCGTCACCCCGAACGCCCAGCTCGACGCGGCGCTCGCGGCGATGCCCGGCGCCTCGTTCTACAGCTACCGCCTGCCCGAACATCCGGGAGACGCGGCGATGATCCACCTCGGCCTCGCCGAAGGCGGCATGCGCGACGTGTTCGTCTCCCCGCAAGGCAAAGTGCTCGGCAGCTTCGTGCCCGAAGGCCGCCTCAGCGAGACGATAAAGCAGGTGCACGGCTCGCTGATGCTCGGCCGTGCCGGCGACTGGCTGGTCGAGCTCGCCGCAAGCTGGGCGATCGTGATGATCGTCACCGGCCTCTATCTGTGGTGGCCGCGCGGGCGCGGGCTCGCCGGGGTGGTCTGGCCGCGGCTCAGCAGCGGCTCGCGCCTGTTCTGGCGCGACCTGCACGCCGTGACCGGCTTCTGGGTCGCCGGCCTCGCGCTGGTGCTGCTGCTGTCGGGCCTGCCGTGGGCCGGCGTCTGGGGCAGCGCGTTCGCCGCGGCGCGCGCCGAGCTCGGGCTCGTCGCGGGACCGCAGAACTGGAAGCTCGGCGCCGAAGCCGTGCATTCGGGGCACGACCATGGGGCGATGGCCCATGTCCACACCGCGGGCCAGGACTTCACCCAGCTCTCGCTGTGGGTCAGCGAAGCCGAGGCGCGGCATCTCGCGTTCCCGGTGCTGGTCTTGCCGCCCGGCGCGCCGCAGACCTTCGGGCCGCCGACCGGCCAGGTCTGGACCGTCAAGTCCGAGGCGCAGAACCGCCCGCTGATGGAAACGCTGACGTTCGATCCCGCGACCGGCGAGGAGCTCAGCCACGAGCGCTTCGCCGACAAGCACCCGATCGACCGCGTGGTGAACTACGGCATCGCCTGGCACGAAGGGCAGCTGTTCGGGCTGCTCAACCAGCTGATCGGCGTCGCCACCGCGCTCATGCTCATGACGCTCGGCGTCAGCGGCTTCGTCATGTGGCGCCGTCGCAAGCCCGACGGGCTGCTCGGAGCCCCGCCGCCACCCGTCGAACCGGGCCGCTTGCGCGGGGTCGCGGTGATCGCCTTGGCGCTCGCGGTTCTTCTCCCGTTGATGGCGCTCTCGCTCGTCGCACTGCTGGTGCTCGAGCGCGCGGTCTTCGCGCGGATTCCGGCCCTCTCGCGCTGGCTCGGGATCGGATCAACTGCACGCTTTCCTACATGAAGCGTTTGTGCTCCACTCCCGCGATGGCCGCTTCGCCGCTCGCCTTCCCGGGTTCGTCCAGGCACTCGCGAACCGCCACGGAGAGGCCGGTTTTCTTGCCATTGGACAGTGTAACAAGTGTCACAAGCCCCGCCTCCGACTGAGCGTCCGGCGGTTCTCGTGACCGGTGGAGCGCGGCGAATCGGTGCCGCGATCACGCGCCGATTCGCCGAGGCGGGCTGGCACGTCGTGATCCACTGCCACCGCTCGTTCGAGCCGGCCCAGGTGCTCGCCGACGAGCTGCCGAGCGCCGAAGTGGTCCGCTGCGACCTCGCCGACGGCGGCGCGGCGCTCGAGATGATCGAAGACCTCGCCGGCCGGCTCGCGGACTGGCGCGCGCTGGTCAACTCGGCCTCGGTGTTCCGGCCCGACGATGTCGCCGGGCTCGACGTCGGCATCAACTGGGAAGCGCTGCAGGTCAACGCGGCCACGCCGGCGATGATGGCGCAGGCCTACCTGCGCCTCGCCGGCTCGTCCGCCGGGCGGCGCGTGATCCAGGTCACCGACCAGAAGCTCGCCAATCCCAACCCCGATTTCTTCAGCTACACGATGAGCAAGCACGCGCTCGCGGCCACCGTGCCGATGCTGGCGATGGCGGCCGCCCCGGCGGACCGGATCTACGGCCTCGCCCCGGGCGCGATCCTCGCCAGCCACGAGCAGTCGGAGGCCGAGGCCGAAGTCACCCACCGGCTCAACCTGCTCGGCCGCCGCACCGGCGCGGACGAAGTCGCCGACGCCGCCTGGTTCCTCGCCACCGGCCCGCTGGCGAGCGGCCAGACGCTGTTCATCGATTCCGGGCAACACCTGCTCGCCCAGCCGCGCGACGTGATGTATCTGGCGCGCCGGAGAGAGGTCGCACGATGAAACGTCACGCGTTCAGCACCCGTCTATGGCATTGGGTCAATGCGGCGAGCGTGATCGTGCTGTTCATGTCCGGCCTCAACATCTCGAACGCGCACCGGCACCTCTACTGGGGCGAGTGGGGCTTCTCGCCGAAGGACGCGTGGTTCCACGTGGTCCGCTTCCCGGGCTGGGCGACGATCCCCGGCTACTACAGCCTCGCCAGCGCACGACAGTGGCACGTGCTGTTCGCCTGGGTCTTCGCTGTCTCGCTGCTGCTGTTCATGCTGACCGCGCTGCTCAACGGCCATTTCCGCCGCGACATCGTCACCAGCCCGCGCGACTGGAAGCCCTCGGCTGTGGCCGCCGACGTGCGCGCGCACTTGCGGCTCCAGTTCGACCACCCGGGCGCCAAATACAACTTCCTGCAGAAGGCGGCCTACGGCGTCGTGCTGTTCATCCTGCTGCCGCTGATGATCTTCACCGGCATGGCGATCAGCCCGGGAATGGACGCCGCCTGGCCGTTCCTGCTCGACCTCTTCGGCGGCCGCCAGAGCGCGCGCTCGGTCCACTTCATCGTCGCCTGGACGCTGTTCGCGTTCGTCGTGCTCCACCTCGTGCTGCTCATGCTCAACCGCCCGCTCAGGAACACGCTCGAGATGATCACCGGAGGGCGCATCGATGCAGCGGCGTAACGTCCTCGCCGGCCTCGCCGCGCTCGTCACCGCCGGGTGCTCGAAGATCGGCGACACCAAGGCCTTCGCCAGCCTCGCCGATGGCGCCGAGAAGCTCCATCGCGGCGCGCACCGCGTGATCGGCGGGCGCCAGCCTATGGCGCGCGAGTTCACCGTCGCCGACATCTCGCCCGACTTCCGCGGCAACGGCAGCACCGACGTCGGCACGCCGAAGTACTACGCGAGCCAGGCCAAGGGCTTCGCCGACTGGCGGCTCGAGGTGCGCGGGCTCGTCAGGCAGCCGCTGAGCCTGTCGCTGGACCAGGTTCGCGCGCTGCCCCAGCGCACCCAGATCACCCGCCACGACTGCGTCGAAGGCTGGAGCGCGATCGGCCAGTGGACCGGGCCGCAGCTCTCGGCGATCCTCGACATGGCCGGGCTGCAGGAGCAGGCGAAGTACATCGTCTTCCGCTGCGCCGACACGCTCGGCGGCGCGCGCTACTACGAGAGCTGCGATCTCGACGACGCGTTCCACCCGCAGACGATCATCGCCCATCAGCTCAACGGCGAGCCGCTGCCGGTCAAGAACGGCGCCCCGCTGCGCCTCAGGATCGAGCGCCAGCTCGGCTACAAGCACGCCAAGTACCTGACCGCGATCGAAGCAGTGGCGAGCTTCGAGGGGATCGAGGGCGGCGAAGGCGGCTACTGGGAAGACCGCGGCTACCAGTGGTACGCCGGGGTCTAGTCGGGGTAGGTCTCGAACGAGTTCTGCCACCCGAGCGCGATCATCTGCTCGAGCACCGCCAAGTCGATGTCGGCCAATTTGTTGACGTAGAGGCACCCGCCGTCGCCGCGCGAGTGCTTGCCGAGCCGGCCGAGCAGCGCGGTGAACGCCGGGTCCTCCTCGCCCTTGCAGTTGCACGAGATGTACAGCGAATGCTTGGCCTTGCGCGGGCTGAAGCCGGTCCGGCACATGTCACCCTCGCGCCCGCTCTCGTAGCGGTAGTGGTACCGGCCGTAGCCGACGATCGTCGGCCCCCACATCTCCGGCGCGACCCCGGTGACCTTGCGGAACAGCGCGTCGAGCACCTTGCCGTCCTCGCGCTTGGCGGGCGGTTCGACCGCGTCGAGGAAACCCTCGACACGGACCTCGGTCGGCTTGGTCTTCGCTTCGGCCATGACGGCACGGTAACCCACGATTGACAGTCCGCAAAGCCGCCGTTCTATTGCCCGGCAAACAGAGGGAGTGCTGCCGGATGTGGCTGCTGGACAAGTTTCTGAAGAAGATCATCAAGACCGGCCGTCTGGTCATCACCGACCATGACGGCAAGGTCTACGAATACGGCCCCGGCTCCGAGACGATGGATCACGGCCAGCCGATGCATGTCCGGTTGACCAACAAGAAAGCCGCCTACCACATCGCCCGCTACCCCGAAGTCGGCGCGGGCGAGGCCTACATGTGGGGCTGGCTGGTGGTCGACGAGCCTTACGACATCCGCGACATGATCCTCTACGTCGCGATGAACGCGAAGACCAAGAGCAACACCGCTCTCGGCCCGCAGAGCGCGTGGAGGCGGACCGCCGCGAAGGCGATCGCCAAAGTCGACGGGATCAACTTGCGCGGCAAGGCGCGCAAGAACGCCGAGCACACCTACAACCTGACGCGCCGCCTCTACGAGCTGTTCCTCGACGAGGACCGGCAGTACACGATGGGCTACTATCGCGACGTCGATAACAGCCTCGAGAAGGCGCAGCTCGACAAGAAGGCGCACCTCGCCGCCAAGATGTTCATCAAGCCGGGCATGAAGGTGCTCGACATCGGCTGCGGCTGGGGCGGCTTCGCGCTCTACCTCAACAAGCACTACGACTGCGAAGTGCTCGGCGTGGCGCTCGCGCCCGATCAGATCGCCTTCTGCAAGGAGCGCGCGAAGGCGCTCGGCGTCGACGACAAGGTCAAGTTCGCGCTGATGGACTACCGCGACGTCGAGGGCGAGTTCGACCGGATCAGCTCGGTCGGCCTGCTCGAGCACGTCGGCACGCCGCACTACCCGCAGTTCTTCGCCCACACCAACCGCCTGCTCAAGCGCGACGGGGTGATGATCTCGCACTGCTGCGGCCGCGCGGGCACGCCGGGCTTCACCGACGCCTGGACGCGCAAGTACATCTTCCCGGGCGGCTACATCCCGGCGCTCAGCGAGCTCGTCGAGGAGAGCGAGAAGGGCGGCTGGCAGATCATGGACGTCGAGGCCATGCGCTTCCACTACAGCCACACGCTCGAGGAGTGGTACAACCGCACGGTCATGCACAAGGAGGAGATCGTCGATCTCTACGACGACGTCTTCTACCGCATGTGGCAGTTCTACCTCGCCGGCGCCGAGCAGGCGTTCCGCCACGGCCGCATGGTCAACTGGCAGCTGATCTACGTGAAGGACCGCACCGCCATCCCGATGACGCGCGAGTTCATCCACGAAGAGAGCAAGCGGCTGCGCGAAAGCGAGGAGCCGCCGGTGTGGCACCTCGCGCAAGCCGCCGAGTAAGCGCACGGCAGGGGGGACAGGGATGGTCAGGACAGGCGCCGTCGCAGCCATGGCGCTGCTCCTGGCCTCCCCGGCGCAGGCGCAGCAGGCGGACATCGGCATCAAGCCGGTCGAGCTGACCCAGCCGAGCTACACCTTCGACACCGCGGAGCAGCACGGGATCAGGGTCTCGGTGCTGGCCAAGCTGCCTGCGCGCCCGTTCGCGATCGAGTTCCTGCCGGGCGGCGACCTGCTGATCGTCGAGCGCGGCATGGGCCTGCGCGTGCTGCACGGCGCGACGAGCGCCACCCCCCGGCTCGATGCCGAGCTGGTCCCGGGCATGCCGCAGCCGGCCGAGCTGTTCTTCAGCGTTGGCGTGCAGGACGTGAAGCTGCACCCTGATTTTGCGACCAATCACTGGATCTACTGGACCTACAACGATCCGGCGCCGCGCCCCGAAGGCGATCCGGGGCCGCCGAACCAACGCAGCGCCAAGCTCACGCTGATGCGCGGCAAGCTCGAGAACGGCCGCGTGTCGCAAGTCGAGACGCTGTTCGAAGGCGGCGTGTCCTCGGCGCTGGGTTCGCGGCTGGCGTTCGCCCCCGACGGCAAGCTCTACATGACCACCGGCGGCGCGTTCGGCGAAGTCGCGCAGGATCTCGGGTCGATCTACGGCAAGGTCCTGCGCCTCAACGCCGACGGCACGATCCCCACGGACAACCCGTTCGCCGGCCGCGCCGGGGCCGAGCCGGCGATCTACAGCTACGGCCACCGCGACCAGCACGGGCTGATGGTCGACGGCGAGAGCGGCGCGGTGCTCAACGCCGAGCACGGCATGAACGGCGGCGACGAGGTCAACCTGATCCGCGCCGGCGCGAACTACGGGTGGCCGACTTATACCTTCAGCCGCCAGTACGACGGCAGCCAGGGTTCGCCGCAGCCGACCGCCGAGGGCATCGAGCGGCCGCTCGTGCTGTGGAGCCCGTCGATCGCGCCGACCGGCCTGATGATCTACCGCGGCGACAAGTTCCCGGCGTGGAAGGGCAACCTGTTCGTCGGCAGCGGCCGGCGCGGCGAGATCGTCTACACGGGCGGGCTCGAGCGCGTGGTGCTCGGCGCCGACATGGGCGACGTGCGCCGCGAGACGCTGCTGACCGAGCTACACCAGCGCGTGCGCGACTTCGCCGAGGGGCCCGACGGGCTGATCTACGTGCTCACCGACGGCAACGAGAACGCGGTGCTGCGGATCCAGCCGGCGGCGCTCGCGCGATAGAGGCCGATCCGGCGGCTAGCTGCCGACAATCCAGAGATAGAGCGTCAGATGGCCGAGCCGACGGGTCGCCGCCGGCTCCCAGCTGTCCATCGCGAAAGCATGGCTGACGATCCGCGTGCCCGGGCGGGCCGCGCCGGCGAGGCGCGGCCGGAGCCACGCGTTGACGTGGCCGAGCAGGTAGAGCGTGATGACGTCGGCCGTGTCCACCGGGCTGGTGAACAGGTCCTCGCGACGAAAGCTCGCGCGGCCGGCCAGCCCGGCGGCGTGCGCCGCGGCCTCCGCCTCGGCAATCCGCCGAGCATCGATGTCGACCCCGAGCGCCTGGGCCTCTCTCCGGGCGGCCGCGATGACGATCCGTCCGTCGCCGCAACCGAGGTCGAGCAGACGCTCTCCCGGGCGGATCGCGGCAAGGTCGAGCATCGCCTCGACCACCTCGGGCGGCGTCTGCCAATAGGGCGCGTCGAGGTGGCCTACGGTACCGGCGAACGGCCCGCGCAGCGCAGCCAGGTCGCGGATCATCGCCGGTCCTTCGCGTTCATGCTGGCCCTGCCCTCGCTCGACCGCAGTCTACCCGTGGTTCGCGCGGCGACAAGCGCGGGCCCGCTTGCGGAATGACCGTCTCGCCCGTAGAGCGCGCGCGAGTTTTCCCCGCCACGGAGTCCCCATGTCTGAGCAGATCAAGCGCGTCGTCCTCGCCTATTCGGGCGGCCTCGACACCAGCGTGATCCTCAAGTGGCTGCAGGTGACCTACAATTGCGAGGTCGTCACCTTCACCGCCGACCTCGGCCAGGGCGAAGAGCTCGAGCCGGCGCGCAAGAAGGCCGAGCTCATGGGCATCAAGCCCGAGCACATCTACATCGACGACTTGCGCGAGGAGTTCGTGCGCGACTTCGTGTTCCCGATGATGCGCGCCAATGCCCGCTACGAGGGCGACTACCTGCTCGGCACCTCGATCGCGCGGCCGCTGATCTCCAAGCGCTTGGTGGAGATCGCGCACGAGACCGGTGCCGACGCGGTCGCGCACGGTGCCACCGGCAAGGGCAACGACCAGGTCCGCTTCGAGCTCTCGGCCTATGCGCTCGACCCGAGCATCAAGGTCATCGCCCCGTGGCGCGAGTGGGACCTGACCAGCCGCACCGCGCTGATCGCCTGGGCCGAGCAGCACCAGATCCCGGTGCCCAAGGACAAGCGCGGCGAGAGCCCGTTCTCGACCGACGCCAACCTGCTGCACACCTCGAGCGAAGGCAAAGTGCTCGAGGATCCGTGGAGCGAGGTGCCCGACTACGTCTACTCGCGCACCGACAATCCCGAGGATGCGCCGAACGAGCCCGAGTACATCACGATCGACTTCGAGAAGGGCGACGGCGTCGCGCTCAACGGCGAGGCGATGAGCCCGGCAACGCTGCTCGCGGCGCTCAACACGCTCGGCAAGAAGCACGGCATCGGCCGGCTCGACCTGGTCGAGAACCGCTTCGTCGGCATGAAGAGCCGCGGGATGTACGAGACCCCGGGCGGCGAGATCTACGCCCGCGCGCACCGCGGCATCGAGAGCATCACGCTCGACCGCGGCGCCGCGCACCTCAAGGACGAGCTCATGCCGAAGTACGCCGAGCTCATCTACAACGGCTTCTGGTTCGCGCCCGAGCGCGAGATGCTGCAGGCGGCGATCGACCTCAGCCAGGAGAAGGTCTCAGGCACCGTGCGGCTCAAGCTCTACAAGGGCCTCGCCCAGGTGGTCGGCCGCAAGAGCCCGAACAGCCTCTATTCGGAGCGCCACGTGACGTTCGAGGACGACGCCGGGGCTTACGACCAGCAGGACGCCGCGGGCTTCATCAAGCTCAACGCGCTGCGTTTGCGCCTCCTCGCCCAGAGGGATTCCGGGCGCGACCGGGGATAATTCGCGCGGATTGCGCCGAACCGTTGAGTTATCCACCCTTGTCCACTGGCATTGCTGCCGAAAGTGGATAAGTGCACGCTCGCGGTGTTGCCCGAATCGTTCCGGCCGCGCATCTTCCAGACATCGAGACGGGGAGGTTCCCTCCGAGACCAAGGCCGCAAGGCCCCAGTTTCAGAAGGTTCAGAACCAGATCGACGCGACGGCGAGATGCCGCGCGGCGGAGGAACGAGACGAGGCGAGCGCCGGGATCCTTCCTGGAGCAGACCGGATTTCGAACCGATGAGGCCGCGAGGGCGCAAAGTCGCACCGGCCGGACTTTCCGGCTCTGTGCCGAGGTTTAGCGAAGCCTACGGGTAACGTGGAACCGTTCGAGGCGCGGGCTGAAAGATCGGTCGCGGGACCGCCAGGTACAGGGACAGGCCCTCGGGCCAGACCCAGAACCAGACGGAACCGGCGCCGGCGCGAGCGCCGGGCGATGAGAGGTCGTTTCCCGACCTGGCTCTCTGAGCCTTGTCGGAGCGGCATTGAAACGCCGGGCGTCAAGCTTCCCGCTTCGGTGGGAACCACACGCCGGTGAGAGTGGGGTCAGCCGCAAGGCTGGCCCCATTTCTCTTTGGCGCTCCCGTGTTCGTTAACGTGGCCATCGCCGACCACCCGGCAGCGCGCGGCGACCTTCCCGCTTCAGACCTCACCGATTCGGAATCGCCCCGCGGTTCCGTTAACCATGTCGGCTCGTTTTACAGGTCGGACGAGTCGAGCCTTCAACGGGGTGAAGCGACCCTGGACGGGTTTCATAAGCGCGAACGGGCGCCTATCCCCGGCTCCGACATGGACGGGACCACCACCATGAAAGTGCGCACGGCGCTTGCCGCGGTTGCACTTCTCGCCCTCGGCGGCTCGATCAGCGGCCTCAGCGCCGCCGAGGGCTCGGAGGCGCTGCCCGCTGCGGCTGCAGCGACGACCGCCGAAGATGCCACCCTGCCCCGCTTCGTGCCGCTCGAAGAGCCGGCGCCGGTTGCGGCGTCCGAGGTCACCATCCAGCTGGTCACTCCCGAGTCCGAGGACGAAGGCGACGCGATCGGCGGCGGCGTGGCGTCGTGGTACGGCCGCGAGTTCGCCGGACACCGCACCGCGAGCGGCGAACGCTTCGATCCGACCGAGTACACGGCCGCGCACCGCACGCTGCCGTTCGGCAGCCGGGTGCGGGTGACCAATGCCGCCGGCAAGTCGGTGGTGGTGCGCATCAACGATCGCGGCCCGTTCCACGGCGGCCGGGTGATCGACCTCAGCCAGGCGGCCGCCGCCGAGCTCGGCCTCGTGCGCAGCGGCAGCGGCCGCGTCGAGCTCGCGCTCCTCGATTAACGCCTGCTGGTGACACCGGGGCGGGCGAGCTAGCCTCGCGCCCATGTTCGTCCCGCTGTGGCTCATCGTCGTGGTGCTCGTCGCGCTCGTGCTGCTGGCCGGCCTTGCCTTTCGCGGCGGGCGAAGCGGCGAGATGATCGAACGCCAGCGCCGGGCAAGCCCCGCGCCGACGTTCGACCAGCTGGCTATCCTGGCAAGCGCCGAGATCCGCGGCGCGCTCGAGCAAGGCAACAAGATCGCTGCGATCAAGCTGGTTCGCGAGCGCACCGGTCTGGGGCTGCGCGAAGCCAAGGACCTCGTCGAGCGCGCCGCGCCCTAGCCCTTCCCCGCGTCAGCCCTTGAGCTGGCCGCGCAGCGCGCCGCCCGGGAACGCGGTGTTGCGGATCTGGACGTAGTAATCCTGCGGATTGGCGACCAGCGCCTGCGCGAGGCCGCTGTCGATGTCCTGGCAGTCCTCGCTGTCGTCGTCGTCGCCGTCGGGCGTGTCGAGCGTCAGCACCGGGTCGCCGACCGCGCCGGCCGCGCCCGAATGGATCTGCGCGACGGTCGCCTTGTCGATGTTGCCGGCGGTCAGCGTGTAGCAGATCCGCTCGGTCTTGGGGTTGATCATGGCTTCGAACAGGCCCGCGCCGTCGGCGTCGCCCGGTCCGGGGACCTCGGCACCGGCGGTCAGCGTGGCGACGACCTTGCTGCCGTCGTTGCGGGGATTGTCGCCCTGTGCAGTCGCCGCCCCGGCAAGGGTCAGCGCGCCGGCGGCGACGAGGCCGCTGGTGATCAGGGTACGCATGTCACTCTCCTTGGGATTGTACTCGAACGTGGGAGGCGACGCCGACCTGGACGGGAGGGGGGAACGGGGCCGGCGCCGCCTCGCATGGCCAGCAACGGCCGGGCGCGCCGCTGTTTCCGCGAACGCGGCGAGGCGTGGCGCAGGCGCCATGGAGCGAGCCCGCGCGGGCTTGCCGGCCGAGAATCGGTCTGCCGGTCACCCTCCCCGAGACAAGCTCGGGGAAGATCAGGTCCTTACTTGCTGAGCTGGCCGCGGATCGCGCCGTTGGGGAAGGTCCGCGTGTGGACGTTGACGTAATACCCGCCGGGATTGGCGAGCAGCGCGGCCGAGAGTTCGGGCGCGATATCCACGCAGCCGCCGCTCGTGCCGCCTTGCGGGGTGTTGAGCGGGATCACCGGCGCGCCGGTCTCGCCCGCGGCGCCCTTGTGGACGTGCGCGGCGGTCACCTCGTCGGCGAGCCGGACGTTCATGATGTAGCACGCTTTGCCCTTCGGCGGATCGACCACCAGGGTCACGTTGCCGAAGCCCGAGCCGCCGGTCATCCGCGCGTAGAGCGGCACGCCGGTGTTGGGCGGCTGCGGCGGCCCGCCGAACTGCGCCGCGGCCGGCACGGCCAGCGCGAGCGCGCCGAGAGTGGCAAGAACGGTCTTCGGGGTACCTTTCAGGAACGCGTGCATGCGGGTCTCCCTCCCAGTGGCCGGGAAGCGCCGCAAGCCCAGAGGGCCGCACGGCACCACCTCGACACCGGCGAAACTGCCAAGCCGGCGGCGCTTCCGCAAGCGCGGAAGTGTCGCAGCCGGCGCGCGCCTCGAGAGGTCCGCAAGCGACCCCCGAGAACTCGCGTCGCCTTCGATCGTCCGTCTTTCCAGGCCGTTACGACAGAGCCCGCAATCCGTGCTGTGCGACTCCCGGAGCTCAGCCGGCCTGCGAGCCGTCGTCGTCGACCGCGTTGCGGCGACGGCGGGAGACGATCCATTCGACGAGCATGAAGCTGCAGACGAAGCCTGCGAGGACGATGACGATCGTGGCGGTAATCCAGGACATGGGCGTGCTCCGGTTCAGGCGGGAGCTCATCCAAGTCTCTCAGGCGCTGACGGGCCGTGCGAAGCCAGCGATGGACGGCCTCTACGCCGGTTACGGAGGTTCACCTAACCAATTCAGACTGACGTGGGTTAGGCCAGGTCGCCCGGCCGGATCGGCGAATTTCCGCGCGCGTGACAGCGGTCACGCGGACGACTCCGGTCGCCCCGCTATCCCCGATGCTGCCGGCGGTTTCCGCCGGGGGACAGGAGGTCCGGTCATGCAGATATTCCCGAAGAGCAAGAGCGATACCAAGCCGGGCAACGCGGCCGCGGTGCGGATCCCCGTGGGACCGTTCGAGCGGCAGGCCGCGGTGTTCATCTCGGCCCACGGCGTGTCGCACTACAAGGGCACCGTCGCCAACGCCGGGATGGTGCTGACGATCACCGTCAACGATCACACCGTGCGCGACGATTCGTTCGAGGGCGAGTCCTCGAACATGATCTACCAGGCCGCGGCTTCGCACATGCTCGTGCTCGAGCCGCTGCGGGAGGCCGTGATCATGGCCGACGTCGCCCCGATGGGCGCGGGCGGCGCGAGCAACCACGACACCTTCGTCGACCTGCACGTGATCGCGCTGACCGCCTGAAGCGGGGCTCGCCGCGCTAGAACAGGCGCGAGGTGCTGACTTGCGCCAGGCACTCGAAGTGCAGCGGCAGCGACTGCTCGTCGAACGCGGGCGCCTTGACCGTGCCGGCCGGGCGCTGGACGCGCAGGCGGACGAGCGCGACCGGCGCGATCGGCTGCGCGCAGATCGCGCAAGGCTGCCCGTCGATCTCGCTGCTGTCGTCGGGCAGCGCGACCTTGCCCGGCCAGTGGCGGGCGAACGCGAGCGCGAGGCCGGGACGCAGCACGCGCGCGAGGCAGGCGTGGTGGCAGGCGCTCTCGTTGAGCTGGTACGGCGGCGTGTCGGGATCGACGCGCAGCACGCGCAGGATCTCGCCCCAGGCGATCTGCTGGCCGCAGAAGCGGCACAAGTGCGGCGTGAGCGTCGCGGGATCGCGGCGGCGGCCCATGCCCTGCCCTAGCCGGCCCGCGCGACCGCGCCGCGCTCGCTGTGTTCGGCGTTGTCCATCATGCCGGTCTACCGCGGCGAAGTTAACGGAGGCGCGTCAGAGCAAGCCGACAGCATAGCGGAGCGGGCGGCGCGAACGCGTGACGGCGATCACGCGCAGCGGGCCGCGGCGGCGGCTA
>CBHWED010000055.1:0-15935 GCA_966112795.1 uncultured bacterium
ACTCGGTCAGCCGGCTGATCGGCGCGCCTCCGGGCTATGTCGGCTATGACCAGGGCGGCCTCTTGACCGACGCGATCGACCAGCATCCGCATTGCGTGCTGCTGCTCGACGAGATCGAGAAGGCGCACCCCGACCTGTTCAACATCCTGCTGCAGGTGATGGACCACGGCAAGCTGACCGACCACCACGGCAAGACGGTCGACTTCCGCAACACCGTGCTGATCATGACGACCAATGCGGGCGCGTCCGACATGGCGCGGCAGTCGATCGGCTTCGGCGCCGGGACCAAGGTCGAGGCGAGCGAGGAGGCGGTCAAGAAGATGTTCGCCCCCGAGTTCCGCAACCGGCTCGATGCGATCGTGCCGTTCGACTACCTCGGGACCGAGACCGTCAGCCGCGTGGTCGACAAGTTCATCCTCCAGCTCGAGCTCCAGCTCGGCGAGCAGAACGTGCACATCCAGTTCGATTCGGATGCGCGCGAGTGGCTCGCCAAGCGCGGCTACGACAAGCTGATGGGTGCGCGGCCGATGGCCCGGCTGATCCAGGACAAGGTCAAGCAGCCGCTCGCCGAGGAGCTGCTGTTCGGCAAGCTGGCGCAGGGCGGCGAGGTCCACGTCAGCGTCAAGGACGACGCGCTGGCGTTCGAGCTGACCCCGGCGGCCCCGAAGGAGCCGCGGCCTGCAAAGCCGAAGAAGGCGAGCAAGGCCAAGGCCAAGCCGGCGGCCGAGGAGTAAGGGCGCCGAGGCGCCTGGCCAAAGGGCCATGAAGTGGGTGGAACCGCGCCGCGGTTCCGCCCATTTTCGTATCTGATGCCCGCGCCGTTCTCCTGGATCCGCCCCGAGCCGCACGGCATCCACATCGTGCCCGCGGATTGCTGGATCGATCCCTCGCAGCCGGTCGCCAACGCACTGGTGACCCACGGCCACGCCGACCACGCACGCGGCGGGCACGGGCGGACGGTGGCGACGGCCGAGACGCTGGCGATCATGGAGCTGCGCTACCAGACGCGCGAGGGCGCGCTGCCGGTGGCCTATCGCGAGACGATTGGGCTGCCGGGCGGGGTGAACGCGACCTTCGTGCCCGCGGGCCACGTGCTCGGCTCGGCGCAGATCGTGCTCGAGCACGCGGGCGAGCGCGTGGTGGTGACCGGCGACTACAAGCGCCGGCCCGACCCGACCTGTCCGCCATTCGAGGTCGTGCCGTGCGACGTGTTCGTCACCGAGGCGACGTTCGGGCTGCCGGTGTTCCGCCACCCGCCGGTCGAGCACGAGATCGGGAAGCTGCTCAAGGCACGCGCCGACCATCCGGAGCGTTGCGTGCTCGTCGGCGCCTATGCGCTGGGCAAGGCGCAGCGGCTGATCGCCGAACTGCGCCGCGCGGGGCATGGCGAGCCGATCTGGCTGCACGGCGCGCTCGAGCGGATGTGCCGGCTCTATGAGGAGCTGGGCGTGCCGCTCGGCGATCTGCGGCTGGTCTCCGACGCCACGAAGGATGACCTTCGTGGCGCGATCGTGCTCTGCCCGCCCTCGGCGCTCAACGACCGCTGGAGCCGGCGGCTGCCCGAGCCCGTGACCGCCATGGCGAGCGGCTGGATGCGGGTCCGGCAGCGTGCGCGGCAGAGCCTGGTCGAGCTGCCGCTGGTCATTTCCGACCACGCCGACTGGGGCGAGCTGACGGCGACGATCGATGAGGTCGACCCGGCCGAGAGCTGGATCACCCATGGCCGCGAGGAGGCGCTGCTGCGCTGGTGCCAGCTGCACCAGCGGCGCGCACGCGCGCTGGCATTGGTCGGGTACGAGGACGAGGACGACTGAGTGGAGCGCTTCGCCGCCCTCGTCGACGCGCTGGTCTACACGCGCAGCCGCAACGAGAAGCTGCGGCTGATCGCCGGATACCTGAGGACCACGCCCGATCCCGACCGCGGCTGGGCGCTGGCCGCGCTGACCGAGGGGCTGAGCTTTCCCGCGGTCAAGCCGGCGGCGATCCGCGCGCTGATCACCGAGCGGGTCGATCCGGTGCTGTTCGCGCTGAGCCGCGATTTCGTCGGCGACACCGCCGAGACCGTGAGCCTGTTGTGGCCAGCGCCCGAGACCGGCGTCATGACGCCACCAACCGTGAGCGAAGCTGTTGATTTACTTGCAGGAATGACCCGCCTCTCGGTGATGAGCGAGCTGCCGCGGGTGCTCGACCGGCTCGATGCCGACGGGCGCTATGCGCTGATCAAGCTCGCCACCGGGGCGATGCGGGTCGGGGTCTCGGCGCGCCTGGCGAAGACCGCGTTCGCCCTGGCGTTCGAGGTAAGTGTCGAGGAAGTCGAGGAATATTGGCACGCGCTGGCGCCGCCCTACGGCGAACTGTTCGCCTGGGCAGCCGACGGCGCGACGCCACCCGACCTCGGCGAACTGCCGCTGTTCCGCCCGTTCATGCTCGCGCATGCGCTCGAGGACGACGCGCTCGATCTGACCGACTACGTCGCCGAGTGGAAGTGGGACGGAGTGCGCGTGCAGGTCGTGCACGCCGGGGCCGAGACGCGGCTCTATTCGCGCACCGGCGACGACGTGACCGGCGCGTTTCCCGAAATGGCCGAGGCGCTGGCGATCCCGGCGGTGCTCGACGGCGAGCTGCTCGTGCGTGGCAGCCACCAGGGCGGCGAGGCCGGCGGCGCGGCGAGCTTCAACGCGCTGCAGCAGCGGCTCGGGCGCAAGGTAGTGTCGGCCAGGATGCTCGCCGAATTCCCGGCGTTCGTGCGGCTCTACGACGTGCTGATCCTCGAGGGCGAAGACTTGCGCGAGCTGCCGTGGAGCGAGCGGCGGCGGCGGCTCGAGGCGCTGGTGCCGCGACTGCCGGCCGAGCGGTTCGACTTGTCGCCGGTGGTCGAGGCCGAGCATTTCGAGCATCTCGCCGAGATCCGCGCGGGCGCGCGCGACGAGGCGATCGAGGGGCTCATGCTCAAGCGGCGCGATTCGCCATACGTCGCCGGGCGCCGGACCGGGCTGTGGTACAAGTGGAAGCGCGACCCGCTGCTGGTCGACTGCGTGCTGATGTACGCCCAGCGCGGCAGCGGGAAGCGGTCGAGCTTCTATTCGGACTATACCTTCGGCTGCTGGGACGGCGACCCCGACGCGGGAGCGGAACTGCTGCCGGTGGGCAAGGCCTACTTCGGGTTCACCGACGAGGAGTTGAAGCAGATCGACCGCTATGTGCGCAACCACACGGTCAACCGCTTCGGGCCGGTCCGCGAGACCGACAAGAGCCTGGTGTTCGAAGTCGCGTTCGACAGCGTCCACGCGAGCAAGCGGCACAAGTCGGGGCTAGCGATGCGCTTTCCGCGGATCAGCCGGATCCGCTGGGACAAGCCCGCGCACGAGGCCGACAGGATCGAAACGCTGAGGAGCTTGGTGCGCGATTGAGGGCGCGCTAGGAACGGGCGATGCGCTTGCTGTCGCTGCTCCTCGCTCTCGTTGCCGCATTGACGTCACCCGCGCGTGCGGGAACGCCCGACGGCTGGACCGCGGCCTGGGCCTCGGCGCAGATGATACCGGTCAACGATCAGGTCGTGCCGCACGAGTGGCTCGAGGACGCGACCGTGCGCCAGGTCGTGCGGGTCGGACTGACCGGCCCGCGGGTACGGCTGCGGTTGTCGAATGCCCACGGCACCGCGCCGCTCGCGATCGGCGGCGCGACCGTCGCGCCTTCGGCCGACCACCCCACGGCGCGGATCGATCCCGACAGCTTCGTTCCGGTGCGTTTCAACGGGTGGACGACCACCGTGATCCCGGCCGGGGCGGAAGTGTGGTCGGACCCGGTCGACTTGCCGGTGACCGCCGGGATGGATCTCGCGGTATCGCTTTACCTGCCCGAACCGCCGATGCCGCCGACCGGGCATCCGGGCTCGCGTGCGACCACCTATTTCGCGCACGGCGACCAAACCGCTGCCGCCGACTTGCCCGGCGCGCAAACGGCGCCGCGCTGGCTCGTGCTCGCCGGGATCGAGGTGTTCGCGCCTGGGGCGCGGGCGGTCGCGGTGCTCGGCGATTCGATCACCGACGGGTTCGGCGTGCAGCCCGACACCAACTTGCGCTGGACCGACCACCTCGCCGCGCGGCTGCGCGCCGAGCCGGGGTTCGAGCAGGTCGCGGTGCTCAACGCCGGGATCGGCGGCAACCGGCTGCTCAACGACGGGCTCGGGCCGAATGCGCTCGCGCGGCTCGAGCGCGATGTGCTGTCGCAGCCGGGAGTGGCGCACGTGATCGTGCTCGAAGGGGTCAACGACCTGGGCACGCTGACCCGCGATGCGCCGGCGACGGCAGAACAGCACGAAACACTGGTGGCGCAAGCGACCGAGGCGCTACGCCAGATCGTGCTGCGCGCGCGGGCGCGCGGCATCAAGGCGATCGGCGGGACCATCCTGCCGTTCGCAACCTCGACGACCTACCATCCGCCGGTGGAAACCGAAGCCGATCGGCAGGCGATCAACGCGTGGATTCGCGCGCCGGGCAATTTCGACGCGGTGATCGACTTCGACGCCGCGCTGCGCGACCCGGCCGACCCGACGCGGCTCAACCCGGCGCTCGATTCGGGCGACGGGCTGCATCCCTCGATGGACGGCTATCGCGCGCTGGCTGCCGCGGTTCCGCTCGAGCTGTTGCGCTGAACCCGTCGGGCGCCGTAAGCTCGCCCTGCGGTGAAACCCAAGCTCCTGACCACGCTGCCCGGCTACACGGCGGGACTGTTCCTCGGCGACCTGTTCGCCGGGATCAGCGTCGCCATGGTCGCGATCCCGCTGTCGATCGCGATCGCCATCGCCTCGGGCGCGCCGCCCGCGGTCGGGCTCGTCACCGCGATCGTCGCCGGGTTCCTGATCTCGGCGCTCGGCGGCAGCCGGGTGCAGATCGGCGGGCCGACGGGCGCCTTCATCGTCGTGGTCTACGGGGTGATCGCCGAACACGGCTACGACGGGCTCGTGCTGGCGACGCTGATGGCCGGGGCGATCCTGGTGATCGCCGGGCTGCTGCGGCTCGGCAACCTGATCGCCTTCGTGCCCGAGCCGGTGGTCAACGGCTTCACGATCGGCATCGCCATCGTCATCGCCAGCAGCCAGCTCAAGGACCTCGGCGGAATCGCCGCCGCGCACGTGCCGGCCGACTTCATCCCCAAGATGGCGGCACTGTGGCACGCACGGGCGAGTGCGAGCTGGACCGCGCTCGGTGTGGGGGTGGCCGCGCTCGCGACGATCGTAGTGCTGCGCCGCGTTGCACCGCGGCTGCCCGGGCCGCTGATCGCGGTCGGGCTGGTCTCGATCGGCGCCGCGTTGCTCGCCTGGCCGGTGGCGACGATCGAATCGCAGTACGGCGCGCTGCCGCGCAGCCTGCCGCTGCCCTCGCTGCCGGCCGTGACCGGCTCGCGGATCGCCGAGCTGATGCCCTCGGCCTTCGTCATCGCCTTCCTCGCGGCGATCGAATCGCTGCTTTCGGCGATGGTCGCCGACCGGATGATCGGCGGCAGCCACCGGCCCAACGCCGAGGTCCTCGCGCAAGGCTGGGCCAATATCGGCTCGGCGCTGTTCGGCGGGCTGCCGGCGACCGGAGCGATCGCGCGCACTGCAACCAATGTCCGCGCGGGAGGCAAAACCCCGGTCGCCGGGATGATCCATGCCCTGGTGATCCTGCTGGTCATGCTCGCCGCCGCGCCGCTCGCCGGCTACTTGGTCATGCCCGCGCTCGCCGCCCTGCTGATCATGACCGCCTGGACCATGAGCGAGCCGCACAAGTGGAAGAGCTACTGGCAGGCGCCCAACGAGGATCGCCTGCTTCTCCTGCTCACACTGCTTTTGACGGTGCTCGCCGACCTGACCGTGGCGATCGCCGTCGGCGTGGGCTTCGGGCTCGCGCTGCGCCTGCGCAACAGCCGGCTCAAGGCCGAGACGTGGCGCACGCCCGAGCCCTAGGTGGGCGGCAGCTGGACCAGCTTGTCGCGCGAAGTTGCGCCGCGCAACAGTCGCAGCCGCGAGACCGCCTCGCCGAGCGCTTTGGCGAGCAGCGCAAGCACCGCGTCGTTGGCCGCCCCGTCGTGCGGCTTGGCGCGGACTTTCACGAGCAACCGACCCTCGGCGATCTCGAGTCCCTCAGAGCGAGCGCCCGGCGTGACGCGCAAGGCCAGCCGCCCCTCGCGATCGACCAGCGCGCGGATCGCCTCGGCCGGTGGCAGGTCAGTTTTGGGCTTCGCCACGCAGCATCGCCAGGTGCCGCTCGGCGAGGCGGCAGTAGCGCTCGCTCTGGAAGCGGATCTTCTCGACCTGGGCCTCGTCCTGGGTGCGCAGGAACTTGGCCGGGCGGCCGACCCAGATCTCGCGCGGCGGGATCGCCTTGCCCGGGCTGAGCAAGGCACCCGCGCCGAGCATCGCGCCTTCGCCGATCCGGCAGTCGTCCATCGCCACCGCGCCCATGCCGACGAACGCGCGGTCCTCGAGCGTGGCGCCGTGGACCACCGCCATGTGGCCGATCACGCAGTCCTCGCCGATGATCGTCGGGCAACCCTCGGTGTCGGGGCGCGGGCCTTCGACGTGGAAAACCGAGCCGTCCTGCACGTTCGAGCGGGCGCCGACCTCGATGCGGTGAATGTCCCCGCGAAGAACGCAGTTGTACCACACGCTCGAATGCGGCCCGAGGGTGACGTCACCGATGATCCGTGCCCCTGGCGCCACGAAGGCGGTCTCGTGAATCCGCGGAGCGACCCCTTCGAACGGCAGGATCGTCGCCCAGGGAAAGCGGCCGGTGCAATCGTATGCCATGCTCATCGGTCAGCCCATTCGTCGCGCCTGATCGAATAGACGATCGTGTCGCGCAGCTCGCCCTCGTAGCGATCGTCGGGATAGTCGAGCTCTTCGCGCCGGCGCATCCCCAGCCGGGTCATCAGGCCCCAGCTTGCGGCGTTGCCGGGGACGGTGATCGCGAAGATCTCCCCGGCGTCGAAAGCGCCGAAGCCGGCCTCGAGCGAGGCGATCGCGGCTTCCTTTGCATAGCCTTTGCCCCAGGCTTCCTCGCGCAGGCGCCAGCCGATCTCGAACTCGCCCGCGATCGTGCCGCCGGGCGCGTTGGCGCGCTTGAGGCCGCAGAACCCGAGCACTTCGCCCGAGAGATGCGCGCCGTCGGCCTTGCGCTCGACCAGCCAGAAGCAGTGGCCGTGCGCGGTGGCGCAGGCCTCGATCCGCCGGCGCATCTCGTCCTGCCCGGCCTCGTCCATCGGCGGGCCGAGCCAGCGCATGACGCGCGCATTGTTGGTGTGGCGGAAGAAGGCGGCCCAATCCGCGTCGCCCTGCCAGTCGCGCAGGACCAGGCGCTCGGTCTCGAGGCGGAAGCCGGGGGGCGTGGTCGGCATGGCTAGAAGAAGTTGCTCCAGGTCAGGTACGGCACGATCGAGGCGAAATCGTCGCGCCAGACGGTGCCGGCGGGCGTCGCGAGCGGCCGCCAGCCGCCGCGGGCGGTCAGCGCCGCAAGCTTCGCCGGATCGCGCGAAAGCGCAACCCAATTCGACTTGGAGAGGTCGACGAAGGGGTAGTCCCGGCGGATCGCCGCAGCGAGCCCGCGCTCGCGGGCCAGCGCGGCCAGGATCGGCTCGAGATCGACGTAGCGGTTGCTGATGTGAATCAGGAGGATTCCGTCCGGGGCCAGCGCGCGGAAATAGACCCCGGCCGCTTCGTCGGTCAGCAGGTGCAGCGGGATTGCGTCCGACGAGAACGCATCGACCGCGAGCACGTCGAGGCTGGCCGGCGCCGCCTCGGCCAGCTTGAGCCGGGCATCGCCGAGCACCACCGGCACCCGGGGAGCGCAGCGCTCGAGATACGTGAACACGTGGCGCTGCGAGAAGGCGAGCACTGCGGGATCGATCTCGTAGAACGTCCACGCCTGCCCTGGCCGGCGGTAGCAGGCGAGCGTGCCGGTGCCGAGGCCGACCACGGCGATCCGCGCATGCTCGCCGAACAGCCGCGGGGCGGCAAGCAGCGCGAGGCCCGCGCCGCTGGTCGGGCCGTAGTACGTCGTCGGCAGCGTCTCGCGCCGAGGGTCGAGCCACTGTTCGCCGTGAAGCGTGGTGCCGTGCAGCAGCTGGCGCTTGCCGGGGGGCACGACCCTGACGGTGTAGATGCCGAAGTAACTGCGGGTCCGCTGGCCATCGAGCGTGATCTCGAGCTGGTCCGCGCCGCCGAACGCGGTGAGCAGCACGGCGCTGGCGAGAACGAAGGCCCAGCGCCGCACTGCGAGCAGGATCGCGATCGCGACCAGCGCCGCAAACGCGAGCACTTCGCCCCAGCCCCATGCGGGATCGTCAGCGAACTGGCCGTGCAGCCACCACGCGCCGGCGACCAGGACCAACAGCAGTGCCCCAAGCGCGAACTGCAAGATCCAGCGATTGGCGATCCGGCGCCCGAGCAGGCCCGACCAGCCGTCGAGCGGCAGCAGCGCCGCGGCGGCGAGGATCAGCAGCGGGTGCTCCCAGCTCCAGTCGAACAGCAGAGGAGCGATGAGCGCGGTGAACAGCCCGCCGAGCGCGCCGCCGGCGGCCATGACCAGGTAGAAGCGGGTCAGGTGCGCGGGAGCAGGCCGCGTGTCGTAGAGCCGCGCGTGGAGCGCGGCGGCGAGCATGAACAGCAGGATGAGGCTCGCCGCGGCGGCGAGCAGCGACGGGCGCTGCGCCGCCATCATCGTCACCGCGCCGTCGGCACAGAGCGCCAGCGGCGCGAGCAGAGTCAGGGTCGCGGCGAGACTGCGGCGCGCGGCGAAGGCGATCGTGAACGACAGCAGGTAGAGCCCGAGCGGGATCACCCACAGCAGGGGCATTGCGAAGATGTCGGTCGTCAGGAAGCCGGTGGTCGACAGCATCAGGCCCGAGGGCACGGCCGCAAGCGCGAGCCACAGCAGCATCCGCCGTGCGTCCGGCGGCGCGCCGGGCGCGGTGACGTCGAGCACCGCCGGCGGTGCGACGCCACGTCGGGCCAGCGCCGCGGCGGCGACGAGCGCGACGAGCAGTGCGTAGCCGGCGGCCCAAGCGGTGCTCTGCACGCCGAGCGGCAGCAGCGGCTCGGCGAGCAGCGGGTAGGCGAGCAGGCCGGCGAAGCTGCCGAGGTTCGATACCGCGTAGAGCGGATAGGGATCGCCGGCCGCGGGCGACGCGGCGAACCACCGCTGCATCAGCGGCGCCTGCGCCGAAACCGCGAAGAACAGCGGGCCGATCGACAGCGCAAGCAGCCACGGCACCCACAGCGCCTCGCCGCCCGGCGGCGACGGCGCAATCCGGGCGAGACCGATCGGCAGGGTCAGCGCGGCGAGCAGCAGCACACCGAGGTGGATCAGCGCCTGCCGCCCGATCGCCAACCGCGAGAGCGCGTGCGCGTAGGCGTAGCCGGCGAGCAGCAGCGCCTGGTAGACGAGCATCGCGCTGTTCCACACGTTCGGCGCGCCGCCGAGCCGCGGCAGCGCCATGCGCGCGACCATCGGCTGGACCAGGAACAGCAGGAAGCTGCCGGTCAAGATCGTGAGCATGAAGAGCCACCGGCGCGCCGGCGGCGCGATCCCGCGCGGTGGGTCAAGCATGGCGGGGGGACGGGCGCCAGTCGGACGCGTCGAGATGGTAGACCATCGTCGGGTTGTCTTCCGGCGGATAGTCGGGATCGGGGTAGTCGAGGTCGGCGCGCCGGATCATCCCGAGCCGTTCCATCAGCCCCCACGAAGCCGCGTTGCGCTCCGAGGTCTGGGCGTAGACCCGCGGCAGCGCGAAGCGCTCGAACGCCAGCCGCAGCGCCGCTTGTCCCGCCTCGCGCGCATAGCCCTGGCCCCAGCAATCGGCGCGCAGCGTCCAGCCGACCTGGACCGCGGCCCTGAGCTCATCGGGGGCGCAGGCCGTGTCGATCCGCGACAGCCCGCCCTTGCCGACCAGCACCCCGTCGGTCTTGCGGGCGAGGAAATAGAACGTCACCTCGCCTTCGTCGGCCGCCGCGGCCATCCGGGCGAAGCCTTCGGCGACCTTCTCGAGGGACTGCACGCCGCCGACCATGGCCATGACTTGCGGCGTGTTCATGTGCTCGAGCCAGACGGCGAGGTCGCCCGGCCGCTCGCGGCGGAGGACCAGCCGCTCGGTCTCGGCGACGACTTCAGCCACCCAGCAGCCGCGCCGCGAGCGGCGCGTGATAGGTCAGCACCCCGGCGCAGCCGGCCCGCTTGAACGCCATCAGCGTCTCGAGCACGAGCGCCTCGCGCTCGCCGGCACCAGCCGCCGCGGCGGCCTCGATCATCGCGTACTCGCCGCTGACCTGGTAGGCGAAGACCGGGACCTCGAAGCGCTGCTTCACCCGGGCGACGATGTCGAGGTAGGGCAGCCCGGGCTTGACCATCACGCTGTCGGCGCCCTCGGCAAGGTCGAGCGCGACTTCGCGCAAGGCCTCCTCGGCGTTGGCCGGGTCCATCTGGTAGCTCTTCTTGTCGCCCTGCAGCAGGCCCCGGCTGCCGACCGCGTCGCGGAACGGGCCGTAGAACGCCGAGGCGTACTTGGCGGCGTAGCTCATGATCTGGACGTTGATGTGGCCCGCGCTTTCGAGCGCCTGGCGGATCGCGCCGATGCGCCCGTCCATCATGTCCGACGGGGCGACGATGTCGCTGCCGGCCTCGGCCTGGGCCAGCGCCTGCTCGACGAGCAGCTCGACGGTCGCGTCGTTGACCACGTAGCCGTGCGCGTCGACGAGGCCGTCCTGTCCGTGGCTGGTGTAGGGATCCAGCGCGACGTCGGTCAGGACGCCGACATCGGCGCCGCAAGCGTCGCGGATCGCGCGGATCGCGCGGCACATCAGGTTGTCGCGGTTGAGCGCCTCGCGCGCGTCCGGGCTGCGCCGGTCGGGCGGGGTATTGGGAAACAGCGCGACGCAGGGAATGCCGAGCGCGACGGCTTCCTTCGCCCGCGCGGCGATCCCGTCGAGCGACCAGCGCGACACGCCGGGCAGAGTCGCGATCGGCTCCTCGATGCCTGTGCCTTCGGTCACGAACAGCGGCCAGATCAGGTCGGCCGGAGTCAGCACGGTCTCGCGGTGGAGCGCGCGGCTCCAGGCGGCGGCGCGCGTACGGCGCAGGCGCGAAGCAGGGTACGAGGGGGTCATACGCGGGCGGTCCTGCCGGAAAACCGCCGCGGGAGCAATCGGCCCGGGCTCAGCCGATCCGTTTCGCCGCGAGCCGGTCGATCTCGCGCACCGGCTCTTCATCGGCGGCAGGATCGGGCGCCAGCGTGGCGAGCGCCGCGCCGGGCGCGATCTTCTGCAGCTCTCCGAGGCGCGCGCGGAAGCTCGCCAGCTCCTGGCCCGAGAGCTGCGCGCGGGTGACGAACTGCACGCTCGCCGGGTTCACCGTCGCGCCGTTGCGATACATCTCGTAGTGCAGGTGCGGGCCGGTCGAGAGCCCGGTCGAGCCGACGTAGCCGATCACCTGGCCGCGGCGGACGCGCTGCCCGGCCGAGACCGAGATGCGGCTCATGTGGGCATAGCCGGTGCCGAGCCCGCCGCCGTGCGCCAGGCGCACGAAGTTGCCGTGCCCGCCGTGGCGCCCGGCGAACGAGACGGTGCCGTCGGTCACCGCGTAGATCGGCGAGCCGTAGCTCGCGCGGAAGTCGATCCCGGCGTGCATCCGGCTGTAGCCGAGGATCGGGTGGCGCCGGCGGCCATAGCTCGACGACACGCCGCGGCTGGCGACCGGCATCATCAGCCCTTCGCGCTGCTCGCCGACGCCCGAGGCCTCGAAGAAGCGCCCTTCGCTGCCCCAGCGCATCAGCTGCTTGCGCGGCTTCCCGTCGCGCAGGAGGCCGGCGTAGAGCAGCTTGCCCGCCTCGACCTCGCCGGTCGCGGCGCGCTTGTACTCGACGATCAGGTCGAACTCGTCGCCGCCGGCGATCGCGCTGTCGAGGTCGACCTCGTCGCCGAGCGCGCGCAAGTATTGCTGCACCGAGCTCGCCGGGGCGCCGGCGGCGCGCGCCGAGCGGTACAGGCTCTGGCCGACGACGCCACGAATGCGCAGCGGGGTGGTGTCAACCTTGATCGGGCGCGGATCGAGCGCCAGCCGGCCGCCGCGCCGCTCGACCGCGAGCTGCAGGTCGAACCGGGCGCGGAACGACAGCGCCTCGACCGGGCGCGCCGCACCGGGGGCGGGCCGACGGCCGAGCGTGAGGTCGATCTTGGTTCCGGCGGCGATCTCGCCGAGCGGGACCGTCCCGGCGACCATCTGCGCGATCTGGTCCGCCTCGGCCGCGCCGACGCCGGCGCGCAGGAGCATGCGATCGAAGCTGTCGCCGCCGGCGAGCGTCGCCTCGAGGTCGAGCCGCGGGCGTTCGGGCGCGCTCTTGAGCGGAATCACGCGATCGGTCGCGCCCATGTGGCGGCCGCTGTCACCGCCGAGCGCGAGCGGCATGATCAGCTGGCTGCGGAATTCGTCGCGCACCGGATCGTCGACCACCATGACCGGGGCCGCCTCGAGCGGGGCGAAGTCGGGCCAGCCGGCGAGCGCCAGCGCGGACAGGCCGAGCAGCGTGCCCGCGCCACGCAGCCAGCGACGCGAGCCGATGTCCTGCGCGAGGTCGGGCACGAGGTCGGCTTCGGCGAAGCGTTCGGACACCCGGCGGCACCAGTCGGCGTAGCGTTCGGCGAAGCTCGGGACGGGCGCGGTTTCGATGATCTGCGCGTGCGAGAGCTGCGCAGAAAGGAGTGCACCTCCCCCCGCGGCCAGCATCTCGTTCTCGCGATCCTTGAACAAACGCGCCCTCCGTCTTGGTGCGCGACTGTCCCTGCCGATCCATGCAGGGACAGCGCGACCCGATCCCGTGCGGCTCTGTGCCCAAATGCCCTGCGCTCATAAAGTTAATTTCCTCTAAACCGCGCCAGGGCGAGTCCGGTTCGAGCCGAGCCGTGAGCTTATCCGGAACCGGGAGAATCGGGCGCCTGCGGCTTGCACGGGCGGTGCGGGCTCGCCACACTGGGAACATTGTGATCGCTTCCCGCACCGACGGCCGGCTGCGCGCCGTGCTCGGCCCGACCAACACCGGCAAGACCCACCTCGCGATCGAGCGGCTGTGCGGCCACTCGAGCGGGGCGATCGGCTTTCCGCTGCGGCTGCTCGCGCGCGAGGTCTACGACCGGGTGCGCGCGATCAAGGGCGACAGCGAGGTCGCGCTGATCACCGGCGAGGAGCGGATCGAACCGCCGAAGGCGCGCTATTTCCTGTGCACCGCCGAGGCGATGCCGAGGGACGGCGGGGGCCTCGCGTTCGTCGCGCTCGACGAGGCGCAGCTCGCCGCCGACCGCGAGCGCGGGCATATCTTCACCGACCGGCTGCTGCATGCCCGCGGGCGCGAGGAGACCATGCTGCTCGGTTCGGCGACGCTCGAACCGGTGGTCAAGGCGCTGCTCCCCGGGATCGCGATCGAGGAGCGGCCGCGGTTCTCGACGCTGACCCACGCCGGCGTGCGCAAGCTCAGCCGGCTGCCGCCGCGCTCGGCGGTGGTCGCGTTCTCGGTCGAGCAAGTCTACGCGGTGGCCGAGATGCTGCGCCGCTTCCGCGGCGGTGCGGCGGTGGTGATGGGCGCGCTGAGCCCGGAGACACGCAACCGCCAGGTGCAATTGTTCCAGTCCGGCGAGGTCGACTACATCGTCGCCACCGACGCGATCGGCATGGGGCTCAACCTCGACGTGACCCACGTCGCGTTCGCCTCGCTCAGCAAGTTCGACGGCGTGCGGCAGCGGCGGCTGACCCCGGCCGAGATGGCGCAGATCGCCGGGCGCGCCGGGCGCCACCAGCAGGACGGGACGTTCGGCACGCTCGCGGGCGGCAAGCGCGACGACGCGCTCGCGTTCACCGACGACGAGGTCTTTGCGATCGAGGAGCACCGCTTCGCGCCGCTGACCAAGCTCTACTGGCGCGAGGCCGAGCCGCGCTTCGACAGCATCGCGACCCTGCTGGCGGACCTCGAGGCGCGCCCGCAAGTCGAGCAGCTCGCGCCCGCGCCCGAGGCGATCGACCTCGCGGTGCTCAAGCGGCTGGCCGAGGATCCCGCGGCTTCGAGCGACGTCAAGACGCCGGGCCAGGTGCGCCGGTTCTGGGAGGTCTGCCAGCTGCCCGACTTCCGCCAGCAGGGGCCCGACATGCACGCGCGCTTCGTCGCGCGGCTGTGGCAGGACTTGCGCGAAGGACACCTCGGCGCCGATTACGTCGCCGCGCGGATCAGCGAGCTCGGCCGCACCGAAGGCGACATCGACACGCTGCAGGGGCGGATCGCGGCGATTCGCAGCTGGGCCTACATCTGCCAGCGCCCCGACTGGGTGCTCGCGCGCGACGAGATGGCCGCGCGCGCCCGCGCCGCGGAGGCGCGGCTGTCGGATGCGCTGCACCAGCGGCTCACCGAGCGTTTTGTGAACAGGAGGACTGCTGTACTGATGCGGACGATGGGGAAGGACGCGGGATTGTTGCGGGTCGCGCTCGACGCGAATGGGCGGGTCATGGTCGAGGACCAGCCGATCGGGCACCTCGAGGGATTTCGTTTCGTGGTCGACGCCGACGCGAGCGGCGAGGACCGCAAGCTGATGCTCGCCGCGGCCGAGAAGCACTTGCCGCAGCTGCTCGCGCTCAAGGCGCAGGCGCTGGTCCGCGACGAGCTCGGCGAGCTCGCGATCGAGCACGGCGAAGTGCGCCGCGAAGGCCGCACCGTCGCCCGGCTCGAGCGCGGCAAGTCGCCGGCAAGGCCGCGGCTGGTGCTGGCCAAGGAGCTCGGTCCGCTCGACCCGGCGCACAAGGCGCGGCTCGCCGAAGCGCTCGAGCTGTGGCTCGAAGGCGAGCTCGCCCCGCTCGCGCCGCTGCGCGAGCTCGAGCACGCCGCGCGCGATCCCCAGGCCGGCAGCGAGGTCCGCGCGTTGCTGCTGACGCTGGCCGACGGCAACGGCACGATCGCCCGCGAGCAGGCGGGGCTCGCACAAGTGCCCAAGGAGAAGCGTCCGTTCCTGCGCAAGCTCGGGGTGACGATCGGCTCGCTCGACGTGTTCGCGCCGGCGCTGCTCAAGCCGGCCCCGCGTCGGCTGCTGCACGCGATCGGCGCCGACCGCCGCGGATTCAACCCGGGCATGGAAGCGGTGATCGGCGGCAGCCGCAACCTGCCGGCAGGCTATCGCCGCGCCGGCGGCCAGGCGATCCGCGTCGACATGGCCGAGAAGCTGTTCCGCGCGGCCCACGAACAGCGCGCCAAGGGCAACGGCCGCGGGTTCGCGGTCGACCCGGCGCTGGCCACCTCGATGGGGCTGCTGCCCGACAACTTCCGCCACCTGATGCGCGACGCGGGCTTCCGCGCCAACGAGCCGCGTTCGCTGCCCGAAGGGGCGTTCGGGCCGCCGGCGCCCGCGCGCTGGTCGTGGCGCCCGCCACGCAAGGACCGCCAGCCCGACAAGCGCGAAGCGGCGCCGGTGCGCGAAGGCAGCGCGTTCGCCGCGCTGGCGGGGCTGGTCCGGTAGCGCGGTGCGGATCGACCGGCTGCTCTACAGCTTGCGGCTGGCCAAGAGCCGCACGCTGGCGCAGCGCTGGATTGCCGATGGGCACATGCGCCGCAACGGCGAGCGCGTCACCCGTCAGGACCTGCAGGTCGCGGTCGGTGACGTGCTCACGCTGCCGATGAGGCGCGAGGTGCTGGTGATCGAGCTGCTCGCGCTGCCCACGCGGCGCGGACCGACGAGCGAGGCGCGTGCGTGCTATCGCCCGCTTGACGCTGGCGGGGCAAAGCGCATAGCGGGCGGCGAGCACGATGGCGCCGCAGCGCCGCGGCCAGAAGGGAAAGCCGAGCAATGACCTACGTCGTCACCGACGCCTGCATCAAATGCAAGTACACCGACTGCGTCGAGGTCTGCCCGGTCGACTGCTTCTACGAAGGCG
>CBHWED010000056.1:0-15319 GCA_966112795.1 uncultured bacterium
GTCGAGATGTACCCGCAGAACGGCAACATGCACATGTATCTCGCGCAAGTGCTGGCCGCCAAAGGCGACAAGGCGGCGGCGCTGGCGGAGTTCGAGACCGCGCTGCGGCTCGATCCCTCGCTGCAGGATCGGGCGCGGCAGGCGATGGACTATTATCAGGTGTCTCGCGCCCAGCCGCAGGCCGGCGAAGACGACGGCCTTCTCGTGCCGCGCACGGCCAACGCGGCGATCCAGGTCGGCGATCCGATCGAGGTCAAGGATCACGCGAGCGAGGACTGGTTCGCCGGCACGGTCACCGAGGTCCAGGACATTTCCGGCAATGGCACGCAGTTCGTCTACAAGGTGCGCTATCGCAACCAGGTCAGCGAGACCGAGAACCGCTTCTATCCGGGAAGCTGGCGCGCGCCGACCGGCCAGGTTGAGGACACCTCGGCGGGTGCGGCGGGCGGCGCCGGGGGCGCGCTCGCGCTCGGCTCGTACCAGTGCACGCTCGATTACTTCACCGGCGGCACCGGCAATTATCAGCGGCAGTCGGACCAGCAGGGCACGCTGACTCTTGCGGCCGGCGGATCGTATACGTTCCGCGGGCAGGGCGGGCGCTATGCCTACGATGCCGGGTCGGGCGAGATCCGCTGGCTGAGCGGTTACCTGGCCGCCGACGCGAACAGCTCGCGTTACCGCCGCAACCAGCGCACCACGCAGATCGATATCGCATTCCACACCGCGTCGGGCGATCTTGACTGGAGCTGCGGTCACAACCTCTAGACGGAAGACGGAGATCCGATCGGGAGGCACGCCCGATTGAACTTCATCCGCCATCCTGTAGATCGCGCAACGGGGCGTGAGGGGGGTGACGAGTGGACGGCTACTTGCTGCTCAAGACCGTCCACGTGATTTCCTCGACCGTCCTGTTCGGAACCGGTCTCGGGATCGCGTTCTTCTTCCTCAAAGGGCTGCGCTCGGGCGATCCGGCGCAAGCCTGGTTCGCGGCGCGGACCACCGCGGTGGCGGACATGCTGTTCACGCTGACCGCCGGGATCGTCCAGCCGCTGACCGGCTTCTGGCTGGTATGGTCGGGGGGCCTCGACCCGCTCTCGCCGTGGCTGGTGCGGACTTACGCGCTCTACCTGCTGGCCCTGGCATGCTGGCTGCCGGTCGTCTGGCTGCAGCTCCGTATGCGCGACATGCTGCAAGCCAAACTCGCCGGCGCGGCGATCGATGAGGCGCGGCTGCAGCGTTATTTCCGCTGGTGGTTCGCGCTCGGCTGGCCCGCATTCGTCGGCCTTGTGGCGGTGTTCTGGCTGATGGTGGCGAAGCCCGCATGACGCTGCGTGTTCTGGTGCTCGGCGGGTACGGCAACTTCGGTGGATACGTGTGCCGCGCGCTGGCGGGGGACGCGCGCATCCAGCTGATCGTTGCCGGGCGCGATCAGGCCCGGGCCGAGCGTTTCGCCGCCGGTCTCGGCGCCGGCAATCCGACGCAGGCTGCGGTCGTCGACATCGCCGATCCGTCGCGCGCGATTCGTGAGTGCAGGCCGGACCTGGTGATCCACACCGTCGGCCCGTTCCAACGGCAGGATTATCGCGTGGCCGAGGCGGCGATTGCCTGCGGCGCGTACTATTGCGACCTCGCCGATGCGCGGGGGTTCGTTGCCGGGATCGGCGCGCTCGAGGGCCTTGCGCGGGAAGCCGGGGTCGCGGTGATCGCCGGGGCCAGCTCGGTGCCGTGCCTGACCGCCGGCTATCTCGACGCCGCGCAGGCCGAGTTCGCCACGATCGAGCGCGTCGATTACGGCATCAGCGCCGCGCAGCAGACCAATCGCGGGCTCGGCACGGCGAGCGCGATCCTGTCCTATGTCGGCCGGCCGTTCACTGCGCTGCGCGCCGGGCGGATGCGGCGCGTGTTCGGCTGGCAGGGGCTGCACTCGGAAGTCTACCCCGAGCTGGGCCGGCGCTGGTTCGGCTATTGCGACATTCCCGACCTCGAGCTCTTCCCCGCGCGCTACCCGACGCTGAAGATGATGCGCTTCTGCGCGGGCCACGAGATCGCGCTGCTGCATCTCGGGACCTGGCTGCTGAGCTGGCTCGTGCGGCTGCGCCTGCTGCCCCCGCTCGACCGCTGGTCCGGGCCGCTGCTGCGCGCGTCGTTCCTGTTCGACCGCTGGGGCAGCGGGCGCAGCGGCTTCCACATGTTCATCGAAGGCACGGGCAAGGACGGTGCACGGCGCACGCGGCGACACTGGATCATCGCGCGGCAGGGCCACGGGCCGAATATCCCGTGCATGCCGGTGATCTTGGTCGCGCGGAAGCTGGCCGTGGGCAACGCCCCGGCGCCGGGCGCGCGGCCGTGCCTCGACCTGATCGGCCTCGACGAATTCCTCGCCGCGCTGGCCGGGCTCGATGTATCCGTGATCGCGGAATGAAGCCCGCCTACAGCTATCGCGCCGATCCGCAGGTTCCACCGTTCGACGACGGCCGGCCGCTGTTCGTGTTCGACGGGACCTGCGTGCTGTGCTCGGGCGGCGCTTCGTGGATCATGCGACACGACCCCACGGCGCGGATCGCGTTCACTCCGGCGCAGGGGGCTATCGGCCAGGCGCTCTACCGCCACTACGGGCTGGCGATCGACGATACCTATCTGTTCCTCGCCGAGGGCCGGGCCTACGGGCTCAGCGAGGGCTACTTCCGGGTGGCGCGGGTGCTCGGCGGGCCATGGCGCCTCGCCGCTGTGCTCCGGCTGATCCCGCGCGCACTCAGGGACGCGCTCTATCGCCTCATCGCGCGCAACCGCTACCGCTGGTTCGGTTCGGCAGAGCATTGTGCGCTGCTGACCGCCGAGCAGCGCAGCCGCCTGCTCTGAGCGCCAGCCAGTCAGTCACAACCCGCAAAACGAAACGGCCGGCGGTTTCCCGCCGGCCGTGCGTTTGTTCGAAGGACGCTGGGCTCAGCGCCCGCCGCTCTCGCCCGCGGCGGCGCGGTCGGCCGCGCCGGCTTCCTGGAGCGTGCCCGCGCGCGACGAGGTGATGTAGTTGCGCACCTGCACGTCGCCCTCGTGGCAAGCGTACTCGTAGAACTCGTACTCGCTGTTGCGCGTCCAATCGAGGCGCGCGGTGAACGGCGCGGTGAACACTTCCGGATCCGAGTAGGTCATCTCGTAGACGATCGTGTCGGGGCCGGTCGGGGTCAGGCGCTCGACGACCTTGGCCTGCTTGCTGGTCGGGATCGTGTTCCACGGCGGCACGCCCATCGTCGCCATGTTGAGCGGCGAGCCGTTGCGCGCGAAGTGGTCGGTCGTCGCGCTGTCGCCGGTCTTGATGTTGGTCGTCTCGATGACCAGCGTGTTGCCTTCCCAGTGGCCGACGCTGTTGCCGAGCCAGGCTTCGACCGGCTGCGGCCAGTGTGCCGGATCGCCGCTGCGGATCGGGATCACGCGGGTGCCGAGCATCTCGAGCGCGATCGTGACGTAGCCCGGCGACTGGTAGACGCGGATGCCGTTGTTGTAGCGGAACGGCAGCATCGAGGCGGGGAAGCCGCGGCTGACGCAACGGTCCCAGCTGTCGAAGTCGGTCACCCAGTTGTACTTGGTGTTCGGCGTCCAGCTCGAGCGGCCGGCCTTGTACAGCGCTTCGGCCTGCGGGGTCAGCGGCGGCAGCTTGCCGTCGGCCGGCTCGACCAGCAGCGAGGTGCGGCGGCCCGAGGCGTCGGATTCAACCCAGTGACCCATGCCGATGCGGCCGGCCTTGTCCTCGCGATCATAGGCGGCGTCCGAGGCGTTGGCCTGCTGCTGGCGCGCGGCGAACTCTTCGTCGGTCAGCCAGAAGCGGTTGCCGAACTGCGCCGGGCGATTCATCGGCAGGCTGGCGATGTTGTCGATCGGCCAGGTGCCGCGCAGGTCGGGATCGCCCCACTCGGTCTTCTTCGGCTGGTAGTCGTGCGGCACCGGCGGCATCGTGGTGAGGTCGGCCGGCACGGCCTGCGCCGAAGCCGTGTTCGGCAAGGCGACGAGGCACGCGGCCGCGGCAAGCGCCGTCGACACGCGTAGGGCGAAACTGCGGTGAATCATTCTCTGGCTCCTCTCTTCAGGCGCGCCCCCTGGCCGCGCCCGGGCATCTCGATGCGGGCTCCGTGCGGAGCCTTCGCCGGGTGCATACCCCGCGGCTTCGTTCGTTGTCGAGCGCAACGGCGCGATTCCGAGGCCCAAAAATTGTATCCGATTTGTATCAGTTGTGCGGCATTTCGGCACGTTAGTTCCGCGGCGCTGCCGCCACCCGGCGAACGCTCAGAATCTTGACCGGCTGGGCCAGCATCTGGCCTTTCATCGCCCCTTCGCCCTTGTCCGGATCGACCGGCGCGTCGAAGATCTTGCGGACCACGTCCATCCCCTCGACGACATGGCCGAACGCGGCGAAGCCCGCGCGCCGCTCGGCGTCCTCGCTCGCCGGATCGGCGTCGAGGAACGGCTGCGGCGAGAGCATGATCGAGAAGTCGCCGGTCGCGCTGCCGGGCTCGTAGCGGGCCATCGAGATCGTCCCGGCGACATGCTTGACCCCGGTCTGGCTGGTCGGTTCGTGGGCGATCGGCGGCAGGATCCGCGCCGGGTCGAACTGCGTGCCGCCCTGGACGAGGCCGTTGGGCTGCGGGTCCCAGTCGAGCTTCATCGCGCGGTAGAACACCGTCCCGTCGAAGCGCTTCTCGTCGGCGTAGCGCAGGAAGTTGCCCGCGGTGACCGGCGCGCGCTCGGTCTCGAGCGCGATGACGATGTCGCCGAGCTCGGTCTTCATGACGACTTCGGTGGTGGCTTGCGCCGAAACCGCGGCGGGAAGCAGCAGGGCGGCGAGGGCGAGAACGAATCGGTGCAGCATGCGGGGATTATGGAGCCCGCGAGCGGCGCCGTCAGGCCGCTTTTCACGACGCCGGGATGGCCATGGCGGCACCGTCGCGCCCGTTTCGCGTTGGCTCGTCATGGCAGACGCACCCGAAGCGAAGGCGGCCGTAGCGCAGAGCAAGCTTGCCAGGAGCGCCGACACGCTGGTCGGCAGCGCGCTGGTCCAGGAAGACAGTGCCGACCGGCGCACCCAGCTCGCCGGCGACCGCACGCTGCTCGCGGCCGAGCGGACTTACGCGGCATGGCTGCGCACCGGCCTCGCGGCGCTCGCCGCGGGCATCGGCGCCAAGGCGCTGCTTGAGGACGTGGTCGCGCCGTGGCTGGCCACGGCGAGCGCGGTCATGCTGATCGTGCTCGCCGAGTTCTGCTTCGTCGCCGGCGTGTGGCGTCAGGTCGTGCGGGTGGTCCCGCCGCCGCGGCCCGATACGCCGCGACTGCCCGACTGGCTGCTGATGGTGTTCAACGGCTTCCTCGTGCTGCTCGGCGCCGCGGTGCTGATCGGCATGCTGGCGAGCTGACGTCAGGCGACCCCGTAGGTGGTCTTGACCATGTCGCGGAACAGCCGCAGCTGGCGGCCCATCAGCGCGGGCTCGTCGAGCGCCTTGGCGAGCACGATCGCGCCTTCGACGATCGCGCTCAGCGCATCGGCCAGCGCCAGCCGGTCGATCGGCGCGACCGGCGCGTGCACGCGGTCGATCGCCTCGAGCCACACGAGGAACCGCTCGCGCCAGCGCATCACCGCCTCGCTGTTGAGCCGCCGCACTTCGGCGTCGAACACCTGCTCCTGGTAGACGATCGCGGCGACCAGGCAGCCCGGGTGCAGCGCGTCCATCTCGTCGGCCATCTCGGCGTAGAGGTTGAGGAACAGCAAGAACTGCTGCAGCGGATCGTCGACGAGCTGCTCGGCGCGCGCCTTCAATGCATCGATCACCGCGTCGTCCTCGGCGAGGAAGCGCACCAGCAGCTGCCGCGCGAGGTCGCCCTTGTCGCGGAAGTGGTAGAAGAACCCGCTCTTGGTGATCCCGGTCGCCTCGACCAGCTCGTCGATCGAGGTGCCGGCGAAGCCCTTGCGGATGATCGCCTCGTAAGCCGCGTCGAGGATCCGCGCGCGCGTCCGCTCGCCCTTGCCTGGGGCGGCCGACTGTACCTGCGGTGTGGTTTCGAGATTCATGCCCAGTCCCGCCGAGGTCGAAAGCCGCGGAAATCCTAGGCCCTCGCGCGCGAAATGAAAACCGACCGCGATGCTGCTATTCGTGGTCCGGGCCCGCCGATAAGCTGAAGTCGATCCTCAGGGGACCGTTCGATGATTGGAACCTATCACTACATCGCGCTGGCGATGTTCCTGGTGTTCGTGGTGCTCGACCTCGCCGCCCGCGCGCGCCGCTTCCCCGACGTGCCGCTGTGGCAGGCGAAAGGCGTGCTGTTCACGCTCGCCTACTTCGCCGTGGCGACTTACGCGCCGCTGCTGTGGGACGGGTTCCTCGGGCAGTACCAGCTCGTCGACGGCTCGGCCTGGCCGTTCTGGGCGCAGCTCGCGGTTGGCTTCGTGGTCTACGAGTTCCTGATCTACGCCTGGCACCGTACGATGCACACCGTGCAGCCGCTGTGGCGCTGGTTCCACCAGATGCACCACAGCGCCGAGCGGGTCGACATCTGGGGCGCGTTCTTCTTCCACCCGTTCGACATGCTCGGCTGGGCGCTGATCGGCAGCCTCGCGCTCGTGCTCGGCATCGGCCTCAGCCCCGAGGCGGTGCTGGTGGTGTTCGTCGCCGCGACCTTCTGCACGATGTTCCAGCACACCAACATCAGGACCCCCGTGTGGCTCGGCTACCTGGTCACCCGGCCGGAAAGCCACTCGGTGCACCACCAGCGCGGGCTGCACGCGTTCAACTACGGCGACGTGCCGTGGTTCGACCTGATCGGCGGCACCTTCCGCAATCCGCCGGAATGGCACGAGCAGGCGGGCTTCTTCGATGGCTCGTCGCAGCAGCTCGGACCGATGCTGGTCGGCAAGGAGATCGCCTGAACGGGCCTGCGCGGAGCGCTTGCCTTCGCTCGGCGCGGCCCGCTAGATAGCGGCACTATCGCGTGGGGCTGCAAATCATGACACCGAAGTGGCTGGCCTGGATCGGGGCCATGCTGAGCGTGCTGGCCGGTGTGCCGGCGCACGCCGAGTGGCACAAGGCGACCAACGAGCACTTCATCTTCTACGCCGACATGGAGCCGGCGCAGCTGCAGAAGCTCGCCGACCGGCTCGAGCGCTTCGACGCGGCGATGCGCTACGTCACCCAGGCGCGCGAGACCCGCCCGGTGACGATCTACATGGTGCGCAACCTCGACGAGGTCCAACGTCTCGCCGGCCAGCGCGGGGTCGGCGGGTTCTACAGCGGGAGCGCGCAGGAACCCTTGATCGTCGTGCCGGCGCGGACCGGGGAGTTCCTCGACTACTACGATCTCGACGCGATGAGCGTGCTGCAGCACGAATACGCGCACCACATGCTGCTCTCCAACGTCGACCAGTTCCTGCCGGCATGGGCCACCGAGGGCATGGCCGAGTTCTTTTCGACCGCCGACGTCAACAAGGACGGCAAGGTCGTGCTCGGCGCCACGCCGACGATCCGCGGGTTCGAGCTGACGCAGGGCAACCGCTGGACCGCGCGCGAGCTGCTGATGAGCGAGACCCGCAAGGTCTCGAGCAACGAACTCGGCCAGCGTTACGCACGCGGCTGGCTCATGGTCCACTACCTGCTCCTGAGCGGCGAGCGGCCCGGCCAGTACAGTGCCTATGTCGACGCGCTCAATCGCGGGACGCCGACCGCAGAGGCGGGGACGCAAGTCTTCGGCGACCTCGGCGACCTCGATTCAGACCTGACGCGATACCTGCGGCAGCGACGCTACCAGGGGCTCGAACTCGGATCCGACGAGCTCAAGGACCTGAAGCCGGTCACGGTGGCGCCGCTGGCGCCCGGTGCGGCGGCGATCATGCCGTATCGCATAAGCTCGGCAATCGGCGTCACGCGCGAGACCGCCGGGCCGCTGGCCGAAAAGGCGGCTCCCGTCGCCGCGCGCTATCCGGACGATGCCTTCGTGCAGCGCGCGCTGGCCGAAATGCAGTACGACGCGAGGAACTACGACCAGTCGATCGCGGCGGCCGACCGCGCCGTGGCGGCGGAGCCCGGCAACGTCATGGCGATGGTCTATCACGGCCGCGCGCTCGCGGTCCGCGCCAAGGAGCAGGACAGCAGCGAGCTGTGGCGCGAGGCGCGCAGCTGGTTCCTGCGCGCGAACCGCGCCGACCCGAACCACCCGCAGCCGTTCGTGTCGTACTACGATTCGTTCGGCGCGGCAGGCGAGACGCCGAATGCATCGGCCCAGACCGGATTGCGCCGCGCGCTCGTGCTCACCCCGCAGGACACCTCGCTCCACTTGCGTCTCGCCGTGGCGATGCTGCGCGAGGGCAACCTGCAGGGCGCACGCAAGCTGCTCGGGCCCGCGGCGTTCGACCCGCACGTTGGCGAGACCAACCCGGCGCGCGACGCGGTGCGGATGATCGACGAAGGCGCGACCGCCGAGGCGATCCTCGCCGCGGTCGGCACGAAGCTCAACGTCAACGAGTTCGTCGATGCGCCCGACGACGACGACGAGAGCGGGGGCGAAGGCGAGGGCGCCTAGCGCCGGCGCAAGTTGTCGCGGCCGAGCTGGTCGATCCGCGTCACGCCCATGAGCTTCATGTCGCGGACGATCTCCGCCTCGAGGATGCCGAGCGCGCGCTCGACGCCGTCCTGGCCGGCCGCAGCGAGCGCGTAGAGGTAGAGCCGGCCGCCCGAGACCGCCTTCGCTCCGAGGCTCAGCGCCTTGAGCACGTGGGTGCCGCGGCGCACGCCGCCGTCGAGGATCACTTCCATCCGGTCGCCGACCGCGTCGACGATCTCGGCGAGCTGGTCGAACGGCGCCCGGCTGCCGTCGAGCTGGCGGCCGCCGTGGTTCGAGATCATGATCGCGTCGCAGCCCATGTCCGCCGCGCGGCGCGCGTCGCCGACCGACATCACCCCCTTGAGCACGAACTTGCCGCCCCAGTCGGCGCGCAGCTTCTCGGCCGCCGCCCAGTCCATCGACTGGTCGAGGAACTGGCTGAAGTAGCTCGCCACCGATGCCGACACGTTCGAGCCGGCGGGCACGTGCGCCTCGAGGTTGGGCAGCGAGAACCGCTCGCGGAACAGGTAGTCGAGCGCCCAGCGCGGCTTGATCGCGTAGGACACGAAGCTCGCCGGGGTGATCCGCGGCGGGCTGGTGAAGCCGGTGCGCAGGCAGCGCTCGCGGTTGCCGCCGACGATCGTGTCGACGGTCAGCGCCACCGCATCGAACTTCGCCGCGCGCGCGGCCTCGAGCAGCGCGGCGTTGAGGCCCTTATCCTTGTGATAGTAGTACTGGAGCATCTTCGGGCCGGTGAACTTCGCGCCGATCTCCTCGATGCCGACGCTGGCGAGGCTCGAGATGCCGAACCACAGCCCGAACTTCTCCGCCGCCGCGGCAACCGCGCGCTCGCCCTGCCAGTGGAACAGTCGCTGCAGCGCGGTCGGGCTCAGCATCAGCGGCAGCCGCGTGGTCTTGCCGAGCACGGTGACCGAGGGATCGACCGTCTCGACCCCGGCGAGCACGTCGGGCACGAGGTCGACGTCGGCAAACGCCGCGGTGTTGCGGTCCTTGGTGATCTCGTCGTCGGCCGCGCCGTCGATGTAGTGGAACACCGGGAAGGGCAGGCGCCGCTTGGCCAGCGCCCGGAAATCGGCGATGTTGTGGCAGTCCGAAAGCTTGCGGACGGTGTGCGTCAGGCGGTCCATCGACCGACCCTAGCGAGGCCTCGACGAACCGCAACGCCATTCATCCGGGCCTCATGTTTACAAACGTAATCGAATTGCCTACAGCCGTAATCGTCAATCAGGGAGCAGACGATGGCCGAAACCGGCGAAAGTGCCAACGAAAGTCCGGGCGAACGCATTAGCGACGCCGAGCACGCGGTGATGGAAGCGCTGTGGGAGAAGAGCCCGCTGACCGCCGTCGAAGTGTGCGATTCGGTGTGCGGCGTGCGCGGCTGGTCGATGCCGACCGTGAAGACCCTGCTGTCGCGGCTGGTCGCCAAGGGCGCCGTCGCCACCGAGCCTGACGGACGCCGGTTCCTTTACAGCCCGCTGCTCGCGCGCGACGAATACGTCGGCGGCGAATCGCGCCGGCTGGTCGATCGCCTGTTCGGTGGCAAGGCGGCCCCGCTGTTCGCCCACCTCGCCGAGGCCGAGGCGCTGTCGGACGACGACATCGCCGAGATCGAGCGGCTCCTCAAGGAGATGCGCAAATGACCGGCTGGCTGCTCGATACCCTGCTCTACACCGGGCTCCTGATCGCGCTCGTGCTCGTGCTGCGGCGCCCGGTCTCGCACCACTTCGGCCCGCAGATCGCCTACACGCTGTGGGGCCTCCCGTTCCTGCGCCTGCTGCTGCCTCCGGTCGTGCTCCCGGCCAGCCTTGCGCCGGAACCTGCGGCAGCACCGGTAGTCGACGCGGTGCCGGTTGCGGGCAACCTCGAATGGGTCGAGGCCGCTTCGGCGACTCCCCCGCCGGTGCCAGCGGACTTGTCCCCGGTGATGCCGGCGCCGTCGCAAGCGGTCTCGACCCAGCCTTCGTGGGAGTGGAGCGACCTCGGCCAGGCCGTGCTGTGGCTGTGGCTGGCCAGCGCGGCCGTGTTCCTCGTCTGGCGCGTGGTCATGTACCGGCGGATGCGCGCCGAGCTGCTCGCCCGGTCGCGTCCGGTCGGCGAGATCGGCAAGGTCCGTCTGGTGGAAACGCCCGCGCTCAACGCTCCGGTCGCGTTCGGCGTGCTCGACAAGGTCATCGCGCTGCCGGTGCTGTTCATGGCCCAGCCCGACACCGTCGCGCGCGACCTCGCCATCCAGCACGAGCTGCAGCACCATCGCGGCAACGACCTGCTGGCCAACATGGCCGCGCAGGCGCTGCTCGCGCTGCACTGGTTCAACCCGCTCGCGTGGTACGGCTGGCGCGCGATGCGCCGCGACCAGGAAGCCGCCTGCGACGCGCGCGTGCTGACCGGGCGCTGCCGCGACGAGCGGGCGCTCTACGCGGCGCTGATCGTCGACATCGCCGCGGGCCCGCGGCTCGCGCTCGCCGCGCCGATGGCCTGCCCGGTGCTCGGCGACAAGTCGGTGATCCATCGGCTCAAGAGCATGGCAATGTCCGAGATCAGCCCCGGGCGGCGCCGGCTCGGCCGCAGCCTGATCGCCGGCGGTGCCGCGCTCGCGCTGCCGCTGACCGCGTCGATCTCGTACTCGGTCGCCCAGGCGCAAGTGCCCGAGGTGCCGGTGACGCCGGCTCCCGAAACCGCACCGGTCGCTCCGGTGGCGCCGGTGACGGCGATCGATCCCAGCGCCCCCGAGACGCCCGTCGCGCCGGCAGCCGCGCCGCAACCAGTGCCGGGCTTCGAGCCGCACCGCGCCGCCGGCGCCAACCCCGAACCGCGTCCGTTCGCCTTCGAGCGCTTCGGCCCGAACCCGCCGCCGATGCCGGCGATGCCGCAAGTCCAGGCCTGGGGCGATCCCGACAGCCCCGAGTACGAGCGTCGCATGGAGGAATTCGGCGAGGCGATGGACAAGTGGGGCGAGGAATACGGCCGGCAGATGGACCAGTGGGGCGAGCAGTACGGCAAGCAATGGGAGAAGTGGGGCGAGCAGCAGCGCGAGCAGGCGCTCGCCTATGCCGAGCAGGCCCGGCGCAACGCGCCCGAGGTCGTCCATAGCTGCGACCCGGCCGAGATGGCGCGCACCACCACCGGCGACGGCCGCACCCGCGTGGTGATCTGTCCCGAGGTCCACGTGCGCATGGCCGAGCAGGCCCAGGCCCGCGCCCAGGCGCAGGCGGCGCGCGCCAATTCCCAGGCGCTGTCGAACTTGCGCCGCAGCCGCAACGCGATCGCCAACAACAGCGGCATGAGCGACGAGGTCCGCCGGAGCGTGCTCGAGGAGCTCGACGACGAGATCCGGCGGATGGAGCGCAGGGACAACTGACCCCGGCACAGGCCGGTTCGAGCCGCCCGCGATCCACCTGTCGCGGGCGGCTTCGTCTGCCCGCGTGAGCAATCCCTGAGCAATCGCTGATAGCGCTGAAAAGCGCCATTTTCGCCGCCACCGCCGATTGACCGTCAAACGGTTCGTCGCTCAGATCACACGGCTCATCGTATGAAGGGAGCCGTCCAAATGTCCGAGCGAAGTCCTGGTATCAAGCTGCTGGTGGTGGGGCTCGTCGCCCTCCTGCTCATCATCCCCCTGTTCATGGTCTATGCGCTGGTCAGCGACCGCGAGAGTCAGTCGCACACCGCGCAGGCGGCAATCACCGCGGGCTGGGGCGGGGCGCAAGTCGTCGCCGGTCCGGTGCTGGTGGTGCCGTTCACCCGGCTCAGTACCGAGACCGAGACCGTCGACGGCCAGCAGCGCACGCGCACGGTCCAGGTGCGAGACGAGCTGTTCCTCTCGCCGCTCAGCCATCACGCCACGGCCAAGCTCACGCCCGAAAAGCGCGGCTATTCGATCTACAAGTCGGTGACCTACCAGGCCGCGCTCGCCGGCAACGCGCGCTTCGCGCTGCCGGCCGATCTCGAGCGCTTCGGCGTCGAGCGCGAGCGGCTCATGCTCGACCAGGCCGAGCTGCGCTTCGGCGTGTCCGACCCGCGCGGGCTGCAGACCGATGCCAGGGTCACCGCCGGCGGGCGTGCGGTCGAGCTGCAGCCGGGCAAGGGCCTCGCCAGCACCTTGGACGCCGGGTTCCACGGCTTCCTCGCGTGGGATGGCCAGCCGCTCAGCGTGGCCTACACCTACGGGCTGCGCGGCAGCCGCAGCCTCGCGCTGGTCCCGCGCGGCGGCAACACCGAGTGGGAGGTGACCTCGAGCTGGCCGCACCCGAGCTTCGGCGGCAGCTTCCTGCCCGACACCAAGGCCGTGTCCGCGAAGGGCTTCACCGCGCGCTACGGCGTGCCCAACCTCGCGCTCGGCCAGGCGCTGGCGATGACCGAGGACCCGGGCCCGCCGCTGATCCAGGAGCCCGGGCGCGAGGCCTATGCCGACCCTGCCGCGGATCCCGCCGCCGCCAATGCCTCGCAGGCGGCCTCGATCGGGCTGATCGAGCCGGTCGACCTCTACAGCCGCGTCGATCGCAGCGTGAAGTACGGCTTCTTGTTCATCGGCTTCACATTCCTCGCCTTCCTCATGTTCGACGTGGTCGGCGGGGCGCGGGTGGCGACGGCCGAGTACTTGCTTACGGGCGCGGGACTGGTGCTGTTCTTCGTCCTGCTGCTCGCCTTCGCCGAGGTCATCGGCTTCGCGTGGGCCTACGTGGTCGCCAGCACCGCGATCATCGGCCTGCTGACCGCCTACAGCGCCGCCGTGCTCAAGAGCCGCAGGCGGGCCGGGTTCATCGGCGCGCTGCTCATCGGCCTCTACGCGCTGATCTACGTCCTGCTAGCCTCGAAGCGCTGAGCCTGGTGATCGGCTCGGTGCTGCTGTTCCTCGCGCTCGCCGGGGTCATGTACGCGACGCGCAACGTCGACTGGTCACGCGTCGGCAAGACCGAGGAGATCGCCTAGCCCTCAGTCGAGGTCCGCTGTCGGAAGCCCCCTCCTCGCGAGAGGAGGGGGCTTTCGCGTCACTGCTGCATGATCCGGTCGCACTGGGTGTCGTCGCCGCTCTCCATGCCGATCCGCAGCGCCTGCATCCGCTGGGCGCTGGTGCCGTGGGTGAAGTTGTCCGGGCTCACCCGGCCCTGGGTCAGCGTGTCGTCGCCGATCGCGCTCGCCGCCTGCATGCCTTCCTCGAAGTCGCCGGGCTCGATCGCGTTGCGGTTCTTGCCCGCCCAGACCCCGGCGTAGCAGTCGGCTTGCAGCTCGAGCAGCACCGAATACTGGTTGGCCTGGCCCGGGCTGCGCTGCTGCAGGCTGCGGATCTGCTCCGACACTCCGGTCAGCGACTGGATGTGGTGGCCGTACTCGTGCGCGATCACGTAGTAGCGCGCGAAATCGCCGGGCCCGGCGCCGAGCTGCCGGTTCATCTGGTCGTAGAAATCGGTGTCGATGTAGATCCCCTCGTCGGCCGGGCAGTAGAACGGCCCCATCGCCGATTGCGCGGCGCCGCAGCCCGACCGGCCCTGCTGCGAATAGAACACGAGCTTGGGCTGGCGGAACTGGATGCCGGCCTGCTGGAACAGCGGCTGCCAGGTGTCGTTGAGCGAGGCCAGCGCGGCGCAGCTTTCCTGGCTGTAGGCGTTGACCGCGCAGCTCTCCTCGGCGGTCGTCCCGCCCTGGCCGGTGTCCACTTGCGCGCCGTTCTGCACCTGGTCGATCGTGCCGAGCATCTGCCCGGGATCGACCCCGAACACGAGCGCGCCGATCAACGCGATCACGATCGCCCCGCAACCGAGCTGGCCGCCGCCCCCTCCGGGGAACCGGCCGCGCTGGTCTTCCACTCTTAGGCTTCCGGGATTGAACGGCCTGAGGCGCATGGTATTCCCCTCGTTGTGCGGTTGCGAAATAGGGCTGGACCCGAGCCCGCGTTCGCGCTTTGAGACCTCGCACTGCCAATGGCACGGAGGCCGGAATGTTCCTGACAGGAAAGCGCGCGCTCGTCACCGGTTCGACTTCGGGCATCGGCCTCGCGATCGCCCGCGCGCTCGCTGCCGAGGGCGCCGCGGTGGTGCTCAACGGCTTCGGCGCGCCCGACGAGATCGAGCGCCTGCGCGGCGAGCTCGACGCGACCTTCGCCGCCGGCGACCTGACCACCACGGCCGGGGTCGAGGCGATGATGGCCGAAGCCGGGCCGGTCGACGTGCTCGTCAACAACGCCGGCATGCAGCACGTTGCGCCGGTCGAAGACTTCCCGCCGGCCAAGTGGGACGCGATCATCGCGCTCAACCTCTCGGCCGCGTTCCACACCGCGCGGCTCGCGGTGCCGCACATGAAGGCGCAGGGCTGGGGCCGGATCATCAGCACCGCTTCGGCGCATTCGCTCGCCGCGAGCCCGTTCAAGAGCGCCTACGTCGCGGCCAAACACGGCATCGCCGGACTGACCAAGGTCCTCGCGCTCGAGTTGGCCGAGCATGGCGTGACCGCCAACTGCGTGAGCCCCGGCTACGTCTGGACCCCGCTGGTCGAGAACCAGATCCCCGACACCATGGCCGCGCGCGGCATGAGCCGCGACGAGGTGATCGAGAAGGTCCTGCTCGACAAGCAGCCGACGCGGAAGTTCGTCCAGCCCGCCGAGGTCGCCGCGCTCGCAGTGTTCCTGTGCCGCGACGAGGCGCAGAACATCAACGGCGCGAACTACACGATCGATGGCGGGTGGACGGCGGAGTAAGGGGGAGCCTCCGCTTTCGACCCATTGCGG
>CBHWED010000057.1:0-15266 GCA_966112795.1 uncultured bacterium
ATGCACTTGCTTGGCCCGCTCGCGCCAAGCCTTCTTGATCGCATTGTCATCGGCGTCGGCTTCGAGGCCGAGCACTTCGAGCGCGCGCATCTCGTCGGCGCTGCGGCTGCCGTCGCCGGACGAGGCCCAACCATAGTGCGCCGCCGAAGCGTAGCCCGCGTTGGTCCGCTGCTCGCCGGCCGCGCGCGCAGCGGCCTCAGCCTTCTCGAGACCTTCGAAGTAGTCCCAGCGCGAATTGTACTCGGCCGCGTGGCGCTGGCAGAAATACCACCGCTCGGGGCTGTTGGGCGCCTTGGGCGCCGGGCAGTCGCCGGGTGCATCGCAGCCGTGGCGGTCGCACAGGCGCACCTTGGCCGCCTCGCGCGTGCTGCCGTAGCCGCGCCAGCGCGGGAAGCCCCAGTCCATCGAGCGCGTCGGCCGCGCCATCAGATTAAGCCCTTCGTCAGCATTCCCTACCTATAGGCGCTCGCGCCCGGGGCGGAAACCGCTCCACCCGGCGCGGATGTATCTTTTTGTCGCGGCGCACCAATGCTGCATTGCAATATAACTTGGGATGCCTATCTGGCGCCGGCAAGAACGAGTCCGAGATCGACAATGTCCAAGCAGCTTGCCGTGGCTTCGGCCTTTTCCGTTTTCGCGATGTCCGCGCTGGCGCTGTTCGCGCCGGGTGCCGCGCGCGTGCCCGGCAGCAGCCTCGAGGAGCGGCCGGCGATTTCGGCGCCGCTGTTCGCGAGCGACACGTTCTCGCCCCTCGCGCTGATCGACTAATTCAAGAGCCCTCATCCAACACCGACTAGGCCGCTTCGCGACCAAGTCTCCGTATCCTTCTCCCGCCAGCGGGAGAAGAAAAGAGCGGCACCGAATCCTTCTCCCACTGGTGGGAGAAAGATAGCGCAGCTTACCGCCGCAGGCGGTTAGCGGAGCTTGGATGAGGGCTCCCTGCCTTCCTCAGTTCATCACCACCGTGACCGCGCGGCGGTTGCGCGCCCAGGCCTGCTCGTTCGAGCCGAGCGCCACCGGACGCTCCTTGCCGTAGCTGACCACCGCCAGCCGCTCGGCGCCGACGCCGAGGCTGATCAGGTAGTTCTTCGCCGCATTGGCCCGGCGCTCGCCGAGCGCGAGGTTGTATTCGCGCGTGCCGCGCTCGTCGGCGTGGCCTTCGACGGTCGCGCGGACGTTCGGGAACTGGGTCAGGTAGTTGGCCTGCTCGCGCAGCGCCGCCTGGTCCTCGGCGTCGATGTTGAACATGTCGGTGTCGAAGTAGATCGTGTCGCGCCCGGCCATCGCCTGACGGAAGTGCTCCTGCGAGCCCGGGACCGGACCGGTCTGCCGCGGCGGCTGGGGCGTCGGGGTCGAAGTGTCCTGCGGGGCCGGCGGCAGCTCGGCCGGCGGCTTCTTCGAGCACGCCGAGAGCGCGATCACGCTGCACACGGTTATCGCGAGGGCGATCTTCTTCATGCCTTTGTTCTCCTTCTTGTCGATTTGTTTTCGGGCATCTCGGTTGAGCAATGGAACGCGGTTACGGCAGGACCGGTCCCCACGCGGGGTCGGACGCGCCCACGGGCGTGTTGAGCTTGCGCTCGTTGCGGCCGGTCAGGTCGACCTGCCAGATCGAGGTTTCGCCCGAATTGCGCGCGGTGCGGAAGAACTGCACGATGCGGCCGTTGGGCGCCCAGGTCGGCGCCTCGTCCTGCCATGAGCTGGTCAGGTAGCGCATCCCGCCGCCGCCCGGGCTCATGACCGCGATGCGCAAGTCGCCGGCGATGTGGGTGAAGGCGATCTGGTCGCCGCGCGGGCTCCATTCGGGCGTCGCCGCGCGGCCGCCGAAGAAGCTGATCCGCCGCTGGTTGCCGCCGTTCGCATCCATCACGTAGATCTGCTGGTTGCCCGAGCGGTCGCTCTCGAACACGATCTTCGAGCCGTCGGGCGAGTACGAGCCGCCGACGTCGATCCCCGGCCCGTCGGTTAGCCGCTGCGGCGTGCCGCCGGCGGCGGGGACGCGGTAGATGTCGGTGTTGCCGGCGACGGCCATCGAATAGAGGATCGAGCGCCCGTCGGGCGACCAGCGCGGGGCGAAGGTCGGGTTCTGGCTCTGGGTGACCAGCGTCTGGTTGCCGCTGCCGATGTCGTAGACGTAGATCCGCGCGTAGCCGTTGAGATAGCTGACGTAGGCGATCTTCGAGTAGTCGGGCGAGTAGCGCGGGGTCAGCGCGGTCGACTGGCCGTTGGTGATGAAGCGGTGGTTGGCGCCGTCCGAATCCATGATCGCGAGCCGCTTGACGCGGTTGTCCTTGGGCCCGGTCTCGGCGATGTAGGCGATCTTGCTGTCGAAGAACGGGCTCTCGCCCGACAGGCGCGAATAGACGAGGTCGGCGCACTTGTGCGCGGCGCGGCGCCATTCGGCGGCGCTGACCACCCAGCCCTCGCGCACCAGCTCCTGCTGCAATTGCACGTCGTAGAGATAGCAGCCGACGGTCAGCCGGCCGTCGTCGGCGGCGCGGACATAACCCTGCACGAGCATTTCGGCCGAGCGGCCCTGCCAGGTGCCCCAGGCCGGCGCGGTGATCTCGGGATAGGCCGGGCGCGGCAGCGCGTCGGGCCCGACCGGGCGGAACAGGCCGTTGTTGCGCAAGTCGTTGAACACCACGCGGCCGAGCTCGACCCCGAGCGCGCCGGTGCCCTGCGAGTTCGCCGGGGTCGGCCGGTCGGCGTTGGTGGCGAAGGCCGGGATGGCGATGCCGAGGTCCTGCCAGGCACTGTCGTCGGTGACCGAGCCGCTGAGGCCTTCCTCCTCGGGCACTTCGACCGCCGGTACGGGCGCGGGCGCATCCTGCGCGAGGGCCGGGACGGCGGCCAGGCACAGGCCGGCGGTGAGCAGAAAGGTACGAAGGACCACGATCAAAGCCTCCTATCGAAGCGCAACTGGCTGACGCGCTTCCATTTGTCGTAGAATTCATCCGGCAGATCGAACGGCGCTGCAAGCTGCACCGCACGGATCGCGCGCTCCGCGTGGAGCTGCGCCTGCGGCCGGTTGGAATCGTTGATGCCCGACTGGCTGACCACGCGCGGCGTGCCCTTGAGGCTGCCGTCGGGATTGAGCTCGAAGCTCAGCACCGTGACCAGCTTCTCGGCATCGACGCCCTGCGGCGCGTTCCAGTGCGGCTTGATCTCGCGGCTGATCGCCTGGATCAGCGAGGCCGCTTCGGCCGCGCCGAAGGTCGCCGCCGGCGTGCCGCGGCTGTTGGTGCGCTCGCTCGAGCCGGCCCCCTCGAGGAAATCGTCGCCCATCCGGCTGCCCGCGGCGCGGGTCGCGGTCGGGCGCGGCGACGGCGCGGTCGTCGGCCGGGTGACCGGGCGCCGCGTCGCCGCAGGGGTCGGCGTCGGTGTCGGCCGGGGAACCGCGGCGCGGGTCGGCCGCGGCACCGGGCGCGGCTCCTCGCGCGGGGCGACGGTCGGCACGGGCTCGGGCGCCGGAGGCGGCGGCGCGGGCACCGGCGCGAGCTCGGGCGCGACCGCGGCCGAAGCCTCGGCGGGATTCGGCGACGTCGATTGCAGGCTGACCTCGTCGGCCAGGCTGACCGTCATCCGCTCGGGGATCGGCAGCAGCGTCGGCGCATCGCGCACGCCCCACACGAGCGCGGCGACGAGCGCGACATGGGCCACGGCGGCAACGCCGAGCCCGAGCCGCTCTTCGCGCGAGAGGGAGGCGAAGGAAGCCATCGGCACCGGGCTATGGGGCCTCGACTGAACCGTTGGTGACCAGCGAGATGCTGTTGCACCCGGCGCGGTTGAGCTCGCCCATGACCGCCATGACCCGGCCGTAGTCGAGCGTGCGGTCGGCGCGCAGCGTGATCAGCGGGTCGTTCTCGCTGCCGCAGCGGACCCTCGCGAGCGCCGCCGCGAAGTCACCTTCCTCGACGAGGCCGTCGTCGATGTAGATGAAGCCATCGCGGTCGACCGAGATCGTCACCTGGTCGGGCTGCTGGTCGAGCGCGTTGGCGCGGCTGTCGGGCAGCTCGACCGGAACGCCGCTGGCGAGCAGCGGCGCGGTGACCATGAAGATGATCAGCAGCACGAGCATCACGTCGACCAGCGGAGTCACGTTGATCTCGGCCATCGGCGCACGCCGGGTCGAACGGCTGCGCCCGCGCGACGACGAGTGCAGGCCCATCGCCATCAGCTGCGCTCCAGCTCGCGGCCGACCTGCGAATGCACCTGGTCGGCGAAGCGCTGCAGCTTGGCCTCGTAGGCGTTCACCCGGTGGCTGAAGCGGTTGTAGGCGATCACCGCGGGGATCGCGGCGAACAGCCCGATCGCGGTCGCGAACAGCGCCTCGGAAATGCCCGGCGCGACCACCGCGAGCGACGAGTTCTGCTGCTGGCCGATCTGGAAGAAGCTGTTCATGATCCCCCACACGGTGCCGAACAGCCCGACGAACGGCGCCACCGAACCGGTCGTGGCGAGGAAGTTGAGCCGCTCGGCAAGCGCGTCGGCCTCGCTCGCGACCTGGCCTTCCATCGCCAGCGCGATGCGCGCCTTGGCGCCTTCGCGATCACGCAGCCCAGCCTGGGTCGACTCGCGCAGCTCGGCAAGGCCCGCGGCGGCGACCCGCGCCGAGGGATTGTCGGGCCGTCGCTTGCCCGCGACCAGCGCCTCGGGCTGCTCGGAATCCCAGAACTCCTCCTCGAAGGTCACGCTCTTGCGCTTCACGCTGCCCATCTTGAGCGAGAACGACACCACGATCGTCCACACCCAGATGCTCGCGAGCACCAGCCCGGCGATCACCACCTGCACGACGATGTCGGCGTGGAGGAACAGCTGGACCGGATCGAGCCGGGTCGGCGCGGCGGCGGCAACGGCGGAAACGAGAGTCATGCAGGGCCTTTCGCGGGCAGGAGAGGGTCGAAGGCGGCACGCCAGGCGGACGGCTGGCGACGCGGTCGTCCGTCAGGCGAGATGAATCCCACCCGAACGGCGGCCTCGGCGAGCAGGTTCCCGTCGCGCAGCGCGCGCTGGCGCAGGCGGACGCTGGCCGAGCGCAGCTCGACCGCTTCGGTCAGGATCACCAGCGCGTCGTCGAGCTTGGCCGGGGCGAGATAGCGGAGGTTGATCTCGGCCACCGCGTAGGCCCCCTCGCCCGCCTCGACCGCCGCGCGCTGGTCGATCCCGAGCAGCCGCAGCAGGTCCGAGCGGGCGCGCTCGAACCAGCGCAAGTAGTTGGCGTGATAGACGATTCCCGAAAGGTCGGTGTCCTCGTAGTAGGCGCGCACGGGAAACAGGTGGAGCGGTCCCTGGAACAGGCCCGAGGGCGGGAGGGGCGCTGGCTCGTCCATCGTTGATGAGGGCCTTAGCCAAGGCGCGACTCGGCTGGCAAGGCCACGGCCGTTAGTCGTTGAAATGACTCACCGCGGCGCGGCGAGGCGTGCCTAGCGCGCGAGCATCGACCCCAGCGGCCGGCCGCCGAACAGGTGCACGTGGAGGTGCGGCACTTCCTGCCCGCCGTGCGGGCCGGTGTTGGCGAGCAGGCGATAACCCGCAGCGACGAGCCCCTGCTCGCGCGCGACATGGCCGACCGCGCGGACGAACCCGGCGATCTCGTCGGCCGAGGCGCGCGCCGAGAAATCGTCCCAGCTGACGTAAGGGCCTTTGGGGATCACGAGGATATGCGCCGGGGCCTGCGGGGCGATATCGTGGAACGCGAGCGCCCACTCGTCCTCGTAGACCGTCTTGTTCGGGATCTCCCCGCGGAGGATCTTCGCGAACACGTTCTGGTCGTCGTACGGCAGGGTCGCGTCGATCGGCATCAGGCGCCTCGTGCAGCTTTCTCGTCAAGCCCCGAGGTGCCCTCGCGGCGCTCGAGCTCCGCCATGACGGTCGACAGCGGGATGCCTTTCTCGGCGAGCAGCACGAGCAGGTGAAACAGCACGTCGGCCGCTTCGCCGACGAGCTCGGCATCGTCGCCGGTGAGCGCGGCGACTACCGTCTCGGTCGCCTCCTCGCCGAGCTTGCGGGCGATCACCGGGAGGCCGCGCGCGGTCAGGCTGGCGACGTAGCTCTCGCCCGGCGCGGCCTTGCGGCGCTCGGCGATCGTCCGTTCGAGGCGCTCCAGCGTATCCATGCGCGCGGCATGGGCAACCGCAAGGCTCGGGTCAAGTCAGTCGGCGTCGCGCTCGTCGGCCGCGCCGCGGCGCTGGGCGTTGATCGACGCGCGGCGGCCGACGATGACCCCGAGCAGGCCGAGCGCGAACAGCGTGACGTGCGAGCCTTCGGGGACCGCGGTGCTGTCGTGCGCCCACGCGGGAGCTGCCGAAAGGAGCGCCACGAGGGCAACGAGGATTCGCACGGCCATGCGCCAGCCATGGACCCCTGAGCCCGCGGGGCAACGGCTTTTGCGTTACCGTCCCGCCATGGGACCGTCAGCCGCGCGCGGGTAAACCGGCGGCCCTCAGCGCGGCGTGCGCTTCGGCGATCGTGTGGGTGCCGAAATGGAAGATCGAGGCGGCGAGGACCGCGCTCGCGTGGCCCTCGGTGACACCCTCGACCAGGTGATCGAGCGTACCGACGCCGCCGCTCGCGACCACCGGGATCGACACCGAATCCGCGATCGCGCGGGTCAGCTTGAGATCGTAGCCGCGCTGGGTGCCGTCGCCGTCCATCGAGGTGACGAGCAGCTCGCCGGCGCCGAGCGCGGCCAGCTTCACGGCGTGCTCGACCGCGTCGATCCCGGTCGCGCGGCGGCCGCCATGGGTGAAGATCTCCCAGTGATCGTGGCTCCAGCGCGCATCGACCGAGGCCACGACGCACTGGCTGCCGAAGCGCTCGGCGATCTCCGAGACGACCTCGGGCCGCGCCACCGCGGCCGAGTTGACCGCGACCTTGTCCGCGCCCGCGAGCAGCAGCGCGCGCGCGTCCTCGACCGAACGCACCCCGCCGCCGACGGTCAGCGGCATGAAGCAGACTTGCGCGGTGCGGCGGACCACGTCGAGCAGCGTCCCGCGCCCTTCGTGGCTGGCTGAGATGTCGAGGAAGCACAGCTCGTCGGCCCCGGCCGCGTCGTACGCGCGCGCCTGCTCGACCGGGTCGCCGGCGTCGCGAAGCTCGACGAAGTTGACGCCCTTGACCACGCGCCCGTCGGCGACGTCGAGGCAGGGGATGACGCGGATACGGACTGTCATGTCTCGAGCAGCACTATCAGAAAGCCAAGGGTAAGCACGGAGAAGATGGCGACCTTGAGCCCGGTGCGCCACCAGAAGGCGCCCGGATCGCGCGAGCGCTCATAGACCACCGCGCCGCGCGCGCCGCGAAACAGCGCGGTGGTCCATTGCCACTCGGAGCGCGCGACCCCGTCCGCGAAGTCGCGCGCCAGCCGGAACCAGCTCCAGCCGAGGTACAGCAGGCCGATCGCGGCGACCACGTGCATGCCGTCCCACGCATGTCTCACGCCGGGTTCCGCACGATCAGCGCCGCCGAGAGGATCGCCAGCGCCGCGCTGAGCAGCACTTTGGCCGAGAACACCAGCCAGAACGCGCGCGGGTGGTCCTGCCGCGAGTAGGCGCGGAACATCGTCGTCGCCGATCCGCTGCCGAGATTCCGCTGCGCGTCGAGCGCGATCAGGATTCCGGCGAGCAAGCCGACCGCGATGAGGATCATCGCGCGGAGTCCGTCATCGGACCCGGCGCGGCCACGCGAATCTCGATGGTGCAAGGCGCGTCGGCACAGTTCGTCCGGTAGAGGTACTCGCCCACGACCAGGAGCGCGCTGAGCAGCAGGCACAGCGTCCAGAATGCCATGATCGTCCAGTACCGCCCCGGCCGCGTGTCGCGCCGCACGCGGGCCGCGATCAGCGCGGTCTCGCGCGTGCGGATGTCGTGCGTCAGCAACCACCCGATCAGTCCGACGAACAGGGCGGCGAGCCAGCCCATGCGGTCACCCGCGCTCCGCCATCTTGATCGCCGCCGCGAGGTCGAGCCGGCCGTCGTACAGCGCCCGCCCGGTGATCACGCCCTCGATCCCCTCGTCGGCGTGGATCGCGAGCATGCGGATGTCGTCGAGGCCCTTGACCCCGCCGCTGGCGATCACCGGCAGCGAGGTGCGCCGCGCGAGGTCGACCGTGGCTTCGACGTTGCAGCCCTTGAGCAGGCCGTCGCGGCCGATGTCGGTGAACAGCAGGCTGGCGACGCCGGCGTCCTCGAAGCGGCGGGCCATGTCCTCGACCGGCACGTCGCTGACTTCGGCCCAGCCCTCGGTCGCGACCATGCCGTCGCGCGCGTCGACCGCGACGACGATGCCGCCGTCCCACGCGCGCGCCATGTCCTTGACGAACTGCGGGTCCTTGAGCGCGGCGGTGCCCATGACCACCCGCGCCACGCCGAGCTTGAACCAGCCCTCGACCGCCGCCGGCGTGCGGATCCCGCCGCCGAGCTGGACGTAGCCGGGAAAGGCCGCGACGATCGCCTCGACCGCCTCGCGGTTCTCCGCGCGCCCGGCGAACGAGCCGTCGAGATCGACCACGTGCAGGTGCTGCGCCCCGGCCTCGGCGAACAGCAGCGCCTGCGCGGCGGGGTCGTCGCCGTAGACGGTGGCGCGATCCATGTCGCCTTCGGCGAGGCGCACGACCTGGCCCTGCTTCAAGTCGATGGCGGGGAATACGATCATCGCGGGCGCGACTATCACCACACCCCTACCTCGTCACCCCCGCGAAAGCGGCGGCCCCGCTTTTCTTCTGGCGCGGCGCTTGGGCGCAAGCGCGGTCCCCGCGTGCGCGGGGATGACGCGGTCAGAGTTATTGGGAGCCGGGGTCTTCGGACGGCACGAACGCATCCTTGGGCACATGCGTGATCCGGCACGCGAGGTCCGCCTCGCCGCTCGCCACGACGAAGTGATCGCCCGCATCGGCGATGCCGGTCGAGAACACCACGTTGTCGAGGTACATCTGCTCCTTGATCGGCTCGGTCAGCTCGGCGCTGCACTCGAGCAGCGGCTCGTGGCTGGTGGCGAGCACCTTCCACGGCTCCTCGGGATCGAGCAGCGACCAGTAGGTCCGGTACTTGCCGACGATCTGGTACGGCTCGACCCCGTGCCACAGCGTCAGCCAGCCGCGCTGCCCGGCGATCTCGGTCAGGATCGGCGGGGTCCCGCCGCCGATCCGCGCGGTCGCCGCGGTGCCGGCGTGCGGGCGGATCGCGGGCTCGATGTGCGGCATCCAGTGCAGCGCGTCAGGGCTCGTCGCGTGGTTGATCGAGGGGCCCGAGTGCCACGGGCTGCCCGGCGGATAGGCGAAGAACAGCTGCCCGAGCGGCCGCGTCTGCGCCCAGTACTTGCCGCCGATCAGGCCCTCGTAGATCAGCATGTCCTTGTTCTGGTGATCGAGCACGATCCCCTCGAAAGTCCAGTCGAGCGCGTTGTCCGAGCTGTAGAGCGTGGTCGAGTGGCGCTCGGGACTGACCGAGCAGGTGGTCATCAGGTAGCGCCCGTCGACCTTGCTGATCCGCGCGTCCTCGAGCCCGTAGCACTGCCAGGTGCCCGCCGGCGCGATCGCCTTGTCGTAGTGGAAGGCGACGATCTCGAGCCCGTCGGGGCTCAGCTCGACCGGCAGCAGCCACGCGAGCGAGGTCAGCGCCATGACCTTCCAGCCGTAGCCGTGGAGCTCGAACTTGCGCGGGTCGGCGGTGTTCGCGTGCTCGAGCGGCCAGCCGTCGAGCACGTAGCCCGCCCGCGAATCCCAGCGGATCGCATGGACCTGGCCGTCGAAGATGGCTTCGCGCAGCGCCTCGGCGACGCGCACCATCATGAGCAGGTTGCCGTTGGGCAGCCGCGTCATGCCCGGGTTGAACGCGCCGAGCACATAGGTCTCGCAATCGAACGCGCCGGCGAGCGGAGACCGGGAAAGATCGATGTCGTCGGGCGTCAGGACCAGCCGGTCGACTGCAAAGCTCACTCGTCGGGCACCCGCTGCGTCACCGTCAGCTGGTTGACCACCGCGCGGCGCGGCTGGGTCAGCATGAAATGCACCGCCACCGCGATATCCTCGGCGCGCAGCATCTTCTCGGCCTCGATCATCTCGCGCTGCTTGTCGGCGGGAATGTCGGGATACTGGAAGTCGGCTCCGGTCAGGCCCGGCTCGACCAGCCCGACCTTGATGCCCTTCTTGCCGAGCTCCTTGTGCAGCGCCTCGGCGAAGCCCTGGATGCCCTTCTTCATACCGGCGTAAATCGACGAGCTGCCGCCGAGGCTGTGCGCGCTCATCGAGCCGATGAGGATCAGGTCGCCCTTGTCCTTGAGATGCTGGGCGGCCTTGTAAGCGCTCATTACGTAGGCGGTGTAGTCGGTCGCCACCGCGTACCAGGCGTCCTCCTCCTTCGTGTCGGTAAGCCCGCCGACCGGGATCGCCGCGTTGACGATCGCGATGTCGTAATCGCCGAGCCTTTCTTCGGCTGCCGCGAAAAAGAAGTTCAACCCTTCCTTCTCGGCGAGGTCGACGCTGATCCCATCGCCCTTTCCGACCTCGTTGATCCGCTCGAGCCCGTCGGCGAGGTGCCGCTCGTCGCGGCCGCAGGTGAAGATCTCGACCCCTTCGGACGCGAGCAGCACAGCGATCGCCCGGCCGATCCCGGTGGTGCCGCCGGTAATCAACGCCTTGCGCCCTTCGAGCGAGGGCATCTCGGTGTGGGCGTCACGCAAGTTGGGGTCGGCATCGGCCATGGCATGTCTCCTTCGTGTCGGAGACGAACGGCCGATGGCGCGGTTCCGCTGGGCTAACCTGCGTTTGTCGCTTCGCCGGAACGGCTCACGGATTCCACTCGAGGAAGCGCGCAAGCAGTGCGAGGCCGTAGCTCTGGCTCTTCTCGGGGTGGAACTGCACGCCGACCACGTTGTCGCGCGCGACCGCGGCAACGAGGCCGCCGCCGTGGTCGGTCATCGCCGCGATGTCGCGCCCGTTCTCGGGGCGGAAATGGTACGAGTGGAGGAAATAGGCCTCGCCCTCCTCGATCAACGCTGCGCCGTCGCGGCCGTGCGGCGCGGGCGAGACGTCGTTCCAGCCCATGTGCGGGACCTTGATCGCCGGATCGGTGCGCTCGATGATCCGCACTTCGCCGGGGATCCAACCGAGGCCCGGGGTCGAGCCGTGCTCGAGCCCTTCGCTGGCGAGCAGCTGCATGCCGACGCAGACGCCGAGGAACGGCACGCCATGGCCGAGCACGCGCTCCTCGAGCGCCTCGACCATGCCGGCAATGCCGGTGAGCCCGTCGGCGCAGGCCTTGAACGAGCCTACGCCCGGCAGCACCACGCGCCGCGCGCCGCGGACGATGTCGGGATCGGCGGTGATCGCCACGCGCTCGGCCCCGGCGGCGAGCAGCGCGTTGTGGACCGAGTGCAGGTTGCCCGCGCCGTAGTCGATCAGCGCGATCGCTTCAGCCATCGGTCAGCCTCCGAGCTGGCCCTTGGTCGAGGGCACCGCCCCGCCCTTGCGCGGATCGAGCTCGACCGCCTGGCGCATCGCCCGGGCGAAGCCCTTGTAGGCGGCCTCGCACACGTGGTGGTTGTTCTGCCCGTAGAGCAGCTGGACATGCAGCGTGATCCCCGCCGCCTGCGCCACCGAATGGAACCAGTGCTCGACCAGCTCGGTGTCCCATTCGCCGAGCTTCTCCTGCGTGAACCGCAGCTTCCACACGAGATACGGCCGGCCCGAGATGTCGAGCGCGACGCGCACCAGCGTCTCGTCCATCGGCGAGTAGGCCATGCCGTAGCGGCCGATCCCGCCCTTGTCGCCGAGCGCCTGGCCGAGCGCCTGGCCGAGCGCGATCGCGCTGTCCTCGGTCGTGTGGTGCTGGTCGATGTGCAGGTCGCCGTCGACTTTCATCGTCACGTCGATCAGCGAGTGGCGGCTGAACTGCTCGACCATGTGGTCGAGGAAGCCGATCCCGGTCGAAACGTCGTAAGTCCCCGTCCCGTCGAGGTTCACCTCGACGAGGATGTCGGTCTCAGCGGTCTTGCGGGCGATCCGGCCGGTGCGCATGGCGACGCGCTATACGCGACAAGACATGTCACGCAAGCATTGGCGCTTGACCCTGAGGCGCGCCACCGCCACCTAGCCCCCAATGAGCGACGATACCCCCGACAGTCTCATTCCGTACGACGAGATCGTGCAGGAAGCGTTGCGAGCGGTGGTCGGCCGCGTGCTCGGCTCGGTCGAGCGCTCGGGCGGCGGGCTGCCGGGCAACCATCATTTCTACATCACCTTCAAGACCGGCGCGCCGGGCGTCTCGATCCCGCAGCACTTGCGCGAGCGCTTCCCCGACGAGATGACGATCGTGCTGCAGAACAAGTTCTGGGACCTCGCGGTCGACGACCTCGGCTTCCAGGTCGGGCTCAGCTTCAACCAGATCCCGGCCAAGCTGATGATCCCGTTCGCGGCGATCACCGCGTTCGTCGATCCGGCGGTCGATTTCGGGCTGCAGTTCCAGGCCGCGGTGACCGACGTCGAGCCGGCCGCGCACGAGGCCGCGGAGAACGACGCGCGCGAAGGCGACCCGGAACGCCCCGCGGCACCGGGCGTTGGCACCGGCGATGACGGCTCCAACGTGGTCACGGTCGACTTCGGCCGCAAGAAATAGCCGCCCGGTGGCGGTGCGATGAGCCTCCGGCCTCGCAAGCGCGGCACGACGCGCAAGCCCGGTGAGGTTCCCGGCCCGAGCAGCAACCCGGCGACCAACCTGCTGATCATGGACATCGCCATGCGCGGCGCCTCGCTGCTCGCCGCGCGCGGGATCGAGAAGGCCGCGCTCACGCTGCGCTACAAGCCGACCGACGCGGACAAGGTCGTCAAGGGCCGGTCGATGATTGCGACGCTCGCCGCGACCGGCGCCGCGCGCGTCGCGACGCGCTCGGTGGGGGGCCTGCTGCTGGTCACCGGCGGTCTGCTGACCAAGACCCTGATCGACCGCAGCCTGCGCCCGCGCGAGGCGCGGCGAAAGGGCGACCGCGCGCTCGCCAAGCAGGCCGCCAAAGCCGACGACGAGAGTAAGGCTTGATTTCCGGCCGCGCCCTGCGGCAGGAGCATGCATGGCCGACCAAGACACGCTCCACCGCCGCGGGCTGATGTTCATCCTGTCCTCGCCCTCGGGCGCGGGCAAGACCACGATCGCCAGGCGCCTGCTCGAGGAAGAGGAGCACGGCCTCAAGATGTCGGTCTCGGTGACCACGCGGCCGATGCGGCCCGGCGAGGTCGAGGGGCGCGACTACTTCTTCACCGACCGCCAGGGCTTCGACCGGATGGTCGAGGACGAGGCGTTCTTCGAATGGGCCGAGGTCTTCGGCCACTGCTACGGCACGCCCAAGGCGCATATCCGCGAGGAGCTCAAGCGCGGCGAGGACTTCCTGTTCGACATCGACTGGCAGGGCACCCAGCAGCTCTACCAGCGCGCGCAGGGCGACGTCGTGCGCGTGTTCCTGCTGCCGCCGAGCATCGACGCGCTCGAGCAGCGGCTGCGCTCGCGCGGGACCGACAGCGACGAGGTCATCCGCGGGCGCATGGACCGCGCGCGGGCCGAGATCAGCCACTGGGACGCCTACGACTACGTGGTGATCAACGACGACATCGAGGCCTGCTTCGCCAAAGTGAAGATGATCCTCGAGGCCGAGCGCATGCGCCGCCTGCGGCAGACCGGGCTGATCGACTTCGTCCGCGAGCTGACGCGGTAGAAGCCCAAGCGGGAATGGAGCTGCCTGCCCCTACCCCCTTGATGGGGGAAGGATAGCGAAGCTTACCGCCGTCAGGCGGTTAGCGGAGCTTGGATGGGGGTGATCTCGCGGCGTTGCGTATGCTCTCGCAATCACCCCCATCCAACTCCGACTAAGCCACTCCGTGGCTAAGTCTCCGTATCCTTCCCCCATCAAGGGGGAAGGGGGCGTAAGGGGCCGCCCTCGCACCTTGCTCCCCCGCCCCATGCAGTCTAGCGCCCCTCGCGTACACCAGACAGGAGCCCACATGTCCGCCGACCTCGCAGCCGCCATTTCCGCCGCCTGGGACGACCGCGCCTCGGTCACGCCCGCGAGCACGGCGGTGCGCGAGCCGGTCGAGGCCGCGCTCGCGCTGCTCGACAGCGGCCAGGCGCGCGTCGCCGAGCCCGACGGCCAGGGCGGCTGGCAGGTCAACCAGTGGCTCAAGCAGGCGGTGCTGCTGTCGTTCCGCCTCAACGACAACACCATCGTGCCCGACGGCGCCGCCGGCGCGCCGGCCTACGACAAGGTGCCGAGCAAGTTCGAAGGCTGGGGCGAGAACCGCTTCCGCGACGCGGGCTTCCGCGTGGTCCCCGGCGCGGTCGCGCGCCGCGGCAGCTACATCGCCAAGGGCGTCGTGCTGATGCCGAGCTTCGTCAACATCGGCGCCTATGTCGACGAGGGGACGATGGTCGACACCTGGGCGACGGTCGGCTCGTGCGCGCAGATCGGCAAGAACGTGCACATCTCGGGCGGCGCCGGGATCGGCGGCGTGCTCGAGCCGCTCCAGGCCGGCCCGGTGATCATCGGCGACGGCGCCTTCATCGGCGCGCGCTCGGAAGTCGCCGAGGGCGTGCGCGTCGGCGAAGGCGCGGTGCTGTCGATGGGCGTCTACCTCGGCGCCTCGACCAAGATCGTCGACCGCGCGACCGGCGAAGTGCACGTCGGCACGGTGCCGCCGTACGCAGTCGTCGTCCCCGGCTCGCTGCCGGGCAAGCCGCTGCCCGACGGCACGCCCGGCCCGTCGCTGTACTGCGCGGTGATCGTCAAGACGGTCGACGCGCAGACCCGCTCGAAGACCGGCATCAACGAGCTGCTGCGCGACTGAACCCTGCGGAACATTCGCCGCCACAAACCGTAGATTCCACCATGGGTGGCAACAACGGGAGTGACGGCATGGAACGCCAGGGGGAAGAGGTTCACTTCGAGACCGACGAGGCGCGCGGCGCCTCGACTCCGAACATCGTGCGCTGGATCCTCGGGATCAGCCTGTTCGCGGCGATCGCGCTGCTATCGGCGATCTGGATCTTCGGCGCGGCCAAGCGCGTCCAAGGCGACGAGGCGGCCGAATCGCGCGCCCGCGTGCTGCAGGACTACGGCTCCGGCGGCGGCGTGCCGGCCTCGAAGGCCGACCAGATCGAGGCGGCCGAGCCGGGTGACGTCGGCACGCCGGGCACCCTGCCGACGGTCGAGAACGAAGCGGCCGATGCCCCCGATCCGACCTCCACGCCGGAGCCGGCGGCGACCTGAGCGGGTTCGATCCCCTC
>CBHWED010000058.1:0-15195 GCA_966112795.1 uncultured bacterium
GGGACGAGGCTTACACCGGCGCGGTCGCCGAATGGGACACCTGGTTTGCCGCGGCCTGCGCCACTGTCGACCGCCTGCTCGCGCCGCCGGCCGCGGGCGAGCGCGATGGCGACGTCAGGACCTTGTCAGGTCTGTCAAGTTCGGGCCAGCTTCACCCCGGCGTCAGTCCAGCGGGCTGACACCTCCCCATCGGCCGAACCGATGGGGAGGGGGCCTCCCGCCCGGCTGGCCTACTGGCACAGCCCCGCGGCCCGTTCGGCGATCCCGCGCAGCCCGCGGCAGCGCGGCAGCGACGACGACGGCTGGCCTTCGGCGGCGTTCTCGGCGCTGCGGCCGCTGTCCTCGCCCGCGTCGCCCATGCCCGGCATGCCGGTCATCAGCATGGTGTTCGAGCGGAAGCGCACGCGGGTGATCCAGTCGGGCTGCCAGCCGCGCGGCGCGTTGGCCGGGCGCGCGGGCCACGAGAAGTCGGCTTCGGGGCCATAGGCGAACAGCTGGGTCATCAGCATCGGCCCGCCGGCCTGCTTGACCTCGGCCGGGATCGTGCAGGTGGTCTGGCTCGGCGGCATGACCGTGCCCGCCTGGACCAGCTTGGCGACCGCCGCCGGCGAGAGCCAGTCGGACATCGGCCCGCCGAACTGCTGGGTCGAGGACGAGGTCCACCAGACCATGTCGCGCGCCTGCCCGCTCTGGTCGGGGTTGGTCGCGATGGCCCAGGCGTAATAGCCGGTCGCCTTGGTCAGCGCGTTCCAGCTCACGCCCGTGGCGCCGCTCGCCATGTCGCGCGAGCTCGCCCGCAGCGCCGGCATGAAGTCGTCGGCCAGCGTGAAGCGGATCTCGGGCGAATAGTTGCCGGCCACGCGGTGCTCGCCGAGCAGCGAGGAGTTCGCCGGCACGGTTTTGGTGTCGCGGCCATTGGGCCAGTCGCCGTAGGTCGTGCTGTTGCCCATGTTGACGGTCCACGCCTCGGGCAAGTCGACCCCGGAGGCGTAGAGCCCCGGCGGCACCTGCCCGCGCGCGAGCTTGGAAAAGTCGATCACCACCGGCTGGCCGGCGCCGGCGTGCTCGCCGCAGCCCCAGAACAGCAGCAGGCGGCCCTGCGGCATCTGGCCTTGCGGCATGCCTTGCGGGACCGGCTCGGCCGGCCCGGCGCGGGCGGGAGTCACCAGCGGCACCGAGGCACCGAGCCCGGCGCCTTGCGGCATGAAGTGGTCCGCGGCCGGCGCGCTCGCATTCTGGGTCGAGCCGAGCCGCAGCGTCAGTTCGTGCGCGACCTGGTTGCCGCCGCCGCGCAGCATCGACATCGCCGCACCGACCCCGCCGCCGCCCGAGGCCATCGCCATCATCCCCGAGGTCGTCCCCGCGTCCATGGTGTAGCGGGCGATCGTCTTGCCGGTCCCGCCCTGCTGCGAGATCGCGGGTACCGCGACAATGGCGGTCGCGACCGCGGCCAGCGAGATCGCGGCGAGATGGACTCTTTTCATCAAACAAGCTCCCCTCAGCTTGCGCCGTACGGCACCGGACGGCTTGTAGTCCGGTGCCGGGGGGGACTGCAACTGCCGGCTATCCCGCGGCCCGCGGGGCGGCGCGGACGATGTCGCCGTTGTCGTCGGCCTGCGGCCCCGGCAGCACGCTCAGCGTGTGCACGGCGCGGATCTTGCCGTCGATGAAGCGGAAGGTGTGCGAGTCCGGCCCGCCGGTCGAGCTGCCGAACCGGCAGAAGATGTTGATGACCCCCTTCTCCTCGTCGATCAGGTAGTCGCGGTTGACGATGTACAGCACGCCCGGCGGCAGCCCGACCTCGCAGCTCGCGTGCGGATCGCCCGAACGGTTGGTGTAGGCGCCGCCCTCGAGCCGCGCGCACGGCGTGCCCCACGGGATGTCGGTGAACTTGTCGGCGAAGCCGTCGAGGTAGGCGTTGCCCCCGCGGATCATCTCGGCGGGGGCGGTCTTCTGGTACTTGAACAGCTCGCCCCAGTCCTCGGCGCTGGTGTACTTGAGATAGGCGTTGGCGTTGAACAGCCAGTCGCCGGGCTTGGTCACCAGGCTGTCGACGCGGATCACCTTGCCCTCGTGCAGGTACAGCCGCGTGCCGATCACGTACGGCTTGCCGCCTTCGGTGACGATGATCTCGGTGAAGGTCTTGCAGCGCTTGTCGTCGTGGAAGCTCATCGCATGGGCGATCGGCAGCGCGGTGTTCCACAGCCCGGCGTCGCGCGTGACGTCGGCCATGTCCTGCACGAACCGCACCTTCTCGTGCAGCGGCAAGGCGCCGATGTTCCCGCTCCGCTGCGCCTCGACATAGGCGTCGGTTGCCGCCTTGAGCTGGTCGCGGGTGCAGGTCGGGTGGTCCTGCAGCGGCGCGTAGGGGCTCGGCGGCGGCCCGTTCTGCGCCATCGCCGGCGTCGCGGCGCAGGCCAGCAGGCCGGCCAGAAGTGTCTTGCGGATCATCGTGTCCCTCCCGTTTTCTCTCAACCCGTCGACCTCACCCCCTCCCCCTTGGGGGGAAGGGTAGGGTGGGGGTGTCCGACGCCGGCGTCGACCGCGGCTTCGCCGCGCTCCCCACCCCCTGACCCCTCCCCGCCGGGGAGGGGGAATCGTTACCGGACGTCCTGGATCTCTTCGCTCCGGCACTGCTCGTAAGTGCCCCAGCCCGAGCACACCCCGTACGGCCCGCGGATGAAGATCGCCTCGATCCGGCGGATCTGGTTGTTCTCGATCCTGAACAGCTCGCCGAGCTCCCAGGTCCAGTTGATGTTGCGGTGGTCGAAGGCGGCGAAGGCGAACACGATCCCGCGCTCGCGGTCGACCGCCACGAAGCGCCGGTCGCGGATGCCCGAGACGACGTTCTTGAGGTTGTTCTCGAACTGCCCCTTGCAGGTCGCCACCGGGCCGCCGCGCATGCCGATCGTGCCCGGAGGGCCCGCCGCGATCATGCCGTTCTCGTGCCGCAGGCAGTCGTCGGTGAACGGGTAGTAGCCCTTGCCGTCGTTGCGCTGCATGCCGGTGAAGTACTGGTTGGCGACCGCGATCAGGTCGGCGCGCTCCATCCGCTGCGCCTCGGGCACCGCCGTCAGGAAGATCGGATGCGGCGCGCCCATCGCCTCGACCGCGGCGCCGGTCGCCGGGAACGGGCTCGTGCTCGGCGTCGCCGCCGTGGCGCCGAGCGGCCGCTCGGGCCGCGCGGCGATCTGCTCGATCTCGGTGATCTTGCCGTCGACGATCCGCAGCCGCAGCGACAGCCCGACCGGCTCCGGCGCGCGCTGCGGCCCGGTCGCCGAGCTCGTCGCCTGCTCCATCACCGTGCCGAGGAAGGCGACCTGCTGGGTCTCGGTGTCGGGCACGTAGAACTTGTACTTGCCCGGCGCCGTCGTGGTCGCCCACAGCCCCTCGTTGCCGAGCGGCAGCTGCACCCCGTTCTCGGTGAACCGCGCGTTCGGCGCGAACAGCGCCGGGTCGACCTTGCCGTCGGCCATCGCCTGCAGATACTTGTCGACGAACCCCTCGAGGCATTCGCGCTGACAGCTATGCGCCGGCAGCGGCACGCCGCCGGGCTGCGCCGAGCCGGTGGCGGCAAACGACAGGGCCAGCGCGCAAAGCCCGGCGCGAATCGCGATCCTCATGATGTCCCTCCCTTTTTGTTGCGCCGTTTGTGTCAGCCTCGCGCGGGGTTCGCCAGCGTTTTCCCGGCGCGGTCCGCGACCAGCAAGACAATGCGCCGCCCCGCGGGGCCCGGCGCTGGCGAAGGCTAGAAGGCGGCCCGGGCGAACAGTGCGGGGCCGTTGAACCGGTAGCGCACCTGGCCCTGCCAGGTGTTGCGCTCGACCCCCAGCCGGTAGTCGACCGAGCGCCACATCGCGCCGATGTCGAGGTGGCTCATCACCCGGTAGCTGACCGCCGCCTGCGCGTTGAGGAGCCGCCCGTCGTAGCGGTCGATCGACAGCGAGAGGTAGTCGGCCCGGGCATTCAGCACCAGCTTGGGCGCGATGTTGACCGTGCCGAACACGCCCACGGTCGGCAGCGGCACGAACAGCTGCCGGCCCTGCACGGTCGCTGCCGCAGCCGGCGTCCCGCTGACCGAGGCCTGCCCGGCGAGCTCGATCTCGAAGTCGGTCGCATGGACCCCGATCGCAGCGCCGAGCTCTAGGTTCGGCTGGCGCACGAACGCATAGCCGACCGTCAGCCGGTAGACGTCGGAATCGAACCGCGAATCCACTTGCGCGTTGACCGCGAACACCCGGTCGTTGAAGCGGATCTCGCGATCGAGCCGGCGCGTCCCTTCGCGGCCGAGCGAGTAGTACTCGGCGACGATCTTCCAGTTTCCGCCCAGCCGAACGCCCGCGGTCAGGGCGGGCAGGGCTTCATGGTCGTCGAGCCCAAGGTCGGATTCGAAGTTGATCTCGGTCCCCGGGATCAACGGGTGGTCGGGCTCGACCCGCGCGCTCGAATGGACCGAGGCCCAGTAGGCGCCGGCCTCGATCCAGTACTTGTCGTCGAGCGCCTGCGCGCCGGCCGGCGACCCGGCGAAGACGCTCGCCACAACTGCACTGGAAAGAGCAAACCCGGCGGTCCTCGGCATTGTCGCGCGCCCCGTCGATCCGATTGGACAGGGCAAGGCTGGCGGCCCGCGCGACTACAAGCAATCAGGGTTTGCCCCGATATCGCCGCGGCGACTGCGGGGGCGCTGCTGCTGCCGCCGCTCTTGCCGATGCCCCCGATGCCTCCGCATTTCTCTGAGCAAAGCGTTGAAAAACGCGGGACTGGCGTTTGCCGCCGCCGCGGCGTTATGATCTAAGTTAGAGGGGCACGGCGTCGGGGAAACACGTCTGCGGACGGTCAACAGTCATGCGATACGAGCGGCTCGGCGCGCCCCGAGCGCGGCATGGCCTTGTCTCCAGGCGATGCTCTGGGGCGTGCTGGCCGGTGCGTCCCAGCCGGCGTTCGCGCAGGCCGAGCAAGCCGGCGACGGCGCGCGCGAAACGATCTTGGTCACCGCTCAGCGGCGCGCCGAACGCCCCGAGGACGTGCCGATCTCGCTCACCGCCCGCTCGGGCGAACAGCTCGAGCGCAAGCTGGTGACCGGCATCGCCGAGCTCGACAAGGTCGTCCCGAGCCTGCTGATGACCCGCACCAGCGTGTTCACCCAGCCGTTCCTGCGCGGCGTCGGCAAGCGCTCCAGCCTCGGGGTCGAGAACGCCGTCGCGACTTATCTCGACGGGGTCTACCTCGCCTCGCCGATCGGCACGCTGCTCGACTTGCGCGGCGTCGACCGGGTCGAGGTGCTCAACGGTCCGCAAGGCACGCTGTTCGGCCGCAACGCTACCGGGGGCGTGATCCAGGTCGTGACCCGCGATCCGGGCCCCGGCAAGTCGGGCGAGGTCACGCTGCAGGTCGGCACACATGGAGAGCTGCGCAGCGACGCCTACCTGGCAGCGGGCGACGACGAGCTCGCCGGCAACGTCGCGCTCAGCCTGTCGCGCAACGGCGGCTACGGCACCAACCATCACACCGGCAAGTCCGACGTTTCCGCGACCGACCACAGCTTCGTCGGCCGGACCAAGTGGATCTGGCATGCTGGCGCGGCGCTGCGTTTGACCTTCGCCGCCGACTACCAGGACCTCGACCAGGACTGGCCGCTGATGCCCGTCGCCGGCTTCCCGCCGATCGGGCGCCCGCCCGTGCGGCCCTTCCAGGACAGCCACAACGACACGCCGAACCGCTTCCGCTTCGAGTACGGCGGCGCCTCGCTCCGCGCCGAGGCCGACCTCGGCGGGCCGACGCTGCTGAGCCTGACGGCGCTGCGCCGCATGGACGCGCGCTGGAGCCTCGACACCGACACCGGCCCGCAGCCGCTGACCTCGGCCTTCCCGCTCGCCGAGCAGGACCAGTTCAGCCAGGAGCTGCAGCTGCAGTCGGGCGAGGGCTCCCCGGTCGAATGGGTCGCCGGGCTCTACTACATCCAGATCGACGAGCACTACGACCCGACCACCTCCTACTACGGCGGCAGCTATTCCGCACAGCTCGGCGGTCGCCTGCGGCAGACGCTGTTTAGCGAAGGCGAGGCCTCGTCTTACGCCGCCTATGGCCAAGGCACGGTGCCGCTCGGCCGGGCAACCCGGCTCACGCTCGGCGTGCGCTACACCATCGAGGAGCGCTCGGTCGCGGCCACGGCGGAACGCCAGTTCGCCGCGGCGCCGCCGATCCGGCCGATCCCCGGCCTGCCGCTCGTCGGCGAGGAGCCGCTGCGCGCCGAAGACACGTTCGACGAGCTCACCTGGCGCGCTTCGCTCGACCACCGCTTCTCGGGCGAGGTCATGGGCTATCTCTCGGCGAGCCGCGGCTTCCAGAGCGGCGGCTGGAACCTGCAGACCCCGCAGAACCCGGCATTCGGCCCCGAGTGGCTCGATGCCTTCGAGACCGGCGTCAAGTTCGCCTCCTCGTCGCAGCGCCTGCGCGCGGATCTCGGCGCGTTCTACTACCACTACGCCGACCTGCAGGTCTCGGCGCTGACCGCGATCGGCCAGGCGACCACCAACGCCACCTCGGCCGAGCTCTACGGGCTCGAGCTCCAGCTCGACGCCGAACTCGCTCGCGACACCGAGGCCTCGCTCGGCCTGCAGTGGCTCCACACGCAGTTCAACCGCTTTCCGAACGCGACCTGCACCAATTACGACACCACGGCGGCGGTGCTCTACGCGCCGATCACGTGCGACGTCACCGGCAACCGCCTGCCGTTCGCCCCGAAGTTCAAGGCCAACCTCGGCGCCAGCCAACGCATCGCGCTCGGCGACGAGGGTTCGTTGCTGCTGGCTGCCAATCTGGCCTACAACTCGGGCTACTTCTCCGAGCCCGACAACGTGGTTCGGCAGGACGCCTTCGCGACTGTCGACGCCTCCGCCGAGTGGCAGCCGGGCGAGAGCGCGCCATGGGTCCGGCTCTGGGTGCAGAACCTGACCGGCACCGAATACCATGCGGCGCTGGCCACGATCGCCACGGTCGGCGTGCTGCACAACCCGGCCCCTCCGCGGCGCCTCGGTGCGACGGTCGGTTATGCCTTTTAGGAGCTTGCGCACGGCGGAAGCACCCGGCCGGCGCGCCGCGACCGAGCCTGCGCAGCAGGACCCCCTCGGTCTGTTCGACACGCCGCCGACCAAGGCGCAGACCCGGTTCAGCGTGGTCATTGTCGTCGCGCTGTTCGCGCTGTTCCCGGTGACCATGGCGATCGAGGATGTCTGGCTCGGCCAGTTCGACGCGTTCATCCCGATGATCGATGCAGTGACCGCGCTGACCGACCTGATCATCGCCACGCTGCTCTTCGTCCAGGCCGGCGTCTTCCGCTCGCGTGCGCTCACCGTGCTCGCCTCGGGCTACGTGTTCACCGCGCTGATCCTGGTCCCGCATGCGCTGACCTTCCCCGGCGCGTTCGCCCCCGGCGGATTGCTCGGTGCGGGGACCAGCACAACGGCCTGGCTCTACAATTTCTGGCGCGCGGCGTTCCCGACCGCGGCGATCCTCTACGTCCTGATCGACCGCACGCGCTCGTCCACCAGGCCGCCGACCGAGCGTCAGCGCGCTCCGATCGCGTTCGGCATCCTCGGCGCCGCGATGCTGGTGATCGCGTTCACCGTGCTGGCGACGGCGGGGGAAGGCCTGCTGCCGACGCTCTACGTCGATCCGGCTCACCAGGTCGTCACGAATTTCCGCCACGTCACGGTGCTCCAGTTCGTGCTGTTCGCGATCGCGATGGGGCTGCTGCTGTGGCACCGCCGATCGGTGCTCGACCTGTGGCTGCTGGTCGTGCTCTCGGCATGGCTCGTGCAGACGCTGATGCTGTCGTTGCTGCAAGGCCGCTTCACCGCCGGCTGGTACACCGCGGTGGTCCTCGTCCTGCTGTCGCACTTGTTCCTGATGATCGGGCTGATCGCGGAATCGAGCTGGCTCTACACCCGGCTCGCCCTTGCCACCGCGGCTCGCAATCGCGAGCGCGACGCGCGGCTGATGTCGATGAACGCGGTCGCCGCGGCGATCGCGCACGAGCTCGGCCAGCCGCTTACCGCAGTAGTGCTCAACGCCAAGGGCAGCCTCAACCTGCTGTCGCGCCCGAAGCCCGACCTCGACAACCTGCGCCAATCGCTCGGAGCGATCCTCGACGCCGGGCACCTGACGTTCGACGTGCTCAAGAGCACGCGCGCGATCTTCGCCGAGGAGCCGGCCTCGATGCGCGAGTTCGACCTCAACGAGCTCGTCCGCGACACCGTCTCGATGCTCGACCACGAGCTCGCCGACGGCAAGGTCGCGATGCACCTCGCGCTCGACGAGGCGCTGCCGCCGATCGTCGCCGACCGGATCCAGCTCCAGCGCGTGCTGGTCAACCTCGTGACCAACGCGATCGAATCGCTCGCTGCGACGCGCGGCCGGCCGCGCCGGGTGACGATCCGCTCCGAGACGCTCGACGGCGACGACGTGCTGCTCGAGGTCAGCGACACCGGGCCCGGGTTCGCGACCGATCAGCTCGCGCAGATCTTCGATGCGTTCTTCACCACCAAGGCGACCGGCACCGGCCTCGGCCTGTCGCTGAGCCGCACGATCATCCAGGAGCACGGCGGCCGCATCTGGGCGACGCCGGGCGAGCGGTACGGCGCGACGTTCCATCTCCAGCTGCCGTCGGGCCGCATGCCCGCCGAGTGAGCCGGACCGCCGCGGACAGCGGAACAATAAGGCCGAAATTGCATTGGCTTGCGGTGTTCCGACGCATTTGTGGCGAAATCCGGGCACATTCGAGTCCGGGCCTCGCCTCTCGCGCTGGAACCTGTTTCGGCATCTCAGCCGATAGGAGCCTCGTTATGAAGAAACTGATCCTGACCGGTACGCTTGGTGCAGCCGTGTTGGCGCTGTCGGCCTGCGGCGGCGACGCGACCACCGAGCCGGCGGCGACCGACACCGCCACTGTCGCGGCGCCTGCGCCGCAAGCCACCACCGCGGCGACCGACTGGCCGGCCGGCACCCGCATCGTCCAGGAAGGCGACACCGTCTATCGGGTCGACCCGAACGGCACCCGCGTCGCCATCGACGATGGCAGCTGGCGCATCGTGACCGAAGACGGCGAACGCTATCGCGTCGACCCCGCCGGCACCCGCGTGCGCATCGACGACCGCGGCGTCGACCTCGAAGGCGCCGCGTCCGGTCCCGACATCCCGGGCGTCGATGTCGACATCGGCCGCAACACCAAGGGCAACCTCGACGTCGACGTCAGCACCGACGGCACCGACGCGAGCAACGACCAGGTCCGCGACAACCGCTAGCGCCGATCGCCAGATCCCCCTCCCCGGTGGGGAGGGGGGCAGGGCCCGCAACGGCGGCGTCAGCGTCGCCAAACGCGCGCCACCATGCGCCACACCAGTCCAAGGGCGCCGCCCGTCGCGGCTCCGATTGCAAGGCCCGCCGCCACATCGCTTGGATAGTGCGCTCCACTCGGCACTTGTGCGAGGCCCACCGCGCCTGCCGCAGCGAGCGCCGCGCCGCGCCGTTCGGGATACTCGGCGGCAAACGCGCAGGCGACCGCCATCGCTCCGGCGCTGTGGCCTGAGGGAAAGCTGTTGAGCTTCTTGGCCTGGCTGCTCCCTTTGTGCGGCGCGACGGTCTTGCCGCTGTCCTCTCGCGGCCGCCAGCGGTCGACGCGATCCTTGACCGTCTTCTTGGCCAAGGTCGCCAGCTCGTGTGCGGCCAGCATCTGCGCTGCCGCGCGTACCATGCGCGCATCGCCGCGCAGCACACCGACCACGAGCACGCCGCCGCACAGCGTCCGCAGCTGCAACTGGTCTCCCGCCTGACCGAACCACGCGATCGCTTTCACCGGCGCGGTCTTGCGCCAGGGCCTGAACAGCCGCCGCGCCTTGCGGTCGATCTCCAGCAGCGGCTCTGCCGCCTTGGCCTTCGCCTTACCCATGCCAGTCCAACCGGCGGCGCCGGCGTTTGTGCCGTTCGTGATCGCTGCATCTCGCGAAACCGAATGCCGCTGCTCCCGTTGGGCGTGGAGGGGCCCGAACGGAAGGATTCGACGCATGCGCGCCACCCTCATGCACAAGGCCGGCGACGTGCGCGTCGAGACGGTCCCCGACGCGGCGATCCGCGAGCCGACCGATGCGGTGATCCGCGTCACGCGCGCGTGCATTTGCGGCAGCGATCTGTGGCCGTACAACGACCTGCCCGATACCCCGGGAGGCCGCCCGATGGGGCACGAGGCGATCGGAATCGTCGAGGATGTCGGCCGCGAGGTCCAGCGCATCCGCCGCGGGCAGCTCGTGATCATGCCGTTCGGCATCTCCGACGGCACGTGCCCGCTGTGCCGCGAAGGGATCAACACCGCCTGCCCGAACGGCGGCTTCTTCGGCTCGCGCGAGGTCGGCGGGGCCCAGGCCGAGGCCCAGCGCGTCCCGCACGCCGACGGCACGCTCTATCCGATCGACGTCGATCCCGATGACGCGCTGATGCCGTCGCTGCTCACGCTGTCCGACGTCATGGGCACCGGGCACCATGCAGCAGTGACCTCCCGCGTGCGCCCGGGCGTGACCGCCGCGGTGATCGGCGACGGCGCGGTCGGCCTGTGCGGCGTGATCGCGGCCAGGCGGCTCGGCGCCGAGCGGATCGTGATCATGGGCCGGCACGAGAGCCGCCTCGCGCTCGCCCGCGAGTTCGGTGCGACCGACGTGGTCAGCGAGCGCGGCGAGGAGGCGATCGTCCGCGTGCGCGAGCTGACCGGCGGCTTCGGCGCGCACGCGGTGCTCGAATGCGTCGGCTCGGCGCAAGCGATGGACACCGCCCTCGGTGTCGTCCGCCCGGGCGGCGCGATCGGCCGGGTCGGTGTGCCGCACTACGCGCCGATCGACGGCAACGGCACCTTCTACGGCAACGTGACCATCTCCGGAGGGCCGGCGCCGACCCGGGCCTACATGGACGAGCTTTTGCCCGAGGTCATGGACGGCCGTATCGAGCCCGGCCGGGTGTTCGACCGCGAGGTCGGCCTCGACGGCGTGCCCGACGGCTATAGCGCGATGAATGTGCGCGAGGCGCTCAAGGTGCTGATCCGGCCGTGATGCCTAGTCGAGCGTGGTCCGCGACCGCGCGACCGTGAGCGCGGCGACGACGATCAGGAACGCGCCGAGCGCGGCGAGGTCCGGGGTCATGTCGGCGAGGACCTGCCCCTTGAGCAGAGAGCCGCGCACGATGCGCAGGAAATGGGTGATCGGGATCACGTTGCCGATGACCTGCGCCCAGCCGGGCAAGCCGGCGAAGGGGAACATGAAGCCCGAGAAGAACATCGACGGCATCATGTAGAACATCGAGATCTGCATCGCCTGGAGCTGGCTGCGCACGACCGTCGAGATCAGGTAGCCGAGCGAGAGATTGCTGGTGATGAACAGCACGATGCCCACCCCGAGCGCGAACCATCCGGCGAAAGTCTGCGCGAGCGGGATCGCGAACAGCAGCCGCGCGAGCGCAAGCACGACCACCGTCTGGACCACGCCGACCGCGACGTAGGGCAGCAGCTTGCCGATCATGACCTCGAACGCGGTCGCCGGGGTCGACAGCAGGCTTTCCATCGTCCCCCGCTCGACCTCGCGGGTGACCGCCATCGCGGTCATCATGACCAGCGTCATCGACAGGATGATCGCGAGCAGGCCGGGCACGATGTTGAACGAGGTGATGCCCTCGGGGTTGTACAGCCGGTGGACCACCACCTCGAATGGCGGCTCTCCGGCAGGCCTGGCGGCGGCGCCGACGAGGTCTTGCCTGAGCGCGAACTGGGGAAGCGAAGCCACTGCCGCGGACACGCCGCCGGCCGCGACGGGATCGCTCGCGTCGATCTCGGCGAGGATCTGCGCGCGGTCACCCTTGAGCACCCTGCGGCTGAAGTCGGGCGGGATCGTCAGCGCCAGCGCGATGTCGCCGCGGCGAAGCAGGCCGTCCATCTCGGCTTCCGAATTCGGCAGGTATTTGACGTCGACGTAGGTCGTCCGCTCGAGCGTCGCGACCACCGCGTCGGCGAGCTGTCCGTGATCGTGCGCCACCACTGCGGCGGGCATGTGCCGTGGGTCGGTATTGATCGCATAGCCGAACAGCAGCAGCTGCATCAGCGGCATGACCAGGATCATCGCATAAGTGATCCGGTCGCGGCGGAGCTGGGTGAACTCCTTGACCATCACTGCGCCGATCCGGGCGAGGGCGCCGCTCATGCCGCGTACCGATCGTCGATGGTCTGGCCCATGAGCTGGATGAACACGTCCTCGAGCGAAGGCTCGACCTGCTCCCAGCGGTAAGGCTCGTGGCGCCACGAGCCGATCGCCTGCTCGAGCCCCCCGCGGTCCATGCCGCTGACGTGGACCGCCGAGCCGAACGCCGAGGCGCTGAGCACCCCGGGGCGGCCTTCGAGCTCCTGCGCGACCCGGCCCATCTCGGGCCCCTCGCCGTTAAAGGTCACCAGGCCCGACTGGGCGATGATCTCCTCGGCGGTGCCACGCACGATCAGCCGCCCGGCGAGGATGTAGCCGATGTCGTGGCAGCGCTCGGCCTCGTCCATGTAATGGGTCGAGACCAGCACCGTCAGCCCGGTGTCTGCCAGCGCGTGGATCTCGTCCCAGAACTCGCGCCGCGCCTTCGGGTCGACCCCCGCGGTCGGCTCGTCGAGCAGCAGCAGCCGCGGCTCGTGGAGCGTCGCCGCGGCGAGCGCGAGCCGCTGCTTCCACCCGCCCGAAAGCGCGCCGGCGAGCTGGTCGCGCCGGTGGCGCAGCCCGAGCCGGTCGAGCGCCCCGTTCACGCGCTCCTTGCGGTCGTGCAGGCCATAGACCCGCGCGATGAAGCTCAGGTTCTCCTCGATCGTCATGTCCTCGTAGAGCGAGAACCGCTGGGTCATGTACCCGGTCTGCCGCTTGATCGCGTCGGTCTCGGTGCGGAAGTCGAGCCCGAGCACCTCGCCTTCGCCGCTGTCGGGCGTGAGCAGCCCGCACAAGAGGCGCAGCGTGGTGGTCTTGCCGGCGCCGTTGGGGCCGAGGAACCCCGTGATCCGTCCTTCCTCGACCGCGATCGAGACGTCGCGCACGACATGCTTGTCGCCGAAGCTCTTGTTGAGCCCGCGGACGTCGATCGCTGCGGTCATCGGCGGGCGAGGCCCTCGGCGGTCGGCGAGACGTCCATCGGCTGGCCCGGGATCAGCGCGCGCGGGTTCGAGGGCACCGCTTCGACGAGGAACACGAGCTTCTCGCGCGCCTCGAGGCTGTAGATCACCGGCGGGGTATATTCGGGCTCGCTGGCGACGAAGTCGACCACCGCGGTCATCCCGCTCGCACAGCCGTCGCAGCCGATCGCCACCTTGCGGCCGGGTGCGTAAGCGCTGACCAGCGACTGCGGCACGTAGAACCGCACCTTGACCTCGCCGTCGGGGATGATCGAGACCACCGGCACGTCGGGCCGGACACTTTCGCCGGGCTTGAACATGACATTCTCGACCCGTCCCGCGGCCGGCGCGACCGGCGACAGCTCGTCGAGCTCGCGCGCTGCCGAGGTCAGTCCGGCCTGCGATTGCCGCACGTTGGCCAGCGCGGCGTTGATCGCCGCGTCGGCCGCGCCGAGCTGCGTGCGCGCGGCGTCGCGCCGGCGTGCCGCGGCGTCGTAAGCCGCGCGCGCCTTGTCGATGTCGAGCTGCGCGACCGAGCCCGGCTTCTCGCGCTGCGCCGCGGTCAGCCGGTTGAGCTCGACGCGATCGCGCTCGGCCTCGGCCTGCGCGGCTTCGAGGTCGGCACGGGCGCGCGCCAGCCCCGACTGCTGCTGTGCGACTTGCGCCTGGTTGGCGGCGATCTGCGCGCGCGCCTGGTCGGTCTGCGCTGCACGCACGGTCGGGTCGACCACGAACAGCGGCGCGCCGGCGGCGACCCGCTGGCCGCGCGCGACGGCGACGCTGGTCAGCGTGCCCGCGACCGGCGAGGTCATGAACACGTTGTCGCTGACGACGTAGCCGGTGAACAGCTCGGGGCTCGGCTCGCGCCCCCGCAGGACCAGCCACAGCACCAGCGCGGTCACCGCGAGGATGGCGCCGACGACGATCAGCCTGGTCGGCACGTGCCGGCCACGGGATTCAACTGCCTCCGCCACTCGCCAGCTCCTCTTCGACCGCCCGCCGCTCATCCCAGCCGCCGCCCAGCGCCTTGTAGAGCGCGATGACATCCTGCGCCGCGGCCGCCTCGGCCTGTGCCTGCGCATCGCGCGCCGAAAGCAGGATCTGGCGCGCCTCGAGCACCTCGATCGCGGTGACCAGCCCATTGCGCTGGCGCACTGCGGCGGTGTCGGCCGCATCGGCTGCCGCGTCCGCCGCCGCGCGCAGGCGATCGGCACGCTCGCGGTCCGCGGCGAGCCGAGTCAGCGCGTCCTCGACATCGCGCAAGGCGCCGAGAACGTCGCTCTGGTAGGCGATCAGCGCCTCATCCGCCTCGGCCTCGCGCAGATGCACGGTCTCGCGCCGCGCCGGATCGAACAGCGGGACCGACAGGCCGCCGAACCCGCTGGCGAGGATGCTGTCGCTTTCGAGCAGGGTGGCCAGCGACCGCGAGACCAGCTGCAGCGCCCCGGTCAGGCTGATCTTCGGATAGAGGTCCGCCGTCGCCACTCCGACGTCCGCCGTCGCGGCGGCGATACGGCGCTCGGCGGCGCGGATGTCGGGGCGCCGCTGCAGCAGCTCGGACGGCAGGCCGACCGGCACCGCGATCACCGCGGGAGCAGGGGGCGGTGCCGTGGCCAGCTCCGTGTCGAGCGCGGTCGGCGCGAGCCCCAGCAGCGTCGCCAGCGCATGGCGCCGCGTGTCGGCCTGCGCGGCGAGGTCCTCGCGCTGCGCGGCGCGCTGCTCGAGATCCTGCTCCCGGCGCCGTTCGTCGATCGTGTTGACGAGGCCGTTGGTCGTGCGCACCCGGACGAAGTCGAGCTCCTCGCGCCCGGCTGCGAGCAGCGCGTCGGCGATCGCGATGCGGCGCTGGAGCGCGCGGTACTGCTGGTAGGTGTTGGCGACTTCGGCCGCGAGCGTGACCTCGGCATCGCGCCGCGACCACTCGGCCGCCTCGGTCCGCGCCCGCGCGGCTTCGCTCGCCCGGCGTTGCCCGCCGAACAGGTCGAGCTCCCACGACGCGTCGAAGCCGACCTGGAACGTCGGAA
>CBHWED010000059.1:0-15026 GCA_966112795.1 uncultured bacterium
ATCCTGCGCGCCTGCGCCGATCTCGACCTGCCGCTCTACATCCACCCGCAGGGCCTGCCCGATTCGATGATCGGCGACATGGTCGGCGCGGGCCTCGACGGCGCGATCTTCGGCTTCGCGGTCGAGGTCAGCTATCACGCGATGCGGCTGATGACGACGGGCGTGTTCGACCGCTACCCGAACCTCCAGCTCATGCTCGGCCACGGCTGCGAGGGGCTGCCGCACATGCTCTACCGGCTCGACTACATGCACAAGGCCGGCCTGCGCAGCGGCCGCTATCCGCGCCTGAAGCCGCTGCAGCACGACCTGTTCCACTACATGCGCAACAACGTGCTCGCGACCAACAGCGGGCTGCCCTACGGCCCGGCGATCAAGACCATGATCGAGGTCATGGGCGAGGACCGCGTGATGTACGCGATGGATTACCCCTATCAATACGTCCCCGACGAGGTACGCTGGATGGACGATCTCGACATCACCGACGGACAGAAGAAGAAGTTCTTCCAGACCAACGCCGAACGCTGGTTCAAGCTCTAGGAGAGGATTGCGATGACGACCTATGCCGTGACCGGCGCCACGGGCAAGCTGGGCCGCCTGGTGCTCGACGAACTGCTGACCAAGGTCGACGCCAAGGACGTCGTCGCCCTCGCCCGCGACCCAACCGCGCTGCAGGCTTACGACCAGAAGGGCGTGCAGGTGCGCCAGGCCGACTACGACGATCCGGCGAGCGTCGAGGCCGCGCTCGAGGGCGTCGACCGCGTGCTGCTGATCTCGGGCAACGCGGTCGGCCAGCGCGAGCGGCAGCACGGCGCGGTGATCGAGGCGGCGAAGAAGGCCGGCGTCTCGTACTTCGCCTACACTTCGGTGCTCAACGCGCAGGATTCGAAGCTGCTGCTCGCCGCCGAGCATGTGCTGACCGAGAACCTGCTCCAGAACAGCGGGCTCAACTACGACGTGCTGCGCATGCCGTGGTACTCGGAGAACTACACCGGCTCGCTCGCCCCGGCGATCGAGCACGGCGCGATCTACGGCGCGACCGGCGAAGGCCGCCTGTCGACCGCGACCCGCGCGGATCTCGCGGGCGGTGCGGTCGGCGCCTTGCTCAACAGCCCCGGCGGCAAGGTCTACGAGTTCGCCGGTGACGAGAGCTGGTCGATGGCCGAATTCGCCGCCGAAGTCGGCCGCCAGGCGGGCAAGCCGGTCGAATACGTCAACCAGTCCGAAAGCGACTACGCCAAGACGCTCGAAAGCGTCGGGTTGCCGGCGGCAGCCGCCGGGTTCCTCGCCAGCACCAGCTATCTCGCCGGCTTCGGCGAGCTCTACAGCGAGAGCAAGGACCTGAGCACGCTGTCGGGCCGGCCCACGACGCCGATCAGCGAGACGATCGCGGCGGCGCTGAAGTAACCTCCCCGGAACGGGGAGGGGAACCACCCGCAGGGTGGTGGAGGGGCACGGGCGGATTATCCCGGGAGTGCCCCTCCCCCATGCTTCGCATGGGCCCCCTCCCCCGGTGGGGGAGGATCGGGATTGGGAGAGGGAGACGACAATGGCTACCACGGTTGCAGACGAGCCGCTGAAACCCGCCGCAAAGGTCAGCCGCGCCAGCTGGTATGCGCTGTTCCTCGTCTCCTCGGCGCAGGCGATGAGCCTGCTCGACCGGCAGATCCTCTCGATCCTCGCGCCTGCGATCAGGGCCGACCTCAAGATCGGCGACGCCGAGCTCGGCCTGCTCTACGGCACCGTGTTCTCGCTGTTCTACGCGCTGTTCTCGCTCCCGCTCGGTCGCCTGGTCGACGGCTGGATCCGCACCCGGCTGCTGGCGATCTGCATCGCCGCGTGGTCGTTCTTCGCCGGGCTCGCGGCGTTCGCCACCGGGTTCACGCTGCTGGCGATCTCGCGCCTCGGCGTCGGCGTCGGCGAAGGCGCGACGCAACCCGCCGCGAACTCGATCATCTTCGACACCTTCCCGCGCGAGCGGCGCGGCACCGCAATGGCCGCGCTCGGCATCGCCACCGCGCTCGGCCTCGGCCTGTCGATGACGCTCGGCGGGGTGGTCGCGCACGAGTGGGACTTGCGCTTTCCCGGCGGCACCGGCCCCGGCGGCTTCTCGGGCTGGCAGTTCGCCTTCCTCGTCGCCGCAGCGCCGGGGCTGATCCTCGCCTGGCTGATCTGGCGCATGCGCGAGCCGCAGCGCGGGGCGATGGACGGCATCGTCGCGCCCGAGGATCCCACGCCGTTCAAGGCCAGCGCCGCGGTGCTCGGCGCGGTGACCCCCGGCGTCAACTGGTACTACCTGTGGAGCCGCAAGGCCGGTGCGCGGCAATGGACGATCAACCTCGTCTCGCTCGCGGTGATCGTCGTCGCCTGCGTGTTCATGGCGCGCACGCTGCAGGCGTTCTCGCCGCGGCCCGACACCAAGCTGCTCGGGCTCTCGTTCAACGCGCACGAGCTGCAGTGGTTCGTGGTCGGCTTCGGCGCGTTCGTGATCCTCAACCTGTTCCAGTCGCTGAAGCTGACCGACCGCCCGACCTACAACGTGGTCACCAGCCCCTCGGTGCTGCTGCTGATCGTCGTCGCCGGGCTGCAGACCTCGATCAACTACGGCGTGATGGGCTTCACGCCGTCGTTCCTCAACCGCGCCTATGGCCTCTCGCTGGCCGAAACCGGCGTGCAGTTCGGCTTGCTGTCGGCGGTCCTCGGCATGATCGGACCGATCGTCGCCGGCCCGGTGTCGGACTGGCTGACCGCGCGCATGGGCGGGCGCGGCCGCGTGTGGCTGACGATCTTCTCGCTCGGCGTCTCGCCGTTCTTCGGCATCTGGACCTTCAGCGCCGACAACCCGGCCGATTTCTACCTGCGCTTCACCTTCTACAGCCTGATCCTGACGCTGTGGCTGCCGCCGCTCTACTCGCTGCTCTACGACATCGTGCTGCCGCGCATGCGCGGCATGACCAGCTCGCTGTTCATCATCATCACGACGATGCTCGGGCTCGGCATGGGGCCGTACTTCGTCGGCATCGTCAGCGACAAGACCGGCGACCTCGGCCGCGCGATCATGTCGATCAACGTCGTCGGCCCCGCGATCGTGGTGATCCTGTTCGTGATCCTGCTGCGCATCAACCGCGACGAGAACCAGGTGCTCGACCGCGCGCGGGCCGGCGGCGAAGCGGTCTGATCGCGGCAGGACAGGGCTTGCGAAGGCTCCATTCAACCTCCTAGGGGCTGCGCATGCCTACCGTCCGTGAAGCCGCCTTCCGCGTGTTCGAGCACTTCGGCGTCGACCGCCTGTTCGGCAACCCCGGCTCGACCGAGCTGCCGATGCTCAAGGCCCTGCCCGAAGGGTTCCGCTACGTGCTCGGGCTCAACGAGGCGGTCGTGGTCGGCATGGCCGATGGCTTCGCCCGCGCCACGCACAAGCCGGCGCTGGTCAACCTGCACAGCTCGGCGGGCACCGGGCACTCGCTCGGCAACCTGTTCACCGCGTGGAAGAACAACACCCCGCTGGTGGTCACCGCCGGGCAGCAGGCGCGCTCGATCCTGCCGCACGACCCGTTCCTGTTCGCCGAGCGCCCGACCGAGTTCCCGCGGCCTTACGTCAAGTACGCGATCGAGCCCGCGCGCGCCGAGGACGTGCCGCTGGCGCTGATCCGTGCCTTCGTCACCGCGCTGACCCCGCCGATGGGGCCGTGCTTCGTCTCGATCCCGGTCGACGACTGGGACCGCGAATGCGAATGGCCCGCGCTGCCCGAGCTCACGCTGTGCACGCCGCCGAGCGCGACGGGGATCGAGCGCTTGAGCGCGATGCTCGATGGCGCCACGCGGCCGGCGCTGGTGATCGGCACCGGCGTCGCCAACTCCTGCGGCTGGGGCGCGGCGATCCGCCTCGCCGAGCGCGCCGGCTGCGCGGTCTGGGCCGCGCCTTACGCCGCGCGCGAGACGTTCCCCGAGAACCACCCGCAGTTCGCCGGCTTCCTCCCGGCGTGGCGCGACAAGATCCAGGCGCTGCTCGCGCCGTTCGACGCGATCCTCGTCGCCGGCGCGCCGGTGTTCACCTATCACGTCGAGGGTAGCGGCCCGCACTGGCCGCAGCATGCCAAGCTCATGGCATTGAGCGACGACCCGCAGCACCTCGCTTCGCTGCCCGGCGGCGGCGGCGTGCTCGGCGATGTCGCCGACGGGCTCGCGCTGCTCGCCGAGCGGACCAATGCCCGGCCATTCGTCGGCCAGAGCCACAAGCTGATCGACCCCGAGCCGCGCATGACCTCGGCTTACGTGCTCAAGCGCATCGCCGCGTTGCGGCCGGCGGAAGCGGTCATCGTCGAAGAAGCGCCGACCGCGCGCGGACCCGAGCACGACACGCTGCCGATCACCCGCGAGGGCGGGTTTTACACGTGCGCGAGCGGCGGCCTCGGCTACTCGCTCCCGGCGGCGGTCGGCGTCGCCACCGGGCAGCCCGACAAAGTCATCGCCATCCTCGGCGACGGCTCGGCGATGTACACGATCCAGGGCCTGTTCTCGGCGCGCGAGGAAGCGGCCAACGTCAGCTTCGTGATCCTCAACAACGGCGCCTACGCCGCGCTGACCGGGTTCTCGGCCGAGTTCGGCATGAACCACGTCCCCGGCTGCGACCTCACTGGCATCGACTTCGTCAAGCTCGCCGAAGCGCAGGGCCTGCCGGCCAGGCTGGTGGATTCGGTCGAAGCGCTCGACGAGGCGCTGTCATGGAGCTTCGCGCAGACCGGACCGAGCCTGCTCGACGTGCGCATCGAATACGCGGTCCATAGCCACTAGGCGGGTTTCCCCTGCCCCGGGTCGGGCCTTCGCCCGAGTTACACCGGCCCGCCCCCGCCATAGCCCTGCCCCCGGACAGAGAAGGGGGTTCACATATGAGGTTCACGACCATCGCCGCCGCGCTCACGCTCGCGGCGGGCATTGCCGCCATTCCGGCGCAGGCGCAGCAGGGCGGCAACGCCTCGATCGACATGCCGCGCGAGCCGCTGACCGCGCAGGACCTTGAGGCGCTGCGGGCCGAGCTGCGCGCGACGCGCAAGCAGATCATGGCGCAGAACCTGACGCTGACCCCCGAGGAGTCGACGCGCTTCTGGCCGGTCTACGACCAGTACCAGGCCGATCTCACCAGGATCAAAGACGACCAGTATCAACTGATCGCCGAGTACGCGAACACCTTCGGCCACTACGACGATGCCGCGGCGAAGGACTTCATCACTCGCTGGCTCGATCTCGACGTGCGCACCACTGCCCTGCGCGCGCGCTACGTGCCGATCGTCAACGGGGTCCTGCCCGGCGTCAAGGCGACGACCTTCTTCCAGATCGACCGCCGCGTCAGCATGCTGATCGACCAGCGCATCGCCTCGATGCTGCCCGTGCTCCAGTTCCAGAGCCAGGTCGCGCAGTAGGGCTCATCCGCCAGCGCCATTCGGGGGATCGCCCGATGGCGCGGGCGGACACGCCATGATCCAAATTGGCCTTCGGTCGGAGGGACGCGATGAGCAAGGACAAGAAGGCCGCGAAGGCCAAGAGCGAGAACGGTGCCAAGCCCGAGAAGCTCGACCGCAAGGTTTACGAGGGCGAGCTGCGCAAGCTGCAGATCGAGCTGTGCCATCTCCAGGAATGGATCAAGACCCACGGGAAGCGCGTGATCGTGATCCTCGAAGGGCGCGACACCGCGGGCAAGAGCGGCTTGATCCGGGTGATCAAGGAGCGCGTCAGCAGCCGCGTGTTCCGCGTCGTCGCGCTCGGCTCGCCGACCGAGGACCGCCGCGCCAAGATGTTCCTGCAGCGCTACGTCGAGCAGTTCCCGGTCGCCGGCGAAGTCGTGATCTTCGACCGGAGCTGGTACAACCGCGCCGGCGTCGAACGGGTCATGGGCTTCGCCTCCGACGACGCCGTCGAGACGTTCCTCGACAACGTCGCCAAGTTCGAACGCTGGGTGACCGACTCCGGCGTGATCCTGATCAAGCTGTGGCTCGAGATCGGCATGGACGAGCAGGAGCGCCGCTTCCGCAAGCGGATCGACGATCCGATGCGCCAGTGGAAGCTCAGCGGGATGGACCTCGAATCCTTCCCCAAGTGGTACGACTACTCGCGCGCCCGCGACGAGATGCTCGAGGCGAGCGACCACGAGGCCGCGCCGTGGTTCGTGCTGCCGAGCGACGACAAGAAGAGCGCGCGGCTCAACGGCATCAGCCACATCCTCGCGCGAGTGCCCTACGAGACGATCGAGCGCGAGCGGGTCAAGCTGCCCAAGCGCTCGAAGAAGGGCGCCTACGACGATCGGCTGGACCCCGAGAAGGTCCGCTTCGTCCGCGCGGTCTACTGAGGCGGGCCGGCGAGATAGCCGTGCAACGCGGCGACGACTTGCGCGCCGTCGCCCGCCGCGGCCGCGACGCGCTTGACCGAACCCGCGCGCACGTCGCCGATGGCGAAGATGCCGCGCCGGCTGGTCTCGAGCGGATGGCGATCGCTGCCGAGGTCGGCGCCGGTCAGCACGAAGCCACGCTCGTCGAGCCTGACCCCGGTCTTCGCCAGCCAGTCGGTGTTGGGATCGGCACCGATGAACAGGAACAGGTGCTGGACCGCGAGGTCGGCCGACGAGCCGTCGCCGCGCTTGCGGATCGCGATCGAATCGATGCGGCCTTCGGCGCCGCGCACTTGCGAAACCTCCGCGCCCTCGATCACCTCGATGTTCGGCTGCGCCGCGATCCGCTCGATCAGGTAGCGCGACATCGTCTGCGCGAGCGGCCGGCGCGCGAGCATCGTCACCTTGCCCGCCTTGCCGCTGAGGAACACCGCGGCCTGTCCGGCCGAGTTGCCGCCGCCGACCAGCGCCACGTGCTGCCCCGAGCACAACCGCGCCTCGATCGGCGAGGCCCAGAAGTGGATCGAGCTGCCTTCGAACTGCTCGATGCCGTCGAGGTCGAGGCGCCGGTAGCGCGCCCCGGTCGCGAGCACGACCGCGCGGCCGCGCGCGGTCTCGCCGTTGGCCAGCGTCATCAGGTGATCGGTGCGGACGCCGTCGGGGCATTCGAGCCGTGAGGCCTCGTCGGGGATCGCCATCTCGACACCGAACTTCTGCGCCTGGTTATAGGCGCGCGCCATCAGCGCCATGCCCGAGATGCCGGTCGGGAAGCCGAGGAAGTTCTCGATCCGCGCCGATGCGCCCGCCTGCCCGCCGAACGAGCGGCAGTCGAGCGTCAAGACTTCGAGGCCTTCGGAGGCAGCGTAGACCGATGCCGCGAGGCCCGCAGGGCCGGCACCGACGATGACCACGTCATAGACGCGGTCGGGATCGATCGCACGGACCATGCCGAGACAGCGGCCGAGCGCGGCATCGGTCGGCCGGCGCAGGATGCTGCCGTTCGGGCACAGCACGATCGGCAGCTCGCCTTCGTCGAGGTGGAACCGCTCGAGCAGCGTCTGCGCGCACGTGTCATGAGCCGGATCGAGCCGCTTGTACGGGTGACCGTTGCGCCGGAGGAAGTTCTCGATGCCGTGCAGCTCGGCGCTGCCGCCGTGCCCGATCAGCACCGGCCCGAGACCGCCGCTTTCGAGCAGCCCGACCCGGCGCAGGATCAGCGCGCGCATGATCCGCTCGCCGAGGTCGGCTTCTGCGACGAGCAGCGCGCGGAGCCGCTCGGGCGGGATGATCAGGATCTCGCTCGCCGCCGTCGCCTGCGCGTCGACGAGCGCCGGGCGGCCCGAGAGCTGCGCGAGCTCGCCCATGAAGCCGCCGGGACCGTGGGTCACGACATGCGATGGGGCCAGCGTCTCGCCGCCGCCGGTGATCTCGACTTCGCCGCGCAGGATCACGCCGATGCCCGGGCCGATCTCGCCGGTGCGCGAGACCATCTCGCCGGCAGCGAAACTCCGCGGCTCGCCGAAGCGCCGGATGCGATCGATCTCCTCGCCGGTCAGCGTCGGGAACATCTGCCCGGTGCGCGTGTCGAGGCTCGGGGGAACGACGATATCGGTCTGCGTAGCCATTGTCCTCGATCACCCCTGGGCTGGATTCGCCACAACCCTAGCTCACAACGCGCGCCACACCCACAGCTTCGTCGTCGGCTCGGGCGGGGCACTCGGCCGGGAACCCGCACGGTCGCGGATGCATTGATTCCCCGCCAGGAAATACACGCAGGTTAAGCCATGAAAGCGCACGTATGGGCCCTCGCGGGCGCGCTCGCGCTCGCCATGCCGCTCGCCCCCGCCGGAGCGGCCAGCGAGACGCTCGAAGCCAGGGAAACCGCCGCGACGGCGGTCGACCGCGCGCGGGACGACATGCACGAGGTTCTCGCCGGCAGGACGCTCAAGGCCGGCCAGTACTTGTGGAAGAAGGGCCGCGAGGACAGCGCCGTCACGCGCGTCGTGATCGGCCTCAACGAGCAGCTGGCCTTCGCCTACGAGGGCGACGAGCTGATCGCGGTGTCGACGATCTCGAGCGGCAGGGAGTCGTACGAGACCCCGACCGGGGTCTTTCCGATCCTCGAGAAGCGGCGGATGTACCATTCGAACCGCTACGAGAACGCGCCGATGCCGTACATGCAGCGGCTCGACGACTACGGCATCGCGCTGCACGCCGGCAACCTGCCCGGGCACCCGGCCTCGCACGGTTGCGTCCGCCTGCCGAGCGAGTTCGCCGCGAAGCTGTTCGCCAAGACCGAGATCGGCACCGAAGTGCTGATCGGCGCGCGCGTCAGGTCAGCCGACACACCGGCGGCCTGAAACCCGCGCCAAGCCCGGTCACTTGCCGTCGCCGCCCGCGCCGTCGGCAGCGGCGTCGATCTGCCGCTGCGCCCTCGAGGCCGTGATCATGTCGCGGATCGCCACGTTGCCCTCGTGGCAGGCGTATTCGTGCAGGCGGTAGGACGAGTCCCGCGTCCATTCGAGCTCGACGGTCCAGGGTGCGGTGAATACCTCGGGGTCGCTATAGGTGACCGCATAGGCGATCGTATCGGGACCGGTCATTGTCAGTCGCTCGACGGTTTGGGCCTGCGCGCTCATCGGGATCGTGCCCTTGCCGCGTCCCGGCAGGGGCGAGCTGGCCCGCTGCCACACATCGCGGCTCGCGCTGTCGCCGGCGACGATGTTGGCCGTCTCGATCACCAGCGTGTCGCCGTCCCAATGTCCCCGGCTTTGCCCGAACCAGCTGCGCACGGCTTCTGCCCAGGGCGGGGCTGAGCCCAAGGGGACGATCCGCGTGCCGAGGATCTCGAGCTGCAGCACGACGAAGCCCGGAGACTGGAACACGCGGATCCCGTTGCCGCCGGGCCAGGGCAGCATCGAGGCGGGAAAGCCGCGCGGCAGGCAGCGATCGTAGGCGTCGAGATCGGTCACCCAGTCGATTGCCTGGCCATCGATCCAGCTGTTCCGCCCGGCCCGGAACAGCGCCTCACCCTCGGGCGTCATCGGCGGCAGGCGCCCGTTCGCCGGATCGACGATCTGCGAGGTCCGCCGACCGAACGGGGTCGCCTGCAGCCATTCGGCGAGGCCGACCGTGCCGTCAGCGCCGACTTCGTTGCGGTACCCCTCGTCCGATCGCTTCGCCGCCTCAAGCCGCTCGGCGAACTCGTCGTCGGTCAGCAGCAGGCGGTCGCCGAAGGCCACGGGTCGCTCGAGCGGGATGCCGGCGGGGTTGATTTGCTCGACCGGCCAGGTCCCGCGAAAGTCGGGATCGCCCCACGCAGTCTTCTTCGGAACGTAAAGGCCGGCCTGCTGGCCCGCGGCGGGCCCGGCAAGCACGACCACCGCCAGCGCGGCAAGCGCGACGGCCAAGCTTCGGGTCACAACACCCGCCACACCCACAGCTTGATGCTGCTCGCGTAGCGCGCGCCGGAACAGACGAAGATCGACTTGTTGAGCCAGTCGTACGGCCCCTCGGGCGCGATGAACTCGGGCACCGTGCGGAAGTAGTATTCGGCCGGGTCGACGTCCTCGCCGCGCCGCAACCGGTCCATGACCTCGGGCGGGCCGTGGCGCAGGCCCTTGTTGCGCAGCTGGATCAGCGCGCCGTCGTCGGTCTCGATCGCGTAGATCGCATCGGCCACGGTGACCCCGTCGGGGCGGGTCAGCTGCCAGTCGGCCGAGTTGCCCATCAGCTTGCCGCTGATCTTCGGGCCCTTGACGTAGCCGCCGGCGGTGATCGGGATGATCCGCCGGGTGCCGTCGACCACCGCGCCGATCTCGCGCGGCGGCTCGAGCTCGCCGCCGGCTTCATAGACGAACTCGAGTTCGGGCTTGATCAACGCGTGCCTCCAACCATTGCCCGTGCAGGGTACGATCCTTAGCGTGCGCCGCAAGCGAATCGCACGAAACGTGCGCGGGTCGGGATCGAGAGGAGAGTTAAATGGCCGCGGACCTCTATGCGGACTATGTCATCGTCGGCGCGGGCAGCGCGGGCTGCGTGCTCGCCGCGCGGCTGACCGAAAGCGGCGAGCACAAAGTCGTGCTGCTCGAGGCCGGCGGCGACGACCGGCCGCTCAAGGAGCCGAGCCAGTTCATCTCCAACGTGATGATCCACACGCCGATCGGCTTCGGCAAGACGCTCAACGATCCCAAGGTCAACTGGCTCTACGAGACCGAGGTCGACGAAGGCTCGGGCGGGCGCCGGCACAAGTGGCCCAAGGGCAAGGTGCTCGGCGGGTCGAGCTCGATCAACGGGCTGCTCTACGTGCGCGGCCAGTCGGCCGACTACGACGGCTGGGCGCAGATGGGTGCGCGCGGCTGGTCGTGGGACGACGTGCTGCCGTACTTCCGCAAGAGCGAGCACCAGGAGCGCGGCGAGGACGAGTTCCACGGCGTCGACGGTCCGCTCAACGTGTCGGACTTCCCCGACGAGCACCCGGTCAGCGCGGCGCTCGTCGAAGCCTGCGTCGAGGCGGGCATCCCGTACAAGAAGGACCTGAACGACGGGAACCAGGAAGGCTGCAGCTTCTTCCAGATGACCGCCAAGAACGGCCGCCGCCACTCGGCCGCGGTCGCTTACCTGCACCCGGCGATGAAGCGCTCGAACCTGACCGTCGAGACGCGCGCGATGACCACGCGGATCCTGTTCGACGGCAAGAAGGCGGTCGGCGTCGAGTTCGAGCAGAACGGCGAGCGGCGCAAGGTCATGGTCGGGCGCGAGGTGATCCTCGCCGCGGGCGCGGTCGAGAGCCCCAAGCTGCTCGAGATCTCGGGCGTCGGCCAGGGCGCGCTGCTGCAAGGGCTCGGGGTCGACGTGGTGCACGAATCGCCGATGGTCGGCGAGAACATGCAGGACCACTACATGATCGGCTGCCAGGCGGCGCTCAAGGAGCCGCACCATTCGATCAACCAGCTCAGCCGCGGGGTGAAGCTGCTCGGCGAGATCGCCAAGTACGGCCTCACGCGCAAGGGCTTGTTGTCTTACGCGGTCGGCCACGGTTGCGTGTTCGCCAAGAGCCGCGCCGAGCTGCAGTATCCCGACATCCAGATCCACGTGATGGCCGCGTCGATGGATCTCGAGTACCTCAACCAGTACCAGGGCCTGCGGCTCGACAAGGACCCGGGGATGGCCTCGAACCCGTGCCAGCTGCGCCCGGAATCGCGCGGCTCGATCCACGCCAAGTCGCCCGACGGCACCGCGCGGCCCAAGATCGTGCCGAACTACCTGTCGGACCCGCTCGACAAGGCGAGCGTGGTCGACCAGCTCAAGCTGATCCGCAAGATCTGGCAGCAGCCGGCGCTGCAGCCGTACATGAAGGAGCCGGGCGATCCGTTCGGCGAGAGCGACGAGGACATGCTCGCCTATGCCAAGCTCGCCGGCGGCACGCTGTACCACTGCGTCGGCACCGTCGCGATGGGCGACGAGCGCTTCCCGCTCGACCCGCAGCTGCGCGTGCGCGGGGTCGAGGGGCTGCGGGTGATCGACGCTTCGGTCATGCCCAAGATCAGCTCGGGCAACACCAACGCGCCGACCATCATGATCGCCGAGAAGGGCGCCGAGCTGGTGCTGGCCGACGCGAAAGCGGCGGTCGCCGCCTAGTGTGCCGGGGGTGGGCCTAACGACCCAATGGCCCACCCCCGACGCCTCCCGCCCTTCGCCGGGACGGGAGGGGGACTGCTAGAGCCCGACGATCGCCGCGACGGCGACGGCGGTGCACAGGATGAGGAAGCCGGCGCACCACAAGAGCACGTGCACGAGGCGGCTCTTGAGCACGTGGTCCTCGACGATCTCGACTTGCTCGTCGGGCGCCAGCGCCGCGCCCATGCCCGCGCCGAACGCGGGCTCGAGCCGCGGCATCACGATTTCCGAGGTCAGCGCGAGCTTCTCGCTGGCGATGGCGAGCCGCTGGTCGTCGAGCTCGGCGGCGAGCGCCGCGGCGGCCGGCGTGCTCTCGCCGCGGGCGAGGCGCTCGAGCTGGCGGTCGATGCCGACCAGCCGATCGATCTGCTCGAGCGCGCGGCGGCGGTTGCCCGAAAGCACCGCGAGCTGCAGGCGCGCTTGCGCCAGGGCGCTGGCGCGGAGCCATTCGAGATCCTGGCGCACTTGCGCGCCCGGATGAAGCGGAGACAAGCTGCTCGCAAAAGCGGGCTGCGCGACCATCGTACGTCCTCCCGTCGGCCCCCGTGCCGCCCTGCTAAGCCACGGAAGGGGCTAACGGAATCGCGATCCGACCAGCCGGGAGGCGAACGCGGCGGGCGGTTCGTCGGGCTGAGGGCTCGCTTCGGCCCTTCCTAGCGCGGGGTCGGCGTGTGGGCGACCGCCTGGAAGAACGCCATGGTCTCGGGCCGGACATGCTCGGGCTCGGCCGGCGGGTAGAAGCTGAGCTTGACGATCACCGTGCGGCTTTGCGGGTGGACGTAGATGAACTGTCCGGCGAGGCCGACGGCCGAGAACGCGCCGGGCTCGTCGTCGACCTGCCAGGTGAACAGGCCGTAGCCGGGCATCGGCTGGCCGGTCGGGGCCATGCGCGTCATCTGCTCGACCCAGCCTGCGGGCAGGACCTGTTGCCCCCCGCGCTTGCCGCCGTCGAGCAGGAGCTGGCCGAGCCGGCCGAAGTCGCGCAGCGTGGCGTTGTAGCCCATGCCCGAAAGCTCGCGCCCCGCGCCCGGCGGGCCGTCGGCGAGCCAGAACCCGTCGGCTTCGGCGCCGAGCGGACCCCACAGGTTGGCTTGCGTGTATGCCGCGAGGCTCGTGCCCGTGGCGCGCTCGAGCACCCAGCCGATCACGAAAGTGTCGAGCGTCGAGTAGTTGAACGTGCTGCCGGGCGCGTTGGCCCGCCTGGTCTCGCGCGCGCCTTCGGCGAAGCGCATCCTGTTGAGCACGATCGCCTGCTCGTGCAGCCGGCCGGCGAAGCTCGGGTGCTCGCCGAAGTCGTAGCGCTCCTGGTAATCGACCCCCGAGCGCATCTGCATGACCTGGCGCAGCGTGGCGCCGTCGTAGCCGGTGCCCGCGAGCTCGGGCAGGTACCGGGTCACCGGATCGTCGAGCGAGGCGATCTTGCCTTGCTCGAGCGCCACGCCGACGAGCATCGCGGTGATCGTCTTCGACATCGAGAAGCCGATGAAGTGCGCCGCCGCGTCGGACCGGTTGCGATAGTCCTCGAACACGATCCTGCCGTCGCGGATCACCAGCAGCGCGTTGGTGAAGGTGTCCTCGGCGAACCGCTCGTAGCCGCGGGTCTCGCCGCCGAACGCGATCGACGGCATCGTCATCGCCGGGCCGCGCGGCAGCTCCGAGACCGCCCCCGAGCGCGCGACCGGACGGGATTCGAACACCCGGTCGGTGTCGCGGAAGGTGAAGCTGTTGATCTCGGGATTGAGCCACTGCCAGCGCATCGCCACGGTCGCCGGCGAGGGACCGGGCGCCGCGTCCTGCGCGAGAGTCGGCGCGGCAAGCATGGCTGCCGCGAGGCCGGCGACAATTCGAAATGCCATCAACATGTCCCTCTCCCTGACGCTTCAGGCTGCCCGCGCGCGGGCGTGGCTGCAAGGGGCGAAGTTGACACAGTTGACGGGGTTCCATCGGCGGGTTCGCCGAGGAGCCGGTCGACCGCCGCGTGCGCCAGGTTGCGCCAATCGTCCCACCACACGGCCGCTTCGGTGGCGGCGAGGAAGGGCGCGGCGGGGTCGGGCTTGAAATCGCCGTCCTCCTGCGCGGCATCGGCGGCGATGTCGCGTGCCACCGACATCGCGAGCTCGATGTTCTTCGCGCGCGACAGCGGCAGGCCGTCCTCGTCGACCACCAGCTCCTCGTTGGGTTTGACGCCGGCGAGGAGCGCGAGCAGCTCGTCGAAGCGCGCGGCGTCCTCGCTCGCGCGTTCGCTTTCGGCGAGCCTGTCGAGCCGGGCCATGTGCGCGAGCAGCAGCCGGGTGTCGTAGCGCCGGCGCGTGCCGACCAGCTCGCCGCGGTGCCAGACCTCCTCCTCGACGCCGTCGAGCGCACGGCAGGCGAGCACTTCGGCGCTCGCCCCGCGGGCCAGGACCAGCGCCGCGTCCCAGCCGCGCGCGAACAGCGCGTCGCGCCGGCGCAGGCGATAGGCGGCCTCGTGCGACATGCCTGCTCGTGCGCTGGCCGCGCGCACGTTGCCGCAGGCGGCGAGGTGCTCGAGGAACGCGGTCCTGCGGGCTTCGGTCCAGCCGTCGTGGCGGACCGTGGTGGAGGGATTGGAGTGGTCCATGATTCGCTTCTCCCAAGATGAGAACAAAACGCGAATCAGGTCTATTACGCACGAGTGGGCATGTAGGAAAACGGTTTTTTGCCGGGCGCCGCGCCTACCGCTGCTGCCGGTTTTCCGCCTGCGCTTCGACCACGCGCACAAGGTCGCCTGTCGCAAGCGCGATGTCGATCATGTGGGAGCCCTCCCCGGGAGAGGCTTGCCGCCTCGGCGGGTGCGCGCAGGTGCATCGGCGCTTCCCTCGTCGCCCCCGCGAAGGCGGGGGCCCCGCTATCGTTCCGGCGCTGCGCCGGAAGGAAAAGCGGGGGACCCCCGTTGGGGGGGGCGACGCGGGGGGGGGGGGGGCGGCGGCGGGTGGGGAGGCGGGCCGGG
>CBHWED010000060.1:0-15017 GCA_966112795.1 uncultured bacterium
AGGGGCGGCGGATCTTCCGCCGCCCCTTTTCATGTCAGGGGATGGCTAGCGCCGGTTGAGCGCGGCTTCGCTCTCGGCCAGCAACGCGGCGATGATCGCCGCAACCGGTTCTTCCTGGGTGACCATGCCGACCGACTGGCCGGCCATCAGCGAGCCGTTCTCGACGTCGCCGTCGATCACCGCGCGGCGCAAGGCGCCGGCCCAGAAGTGCTCGATGCGCAGCTGCGCCTCGTTCATGTCGACGCTGCCCTGGTCGAGCAGCAGCGCGACCTCGCGCTGCTTGGCGGCGAACTCCTCGGTGCCCTTGTTCTTGAGCGCGCGCACCGGGATCACCGGCAGGCGGGCGTCGATCTGCACCGAGGCGATCGCGTCGCGCGCGCCGGCGCGGAAGAACGCCTTCTTGAAAGCCGGGTGGGCGATGGACTCGGCGGCGCAGGCGAAGCGCGTGCCGAGCTGCACGCCGACCGCGCCCATCTCGAGGTAGCCGGCGATCGCCTCGCCGCGGCCGATGCCGCCGGCAACGAACACCAGGTGCTCGTCGGCGAGCGCGGGGAGGAACTCCTGCGCGAGCACCGAAGTCGCCACCGGGCCGATGTGGCCGCCGGCCTCCGAGCCCTCGATCACCAGCGCGTCGCCGCCCGAGCGCAGCAGCTTCTTGGCCAGCGCCAGCGTCGGCGCGAACACGATGACCTTGGCGCCGAAGCTCTTGATCGCCTCGACGCTGCCCTTCGGCGGGATGCCGCCGGCGAGCACGACATGGCCGACCCCGTGCTTGCCGCAGACCTCGATCAGCTCGAACAGCTGCGGGTGCATGGTGATCAGGTTTACCCCGAACGGCTTGCTCGTCAGCAACTTCGTGCCGGCGATCTCCGTGTCGAGCAGCTCGGGGGTCATCGCCCCGCAGGCGATCACGCCGAAGCCGCCGGCGTTGCTGATCGCCGAAACGAGGTTGCGCTCGGAAACCCAGCTCATCGCGCCGCACAGGATCGCGTATTCGCTGCCGAGAAAGTCCGTGCCACGCTGCATGAGGTGGCTGGTCTTGGGATAGGATGTCATCGCGCCGCCGCTTAGGGCTGGCAAGCCTTGGCGGCAAGTCCGCAACCGTTGCGGGAAATCCCGCACGATTAATCGGAAATCTCGCACTTAGTGACGAAGGTTCATCGTTTTTCCCGATGCAGCGTTGGAGTTAGCCTCCCTACAAGACTCGAAAAACCACTCAGGAGACGGATCATGGACGCGAAGACTGGCTCGATTGAAGGCGGCTGCCCGGTTCCCCATGGCGATGGCGGCGTGCGCGCGCTGCTCGGCCGGACCAACAAGGACTGGTGGCCCGAGATGCTGGCGACCGAGATCCTCAATCCCAACGGTTCGACCAACCCGCACGGCGAAGACTTCGACTACGCCGAAGCGTTCAAGACGCTCGACTACTGGGCGCTGAAGGAAGACCTCAAGGCGCTGATGACCGACAGCCAGCCGTGGTGGCCGGCTGACTACGGCCACTACGGTCCGTTCTTCATCCGCATGGCGTGGCACGCCGCGGGGACTTATCGCACGGCCGACGGCCGCGGCGGCGCCAACAGCGGCCAGCAGCGCTTCGCCCCGCTCGATTCCTGGCCCGACAACGGCAACCTCGACAAGGCCCGCCGCCTGCTGTGGCCGATCAAGCAGAAGTACGGCAAGGCCATCTCCTGGGCCGACCTGCTGATCCTCACCGGCAATGTCGCGATCGAGAGCATGGGCGGCCCGACCTTCGGCTTCGGCGGCGGCCGCGCCGACGTGTTCGAGCCCGAGCGCGACATCTACTGGGGCTCGGAGGACAAGTGGGTCAACGAGGGCGTGCAGACCCGCATCGCCCCCGAGCACGGGTTCCACGAGATCGAAGGCCCGCTGGCCGCGATCCAGATGGGCCTGATCTACGTCAATCCCGAAGGCCCGCAGGGCAACCCGCATGACGACGAGGGCATGGCGCGCGACCTCAAGGAAACCTTCGCGCGCATGGCGATGAACGACGAGGAGACCGTCGCGCTCACCGCTGGCGGGCATACCTTCGGCAAGGCGCACGGCAACGGCGACGCCTCGCTGCTCGGCGCGGCACCCGCGGGTGCCGACCTTGCCGCGCAGGGCTTCGGCTGGGTCAGCGGCCACGAGAGCGGCGGCATCGGCGAGCATACCGTGACCAGCGGCATCGAGGGCGCGTGGACCAACACGCCGCGCGAGTGGACCGAGAACTACTTCCGCCTGCTGCTCGACTACGACTACGAGCTGGTGAAGAGCCCGGCGGGCGCCAACCAGTGGCAGCCGATCAACCAGAAGGAAGAGGACATGGCGCCCGACGCGCATGTCCCGGGCCGCAAGGTCCCGACGATGATGACCACCGCGGACATGCAGCTCAAGCGCGATCCGGCCTATCGCGCGATCAGCGAACGGTTCAGGAACGACCACGAGGCGTTCAAGGACGCCTTCGCGCGCGCCTGGTTCAAGCTTACCCACCGCGACATGGGCCCGAAGGCCCGCTACCTCGGCCCGGAAGTCCCGGCTGAGGACCTGATCTGGCAGGACCCGGTTCCGAAGGGCACCGCGCCCTCGGACGCCGATGTCCGGGCGGTCAAGGACAAGATCGCGGCGAGCGGGCTGACCGTCAGCGAGCTGATCAAGGCGGCCTGGGCCTCGGCCTCGACCTACCGCAAGTCCGACTACCGCGGCGGCAGCAACGGTGCGCGCGTGCGGCTCGCACCGCAGAAGGACTGGGAGGTCAACGAGCCGGCCATCCTCGGCAAGGTCCTCTCGACGCTCGACGGGTTGCGCGGCAACCTCAGCATGGCCGACGCGATCGTGCTCGGCGGCGTGGTGGCGCTCGAGAAGGCGGGCGCCACGAACGTGCCGTTCACCGGCGGCCGCGGCGACGCGACCGCGGAGCAGACCGACGCCGACAGCTTCGCGGTGATGGAGCCCGAGGCCGACGCGTTCAGGAACTACGTCGGCAAGAAGAAGCTCGCCGTGAAGGTCGAGGAGATGATGCTCGATCGCGCCAGCCTGCTCGGCCTCTCGGTGCCCGAGATGGTCGTGCTGGTCGGCGGGCTGCGCGTGCTCGGCGCCAACCATGGCGAGCGTGGCCACGGCCACTTCACCAAGCGCCCGGGCCAGCTGACCAACGACTTCTTCGTCAACCTGCTCGACATGACCAACGTGTGGAAGGCGGTCGACGGCTCGAACGGCGAGGAATACATCGCCACCGACCGCGCCGGCGGCCACGAGACCTGGCGGGCGACGCGCGCCGACCTGATCTTCGGCTCGAACGCCGAGCTGCGCGCGCAGTCCGAGGTCTATGCCGAGAAGGGCGGCGAGGAGAAGTTCGTCAAGGACTTCGTCAAGGCGTGGACCAAGGTGATGAACGCCGGCCGGTTCGACTGACCGCGCATGACACGATGCCGGAGCCCCCTCCTCCGGCTGCTTTCCCCCTGTGCCCGGCTGCCGGTCACAGGGGGAATTGCATGGGTCGCCGAGGAACCGAACCGCTGCCGCGCGTTTCGTGGTCAAGAGGCAGGAGAAACCGATGAAAGGCTATGTCGACGACATCGAGCGGGCGACGCTCGACAACGACGATTTCCGGCGCGTGCTCTACACCGGGCACAACCTCCAGCTGGTGGTCATGTCGATCAACCCGGGCGAGGAGATCGGCGCCGAGGTCCACCCTGACCGCGACCAGTTCTTCCGCGTCGAATCGGGCGAGGGCGTGGTCTCGATCGACGGCGTCGACCACGCGGTCCGCGATGACGACGGCATCATCGTGCCGCAGGGCGCGCGGCACAACGTCAAGGCGACCGGCACCGCCCCGCTCAAGCTCTACACGATCTACGCCCCGCCCGAGCACGTCGACGGCACGGTGCACAAGACGTGTGAGGATGCGCATGGGGCGCACGAGCACTTCGACGGCAAGACCACCGAATAGTTGTGCACGGCATGCCGGTCGGTCAGCGCCAGTAGTCCTTGCGCTCCGCGCCATCGAAACCGGCCCGAGGCGAGGCAGCAGCGCCTGAAACCTCTTCCCCGAACCGCACGGGCACGGGTCGTTGCGGCCGAGCTTCTCGATGAGCTCGACGGTGCCGCCCTTGATCGTGCGGAAGCCGCGCTTGACGCGCGTCTCGCTCGGATAGCCCCTACGCCGTTTCGAGGTCCGTTCGAAAGCACGGCAGGGCGTCGGGATCGCGATGTCTGGTCATGGTAGCCTCCTGTGGCCAATCCCCGGCAGGCCTGTACCTGCCGGGGCATGTTGATCAGTGGAGCAGCGAGCGCTCCGGCTTGGCGACCACCTGGAAGCGGTCGCGATAGAGGATCTGGCCCGGATCGCGGGTCCAGCTCCGTTCGACCGGCACGCCGCAGGCCTCGAGCAACGCGGCAAGCGTGTGGCCGTGGCCGACCATCTCGCGCGCGTCATCGCGGAACCAGCAGATGCCGTCGTACCAGTGGCGGCTCCTGGACACGACGCCGAAGCGCCGCGGCACCGGCAGCCAGGTGTTGAACCAGTCGAACTCGAGGCGCAGCGCCGCGAGCACGGGATCGTGCTCGTGGTCGCCGCTCCAGTAGAGCGCGCTGGCCAGACGGAACGGGCCCGGAGCCACGCGCGCACGCGTGACCGTGCCGGGCACGGTGAAACGGAGATACATGAGGATGCCCCTCGGACGGCCTGGCGCAGGCCGCCCTAGCGGGGCGGATCAGCTGCGGCCGGCGTTCGACTTACGGATGACGCGCAGCAGGGTTGGCCTGCGTTCGGACCCACCCGGAGGCAGCATGACTGCAAACATCGTACGGCCTCCTCGGCAACATCCCCCGCGGTCGATCCGCGAGCGGGAGCGCGCCCTTAGCGATGGACGGCCCGGCGAGCAAGCCGCGATCGCGCGCGGCTAGCGCTCCGAATCGAGCATCGCCATCTGCGCCGGCGCGTAGCGCTCGCCCTCGATCGCGTCGGGCGGGATCGCGGCTTCGAGCGCGGCAAGCTGGTCCGCGGTCAACTCGGCCTCGAGCGCCGCCACCGCCTCGGCCACCCGCACGGGCCGGCGCGCCCCGACCAGCGGCACGATGTCCTCACCTTGTGCGAGCACCCAGGCGAGTGCGAGCTGGCCGGCCGTGAGGGTGAAGCTCGCGGCGATCTCGTCGAGCTTGGCGGCAACCGCGAGGTTGCGCGCGCCAGCATCCCCCTGGAAGCGCGGAGCATGGGCGCGGAAGTCGCCCGGCGCCTGGGGTCCGGGCGTCCAGCCGCCGGTCAGCAAGCCGCGGCTGAACACCCCGTAGGCGGTCACGCCGATGCCGAGCTCGCGGCAGGCAGGGAGCACCGCGCGCTCGATGCCGCGGGTGGTCAGCGCGTACTCGATCTGCAGGTCGCAGATCGGATGGACCACGCTCGCCCGGCGCAGCGTTTCGGCACCGACCTCGCTCAGGCCGACATGGCGCACCCAGCCGGCCTCGATGCATTCGGCGATCGCGCCGACGGTCTCCTCGATCGGCACGTCGGGATCGAGCCGGGCCGGACGATAGATGTCGATGTAATCGGTGCCGAGGCGCTGCAGCGTATAGGCGAGCCAGGTCTTCACCGCCTGCGGCCGCGCGTCGTAGCCAAGCCAGCCGCCGCCGGGGTCGCGTTGCGCGCCGAACTTGACGCTGAGCAGGTAGGAGTCGCGGGGAACACCGCGCAGTGCCTCGGCGAGCAGCAGCTCGTTGTGGCCCATGCCGTAGAAGTCGCCGGTATCGAACAGCGTGATCCCGCCGTCGAGCGCCGCATGGATCGTCGCCACCGCCTCCTGGCGGTCCGCGGGACCGTACATCCCCGACATCGCCATGCAGCCGAGGCCGATAGCCGAAACCTCGGGTCCGCTGCGTCCCAGTCGGCGTGTCTGCATGGTCCCTCCTTGCGCGATGCGGCCTAAGGCCTATCGGCCCGTGCCCCGTCGTCAACTGCGGCGAGCTGGGTCGTTCCGTCGCGGTGGTAGGGATCGTCGTGGAACGCGATCTGCCCGCCGCTGGGCAGCGTGGTCAGGTAGGTGATGTAGATCGGCACCATCTCGGGCAGCGGCTCGACCTGCTCGGGGCCGCCGCGCACGCGCGCCGGCAGCGGCGTGCCCATCAGCCAGCGGTGCATCTTGGCCGCGTCCTGCATCCGCACGCAGCCCGAGCTGAGCTGCCGCGCGTCGCGGTTCATCAGGTCCTTGTCGGGCGTGTCGTGCAGGTAGATCCCGTGCGGGTTGGGGAACTCGAACTTGACCTTGCCCATGAAGTTGCTGCCGCCGGGGAGCTGGCGCACATGGACCTTGGCGCGGCCTTCGTGCACCGCGTGCCAATCGACCGTCGCCGGATCGACCAGCGGTGCGTCGTCGCGCCAGTCGGCGAGGACCTGGTAGCCGCCGCTGCGCAAGTAGCCGACGCCGCGCTTGAGCACGTTGTCGGCGATCGTCGTCTGCACGAGGTCGTCGGGGACCTGCCAGTAGGGGTTGAGGATCGCGTAGCGGATGAACCCGGCCATCATCGGCGTCTGCAGCTCGGGCTTGCCGACGACCACGCGCATCGAATCGACCGGCTTGCCGTCCTCGTACATCCACAGCGTCGCGCTCGCCGCATCGACGAGGATGTGGCGCCCGCTCGGCATGGCCGGGATCGCGCGGATGCGCGCGAGATTGGTCGCCATCTGCCGGCGCTGGTTCTCGGAGAAGCGAATGTCCTCCATCGCATCGCGCAGCGGCGCGTAGAGCGGATGCATCCAGCGCATCTCGGCGACGTAGTCCTCGAGTCCGTCGGCCGAGGCGGCCGCGGCCTCGAGCGCGGCGCGCGTGGTCGGCACGACCGGCGCAAGCGCGGCGCTCTCGTAGATCATCTGCTCGCGCCCGGCCGCGCGCATCGCCCGGACATAGGTGGCGAACGCGCTCGACAGCGCGACTTCGGCCTTGGCGACGTCCTCGGTGTCGCCGCGGCGCGCCTTGTCGACCTGCTTGGCCAGCTTGCTGAACTTGAGGGCCTCCGGATCGACGCCGTCGAACTGCGCAGTGCGCAGGTGGCTCATCAGCATCGCAGCCGCGCCCGACGGCCGACCGAATTCGTTGAGCCACAGCGGCCGGTTGCCGCGGGCCGCGTAGAACGCGCGCAAGTCGTTGCCGGCGCGGTCGGCGATTTCGCGCTGGAGGCCCGAGGACTGGCTGGTCGCCTGCCCGCGGCCTTGTGCCAGGGCGGCCTGGGGCAGCGACGCGCACAGCGCCGCCGCCAGGACCGGACCCATCAAACGGAGCATGTGCTCCCTTCTCGTGCTGCCCATGCTCCGCTCGATGGCCCCGGGGTTCAGCCGCGTTCGCCGGTATAGGCGACGTTGGTCGGTTGGACGACCGGGCTGCCGTAGTAGTACTGGCCTTCGCGGACATAGCCGTCGACGCAGCCGTCATTGTTGGCGTCGGCCCAGACCGCGCCGGCAAGACCGCCGACCGCCGCGCCGATCACCGCGCCCTCGAGCACGCCGAGGCCGCCGATGAGCGCGCCCGCGCCGGCGCCTGCCGCGCCACCGACCGCCGCGCCGGTCGCCGCCGAACCGCCGACCGACGGACCGCAACGGGTGGCCGCAGCCTGCTGGTAAGAGCCGCTCGGCTCGCCTTCATAGTACTGGCCATTGTAGACATAGCCGTCGGCCACGCCGTCGTTGTTGCGGTCGGCCCAGACCGCGCCGGCAAGGCCGCCGACCGCGGCGCCGATGGCAGCCCCGGTGAGCAGGTCACCGCCGGCAATGGCGGCGACGCCCGCGCCGCCGGCAGCGCCGATCACGGCTCCGGTGCCGGCGCTGGCGAGCGTGTCGTTGTCGGCCGCGGTGGTGCACGCGGCGAGGGGCAGGGCGGCGACTGCCACCAGCGAAAGTACGGCTCTCTTCATGATGCTTCTCCACCTCGAAGCCAGTGAGGGCGGCAGCACCGCCCATCCGGCGAACGGATTGGCCTCCCGAGCGTCCCAACGTGGATTGGCTGGTCAGGTTTCCGCCGAAATCAAAGTGGTAATAATCCCCTAGGACTATCTGCGGCGAACTGCGCCTCTCGTGCGGCGGATGGTGGGATCAGCGCGGCCGCCACGTGTAATCGGTGCGCACTTCCCAATCGATCGCCCGCCCCGCGGCGTCGCGCGCGGGTGAGTAGCGAAACCGCTGCTCGATCAGGCGGCAGGTGGCCTCGTCGAGCGCGGCATAGCTGCTCGAGCGCAGCACGGTGCAGCGATCGACGCGGCCGTCGGTGCGGATGCGATAGCTGACCACGACCGTGCCGGCGGCGCCCGGAGGCGGGCGCGTGCGGCGGTAGTCGTCATTGGTCAGCGCCCCGGCAAGACGGACCGGCATCGTCGCCGCACCGCCGCCGTCGCCCGTGCCGGATCCACCCTGTCCGGTACCCGAACCAGCGCCCGTGCCCGACCCGCTGCCCGAGCCCGAGCCGGGATCGACCGACGGCGCGGCCGGGGTCGGCGAAGCGAGCACGATCGGCGGCTCGGGGGGCGAAGGGGCTTGGCGCTTGCCGCGGCTTGCCGGTGCCGGCGCGGCGGGCTTGGCGACCTTCTCCGGCGGCGGCGGGGGTGGAGGGGGCGGCGGCTCGCGCAGCGACACGGCTACCAGGGCTGGCGCGGGGGCCTCCGGCGGGGCCCCCGGGTTGCGCACGAGCAGCAACCCGGCGATCGCGAGCACGTGCACGCCGATCGCGCCGGCGAGCCCGAACGCGCGGTTGCGATCGTGAAGCAGCTCCGTGGCCATCGTCCACCTGCACTCCGTGCAGGAGGAAACGGCCCGGGCGAGCGTGCGATCCTAGGAGGCGGCGCTCACTCGGCCGGATCGTCGGAATCGAGCCCGTAGGCGGTGTGCAGCACGCGCACCGCGAGCTCGGTCTCGTCCTCGTCGATCAGCACCGAGATCTTGATCTCGCTGGTCGAGATCGCCTGGACGTTGATCCCGCGGTCGGCGAGCGACTTGAACATCGTCGCCGCGACGCCCGCGTGGCTGCGCATGCCGACGCCGACGACCGAGATCTTGGCCACCTTGCTGTCGGTGATGATGCGGTTGAAGCCGATCGTCTCGCGGCGGTCCTCGAGCAGCGCCTGCGCGCGGGCCAGGTCGGCCTGCGGCACGGTGAAGGTCACGTCGGTCTCGCCTTTGTCGCGCCCGACGTTCTGGATGATCATGTCGACGTTGATCGCCGCCTCGGCCAGCGGGCTGAAGATCGCCGAGACCGCGCCCGGCCGGTCGGGCACGCGGGTGAGCACGACGCGCGCCTCGTTCTTGTCGTGCGCGATGCCGGTGACCAGCTGGCTTTCCATGTTCAAACCTTCCATTTCCTCGTCGGAGACGATCATCGTGCCGGGGAGATCGTCTGCAGGGGGGGCATCGTCGTCGATGAAGCTCGAGAGGACCTGCACGCGCACGCCTTCCTTCATCGCCAGGCTGACCGAGCGGGTCTGCAGCACCTTGGCGCCGACCGAGGCCAGCTCGAGCATCTCTTCGTAGGTGACGTACTTCTGCTTGCGCGCGCGGGCGACGATGCGCGGGTCGGTGGTGTAGACCCCGTCGACGTCGGTGTAGATGTCGCAGCGATCGGCCTTGATCGCCGCCGCCACGGCGACCGCCGAGGTGTCCGAGCCGCCGCGGCCGAGCGTGGTCACCCGTCCTTCGGCGCTGAGGCCCTGGAAGCCCGGGATCACCGCGATCTCGCCGGCCGCCATCGAGGCGAGCAGCGCGTCGGAATCGATCGAGGTGACGCGCGCCTTGGCGTGGGCCTCGACGGTGTTGATCGGCATCTGCCAGCCGAGCCACGAGCGCGCCTTGCAGCCCATCGCCTGGAGCGTCAGCGCGAGCAGGCCGCTGGTGACCTGCTCGCCGCTGGCGACGACCACGTCATACTCGGCGGGGTCGTAGAGCGGGTTGGCCTCGCGGCAGAAGTTGACCAGCCGGTCGGTCTCGCCGGCCATCGCGGAGACGACCACCGCGACTTCGTGCCCGGCGGCCTGCTGCTTGCGCACGATATTGGCCACGCGCCGGATGCGCTCGGTCCCGGCCATCGAGGTGCCGCCGAATTTCATCACGATGCGAGCCAAGAAATGCGCTCCTGCTGGTTTCGAGTTCCGCGCGCTGTTAGGGGGGAGGCATGCCCGATGCAACTGTCGCAAATGCAACCATCCGGCCCGAGGAAGCGGCCCATTTCGCCGCCTTGGCCAAGGACTGGTGGGACCCGAAGGGGAGCTCGGCGATGCTGCACCGGTTGAACCCGGTGCGGCTCGGGTTCATTCGCGAGGCGATCGACCTCCACTGGGGCGGCGATGTCACGGGCATGCGGCCGCTCGCGGGCAAGGCGGCGCTCGACGTCGGCTGCGGCGCGGGGCTGCTGTGCGAACCGCTTGCGCGGCTCGGCGCCGAAGTCACCGGGGTCGACGCGGCTCCCGCGAACGTCGAGGCGGCCGCGCATCACAGCGAGCGCGCCGGGCTCGATATTCGCTACGTCGCCGGCGAGCTGGGCACGCTCGGGCTCGGCGGGTTCGACCTCGTCACCTCGCTCGAGGTGCTCGAGCATGTCGCCGACAAGCCCGCGTTCGTTGCCGAGCTGGCGCGACATCTCGTTGCCGACGGGCTCATGGTGCTGTCGACTCCCAACCGCACCGCGCAGTCGCGCCTGCTGCTGGTCGGTGCTGCCGAGGCGCTGGGCCAGGTGCCCAAGGGCACGCATCACTGGGACGACTTCGTCACCCCCGACGACTTGCGCGAGCCGCTCGCCGAGGCGGGCCTGGCGATGGGCGAGCCGCGCGGGATCGCCTGGTCGCCGCTGAAGGGCCTGCACCTCTCGAGCGACCTGTCGCTCAACTACATCGTCACGGCCCGCAAGGCTTAGAGCAGCGCTGCGATCGCCGCGGCGGCCGCGCGCTCACGCTCGGCCCAGTCGCCGCCGATCCGCCGATAGGAGACGCCGGTCCGCACGAGCATGTCCTCGGCGAGCGCGGCAAAGCGGGCGCGTTCGGCTTCGGTCCCGAACAGGCGGGTGCCGTCGGCCTCCCACGGCACGTCGGGCGAGAACAGCAGGTAGTGCTCGGCCTTTTCGTAGCCGAGCAGCACGTCGGGCACTGTGCCGAACAGCATCTCGGCCCAGGCGGCGGTCATCAGCGGGTCGGTGTCGAGCAGCAGCAGTGGCAGGCGTAAGGCAGCCGCTGCGCGCATCAGCCGGTCTTGCTCGCGGGCGATCGCGAGGAGGTCGGCCATGGTGAAGTCGGTGCCGTGGGTTTCGGCGTAAGCCCGCCCGTATTCGTCGACCACCGGGCAGGCGAAGCGCGCCGCGAGCTTCGGTGCGAGGGTCGATTTGCCAGTGCTTTCCGCCCCGTGCAGGCAGACGCGGATCACGCGCGCGCCGCGGCCCGCGCGCGCTGTTCCGCGGTGATCCATTCGCGCAGGCCGATCAGCGACAGCACGAGGAAGCCGCCGTAGAGCCCGGCCGTCGGGTAGAGCCCGCGGTTGATGTAGAGCGCGATCGACGCGACATCGATGGCGATCCAGATCAGCCAGTTCTCGATCCGGCGGAAGCCGAGCAGGATCTGCGCTGCGACGCTGGCCCCGGCGATCGCCGAATCCGCATAGGGCAGCACGGCGTTGGTGAAGCGGTAGAGCACCCAGCCGAGATTGACGCTCACCGCGGCGGTGACCATCAGCCACACCGCCCGGCTCGGCCAGTCGAGCCAGCGCACCGGGACCCGGTTGTCCTCGCCGCCCACCCGGATCCACATCCACCAGCCCCACGCCTGCGCGAGGATGAAGAACACCTGCAGCCCGGCCTCGGCGTAGAGCCGCTCTTCGTAGAACACGAAGATGTAGAGCGCGACCATGGCGATGCCGAACGGGAAGTTCCACACGCTGCGGAAGATCAGCAGGCTGATGTTGATCACCCCGAGCGTCGCCGCGATCCATTCGACGATGAGCAATGTCTGACTGTCGAGAATCATCTCCAGCGCTGCCTCCCCATGCCGGCACCGAAGCCGGCCAGCACGCCCCCTTGCGTGCTCAACCCCCGGGGCGCTGCCAGCGCGAGGATCGCCCTCGTTCGCGCGCAACGCCGTGCGGAGTCGATATCCGGCTTGGCGGCTTCGCTCAAGTCAGGGAAGACGGGCCGAAAGCGGCTATCGCCCGAGCGCCGCCGCGGCTTCGGCCGGATTGTCGGTGAAGACCCCGTCGACGCCTGCCGCGGCGAGGAGGCGCCACAGCGCGGCGTAGTCGCCGATGGCGGCCGGATCATCGCCACGGTGCAAGGCCGGCGGGAGAAAGGCGTTCTCCCGGCGCAAGGTCCAGGCATGGACCTGCAGGCCAGCCTGGTGCGCCGCCGCCGTCAGGCCGGTGGCCGTGCCGTCGGGCTCGAGGATCAGCGCGATCTCGGCGCCGAGGCCGTCGGCATAGGCGGCGATCGCCGGGAGCGTACCGGGTTCGAGCATCGCCGCGTACGTCAGCCCGGGCTTGTCCGCCGGGCCGCCGTCGGCCGAGACGAGCTGGATCAGCCGCAGCTCGGTCAGCCGCTTGAGGCGGACCAGCGGGCCGACCTCGAAGCACTGGATGAACACCGGCTCGTCGGCGCCGCGATAACCGGCTGCGTGCAGCTGCGCGACCAGCAGCGCGACGACGTCGTGGCCGTGCTCGGCCATGAACGAGGGATGCTTGAGCTCCGGATAGATCCCGATCCGCCGTCCGGTCTCGGCCTCTTTGGCCCGCACCAGAGCGATGACTTCGGCCAACGTCGGGATCGTGAACAGCCCGTCGAAGCGCGTGTTGGCCACGCGGATCTGCGGCAGTCGCTCCCTGGCACGCAGCGTGCGCAGCTCGGCGAGGGTGAAATCTTCGACAAACCAGCCGGTGACTTCGGCACCGTCGATGGTCTTCGTCGTCCTGCGGGCGGCGAACTCCGGATGATCGGCCACGTCGGTCGTCCCCGATATCTCGTTCTCGTGCCGCGCGACGAGCACGCCGTCGCTGGTCACCACGAGGTCTGGCTCGACGAAGTCGGCGCCTTGGTCGATCGCGCGCTCGTACGACGCGAGCGTGTGCTCGGGCCGTTCGCCGCTGGCGCCGCGATGGGCGATGACGATCTGGGCATGAACGGGCATGGCGAGCATCAGCGCCAATACCGCCGCGAACCATTTCAGCAAAGCACCGCTCCGTCTCGAACCCCGGCCCCTTTCAACCGGTTCGATGACGGTACCGTGGCAGCGAACGGATCAGCCGAGCGCGGCTTCCCATTCGCCGGGGACGAAGCCGACCAGCAGGCCGCCTGGATGCTCGACCACCGGGCGCTTGATCAGCGACGGGCTGGCCTGCATCAACCGGATCGCCTTGGCGCGATCGATATCCGCCTTGTCGGCGTCAGACAGCGCGCGGAAGGTCGTACCGCGGCGGTTGAGCAGCGCTTCCCAGCCGACGGCATCGCTCCACACGGCGAGCTTCGCCGGATCAGCGCCTTCCTTCTTGTAGTCGTGGAACACGTACGCGATGCCCTGGGCCTCGAGCCAGGTGCGGGCCTTCTTGACCGTGTCGCAATTGGGGATGCCGTAGACGGCGATGGTCATTGCTGGTCCTCGTGACGGAATTCGTGGGTGCGCGGGTTGTCGCAGGTGAACAGCGTGTAGCTTTCGTAATAGGCCGCGCGGCCGCGGCCCTGCACTTCGGCGTGCTCGGCGACCCGGCGCCAGGCGCGGGCGGCGGCTTCGTCGGTCCATTCGGACAGCGCGACCACCTCGCCGTCGTCGGCGACATAGCTCTTGAACGTCAGGAAGCCGGATTGCGCCCGTGCCAGCGCGACCATTCGGTCGGCGTCTGCCTCGTACGCAGCGTAGTCGATGTCGGCGCGCTTGCGGTTGCGGAACACGACCAGGAACATCAGCCTCTTCCTCCGAGATGCGCATCGGCGATCGCCACTGCGAGCGCGTCCGCGGCATCGGCGCCGGCGATGGCGACCCCCGGCAGCAGCACCTTGAGCATCGCCTGGACCTGGCTCTTCTCGGCGCCCCCGGTGCCGACCACCGCTTTCTTGACCAGCCGTGCTGCGTGCTCGGCGACCGGCAGCGACGCGCGCCCGCACGCGGCGAGCACCGCGCCGCGCGCCTGCGCCAGCTTGAGCGTCGACTGCGGGTTCTTGTTGACGAACACTTCCTCGACCGCCGCGCGATCCGGCGCATGCGCCGCGATCACGGCGGAGACCGCGTCATGCAGGTAGTGCAGCCGCTCGGCCATCGGCGCCTTCGCGTCGGTCGCGATCTGACCGTGCGCGAGATGCGCGAGACGCGAACCTTCGGCGCGAACGATCCCCCAGCCGGTGCACGACAACGAGGGATCGAGGCCGAGGATGATCAGCCGAGCTTCTCCGCGACCGCGTCGGACACCTCGTAGTTGCCCCACACCGTCTGCACGTCGTCGTCGTCCTCGAGCGTGTCGACGAGCTTGAACAGCGTCTGCGCGTCGGCTTCGGCGACGTCGACCGAGAGGTTGGGCTTCCAGCCGAGCTTGACGCTCTCGGGCTCGCCGAGGCTGGCCTCGAGCGCCTTGGCGACCTCGTGCAGCGACTCCATGTCGGTCCAGATGGTGTGGCCTTCGTCGTCGCTCTCGACGTCGTCGGCGCCCGCGTCGATCGCGGCCTCCATGACCTTGTCCTCGTCGCCGGCCTTGGCCGGGTACTCGATCATGCCCTTGCGCTCGAACCCGTGGCTGACCGCGCCGCTCGCCGCCATGTTGCCGCCGTTCTTGGAGAACGCGGTGCGGATGTTGGTCGCGGTGCGGTTGCGGTTGTCGGTCAGCGCCTCGACGATCAGTGCCACGCCGCCGGGACCGTAGCCCTCGTAGCGGATCTCCTCGTAGTCCTCGCCGCCGGCCGCCGCCGCCTTGTCGATCGCGCGCTGGATGTTGTCCTTGGGCATCGACGCCGCGCGGGCGTTGTTGACCGCGAGCCGCAGGCGCGGGTTCATGTCGGGATCGGGCGCGCCCATCTTGGCGGCGACGGTGA
>CBHWED010000061.1:0-14930 GCA_966112795.1 uncultured bacterium
TCGTCGAACAGCAGGTGCGCCTCGTCGAAGAAGAACACCAGCTTGGGCTTTTCGGGATCGCCGACCTCGGGCAGCACCTCGAACAGCTCGGCGAGCAGCCACAGCAGGAACGTCGCGTAGAGCTTGGGCGTGCGCATCAGCTTGTCGGCGGCGAGAATGTTGACGATCCCGCGCCCCTGCTCGTCGGTGCGGATGAAGTCGCCGATCTCGAGCGCCGGCTCGCCGAAGAACAGCGCCCCGCCCTGGCTGTCGAGCGCGAGCAGCTGGCGCTGGATCGTGCCGACGGTGGCCTTCGAGACATTGCCGTACTTGGTCGTCAGCTCGGCCGCGTGCTCGGCGGTGTGCACCAGCATCGCCTGCAGGTCCTCGAGGTCGAGCAGCAGCAGCCCCTGGTCGTCGGCATAGCGGAAGGCGACGTTGAGCACGCCTTCCTGCGTCTCGTTGAGTCCGAGCAACCGGGCGAGCAGCAGCGGGCCCATTTCCGAAACGGTGGTCCGGATCGGGTGGCCCTTCTCGCCGTAGAGGTCCCAGAACACCGCCGGGTTGTCGGCATAGGCGTAGTCGCTCATGCCGAGCTCGGCGGCGCGCGCCTCGAGCTTGTCGGCGTTCCTGGCGGTCGGCGAGCCGGCCATGCAGATGCCCGACAGGTCGCCCTTCACGTCGGCGAGGAACACCGGTACGCCCGCCGCGGAGAAGTCCTCGGCGAGGCCCTGCAGCGTCACGGTCTTGCCGGTGCCGGTCGCGCCCGCGATCAGTCCGTGACGATTGGCGGTCGCGAGATCGAGCTGCTGCCGCTCGCCGTTCGCGCCGAGTCCGAGGAAAATCGCCGCCATCGCCAAGCTCCTTCTGCCGCAGCCAGGGTCTGGCGCGCGGTCTGGCGATAGACAAGGCCCGTTTTGGCGGTAGAGCGGGCCGATGGCCGAGACCAAGCCCTTCGTCCTGCTCGACGACGCGCGCGAGGAGGGCGCCAGCGACGCGCACCTGTTCGAGAACCCGCGGGAGGTCTTCGTCGCCCGGCGTCCCGAAGAGGTGCTGCCGGCGCTCGAGGCGGCCGAGGCCGCGCGGCGGGCGAGCGGCGGCACGCTCGCGGGCTACCTCGCGTACGAAGCCGGGCTCGCGCTCGAGCCCCGGCTGCTGCCGCGCGCCGCCGCGCGCAGCGGCGCCAACGGGCCGCTGCTGTGGTTCGGGCTGTTCGACAGCGCGACGATCGTGCCCGCCGCCGAGGTGCCGCAATGGCTCGCCGAGCGTGCCGAAGCCGGTCCCGCCTCGATCGGTCCGCTCGAGCCGCAAGTCTCGATCGGCGCCTACCTCGAGGCGTTTGCCGCGCTGCAGGAAGCGATTCGCGCCGGCGACATCTACCAGGCCAACCTGACGATGCCGCTCGCCGGCCCCGCGCGCGGCGATCCGCTGGCGCTCTACGCGGCGATCCGGCCCGAGGCCGGCGCGGGCTATGGCGGATTGATCTTCGACGGCTCGCACTGGCTGCTGTCGTTCAGCCCCGAGCTGTTCTTCAGCCTCCGCGGCCGCGCCGCCAAGGTCAAGCCGATGAAGGGCACCCGCCCGCGCGGCCGCACCGACGAGGAGGATCGCGCGCTCGCCGCCGAGCTCGCCGCCTCGGTCAAGGACAAGGCCGAGAACCTGATGATCGTCGACCTGATGCGCAACGACCTCAGCCGCGTGGCCGAGGCCGGCTCGGTGCGCGTCGAGCAGCCGTTCGCGATCGAGAGCTACCCGACCGTGCACCAGATGGTCACCACGGTGCGCGCCGAGCTCATGCCGGGCAAGGGCGCGATCGACATGATCCGCGCGCTGTTCCCGTGCGGCTCGATCACCGGCACGCCCAAGATTCGCGCGATGGAGCTGATCGACGAAGTCGAGCGCGACGCGCGCGGGCCTTATTGCGGCGCGATCGGCCGGATCGACGGCGGCGGCGACGCCGCGTTCAACGTCGCCATCCGCACGGTGCGGCTGACCCCCGGCGAGAACGCGCGGCACCAGGTGGTGCTCGGCGTCGGCGGCGCGGTCGTCGCCGACAGCCAGGGCATGGCCGAGTGGCGCGAAGCCGTGGTCAAGGGCGGCTTCGCGCGTGGCGCGGCCGGCGGGCACGACCTGATCGAGACGATGCGCTTCGATCCCGACGTCGGCGTGCCGCGGCTCGAACGCCATCTCGAGCGGATGAAGGCCAGCGCCGCCGAGCTCGGCTTCGCCTTCGATCGCCACGACACCCGCAACCGCATCCAGGCGCTGTGCTTCGAGCTCGAGGCGCCGACCAAGCTGCGCCTGCTGCTCGCGCGCAGCGGCGAGATCTCGCTCGAGACCGCGCCGCTGCCCCCGCCGCAGCAAGGCGTCGCCGGGGTGATCGCGCTGCCGCTGCCGGTGGTGCCCGGCGACTGGCGCCTGCGCCACAAGACCACCGACCGCGGCTTCCACGCCGAAGCGCTGGCGATCGCCCAGGCCCGCGGCGCGCGCGACGCGGTGTTCGTGCGCGAGGACGGCCTCGTCACCGAAGGCACCTACACCAACGTCTTCGTCGAGCGCGACGGCAAGCTGCTGACCCCGCGTGCCACGCTCGGGCTGCTGCCCGGGATCCTGCGCGGCGAGCTGCTCTCCGAAGGCCGCGCCGAGGAGGCCGAGCTCACGCTCGCCGATCTCGCCAACGGCTTCTTCATCGGCAACGCGCTACGCGGGCTGATCCCTGCGAGGTTGACCGAATGAGCCACGAACACCTGAGCCTGTCGCTGCGCCGCATCGCCGCCTCCGGCACGACGGCGATGACCGACCGCGCCACCGCACTGCGCGAAGCCGGGCGCGACATCATCTCGCTGTCGGTCGGCGAGCCCGACTTCGACACCCCGCAGCACGTGCTCGGCGCGGCGCAAGTGGCGCTCAACACCGGCCACACCAAGTACACGCCCGTGACCGGCACGCTCGCGCTCAAGCGGGCGGCCGCGCTGCACTTCAAGCGCGACCTCGGGATCGAGACCCGGCCCGAGGACGTGATCGTCACCGCCGGCGGCAAGCAGGCGATCTTCGAGGCGCTCGCGGCCACCGTCAGCGAGGGCGACGAGGTCATCGTGCCGAGCCCGTGGTGGGTCAGCTATCCGCAGATGGTGCGTTTCATGGGCGGCAAGGTCGTGCCGCTGGTGACTCACCCGCACCACGGGTTCCGCTTCGAGCCGAGCGACTTCGAGGCGCTGATCACCCCGCGGACCAACTGGCTGCTGCTCAACAGCCCGGGCAATCCGACGGGCGCGGTGTACCCGGCCGAACTGCTGCGCGGGATCGCCGATGTGCTGCGCCGGCACCCGCGCGTGCTGGTGCTGTCCGACGACATCTACGCGCCGCTGATCTACACCGGCGAGAAGCACGCCACCTTGGCCGCGCTCTACCCCGACCTCGCCGACCGCGTGTGCACCGTCTCGGGCGTCTCCAAGAGCCATGCGATGACCGGCTTCCGCATCGGCGTCGCCACCGGCCCGGCCTGGCTGATCGAGGCCATGGGACGGCTGCAGTCGAACTCGAGCGGCAACCCGGCCGCGGTCAGCCAGGCCGCCGCGGTCGCCGCGTTCGAAGGGCCGCAGGACTTCCTCGACGACTGGCGCGAACGCTTCCGCAAGCGGCGCGACCTCGTGGTCCAGGCGGTCCGCGCGATTCCCGGGCTGTCGACTCCGGTGCCCGACGGCGCGTTCTACTGCTTCGTCGACGCCACCCCGCTGATGAAGCGCTTCGACGGCGACGACAACAAGCTCGCGCTGCACTTGCTCGAGCACGGCGTGGCCGTGGTCGCGGCGAGCGCATTCGGCGGCAAGAACGGCTTCCGCATCAGCTTCGCCGCCGACGAGGCCGTGCTCGAGGAAGCGATGCAGCGAATCGGGGCGGCGCTGAGAGAGTAGCGGCGCGGCTTTGAAGCCATACCTGCAGCCACTCCCAACCCCCGTCACCCCCGCGAAAGCGGGGGCCCCGCTGTTCTCGCCCCGCAGCGGACCGTTCGAAAGAAAGCGGGGTCCCCGCTTTCGCGGGGATGACGAGCGAGCGGAGTGTTCGACAATCCGAGGGCGAACGGGTTAGGGGGACGCATGAGCATCCCCATCCTCTACGAAGACGGCGAAGCGCTGGTGATCGACAAGCCCGGCGGGCTGCCGATGGATCGGCCGCGTGCGGGCGGGGCTTCGCTCGAGGACCATCTCGACGACCTGCGGCTCGGCTTCCAGCGGCCGCCGACGCCGGTCCACCGGCTCGACACCGACACCTCGGGCTGCCTGCTGCTCGCGCGCAACCCCAAGGCGCTCAAGCGCTTCGCCGCCGCGTTCGAGGCGCGGCAGGTCAGCAAGCGCTACCTCGGCATCCTCGCAGGCATCCCGGAGCAGAACGAGGGCACGGTCGAACTGGCGCTGAGCAAGATCAGCAGCGCCGACAAGGGCTGGCGGATGATCCCCGCGCGCAAGGGCAAGCCGGCGCTGACCGAATGGCGCGTCGTGGCCGAAAGCGGAGGCCGCGCGCTGGTCGAGTTCCGCCCGGTGACCGGCCGCACCCACCAGCTGCGTGTCCACTCGGCATCGGGCATCGGCATCCCGCTGCTCGGTGACCCGGTCTACGGCGACGGGAAGGGCGCGTGGCGCACGATGCTGCACGCGGTCGGCCTCGAGGTGCAGCGCGAGGCCAAACCGCCGATCGTCGCTTCGGCCCCGTGGCCGGCCGAGTTCGCCACGCTCGGCTTCAGCGATGCCGGATAGCGAGGACCCGCTCGTCGCCCGTGCGCTGGCTTTGGCCGAGGAGAGCTTCATCGCGGCTTCGGGCCCCGGCGGACAGAACGTCAACAAGGTCGCCACCGCGGTGCAGCTCCGGCTCGACGTGTTCGCGTTGCGGCTCGAGCCGGCGGTGTTCCATCGGCTGAAGACGCTCGCCGGCAGCCGGATGACCGCGAAGGGCGAGATCGTCATCGCCGCGCGCCGCTTCCGCACCCAGGAGATGAACCGCGAGGACGCCCGTGCGCGCCTCGCCGAGCTCATCGAGCAGGCGCAGGTCGAGCCCAAGAAGCGCGCCAAGAGCCGGGTCAACCGGGTGGGCAAGGAGCAGCGGTTGAAGGCGAAGAAATCGCGCGGCGCGGTCAAGGCCAACAGGGGCAAGGTGGATTGGTAGAAGGGGAAAGAAACCCTCATCCAAGCTGCGGTAAGGCCCTTCGGGCCTAACCTCCGCTATCCTTCTCCCACCAGTGGGAGAAGAAAGGCGCCGCTGCAATCCTTCTCCCGCTGGCGGGAGAAGGATAGCGCAGCTTACCAGCTTGCTGGCTAGCGGAGCTTGGATGAGGGCCCCTGCCTTCTTGACTTTTCCCCCGTCCCGACGCAAAGGCCCCGCCGGATGGGCGGCGCCGCGCGCGTCGCCCGTATTGTTTCGGGCGGATTCGCCCCTGCTGACATTTTGGGAATCAGACCATGGCGAAGCCCGCAACCATCAAGATCCGGCTCAACTCGACCGCGGACACCGGCTTCTTCTACGTGACCAAGAAGAACCCGCGCAACCAGACCGAGAAGATGACCTTCCGCAAGTACGACCCGATTGCGAAGAAGCACGTCGAGTTCAAGGAAGGCAAGATCAAGTAAGCCTTGCGGCTTGCCTGAACATTGGGAACCTCTCGGGTTCACAGCCGGTTCAATGCCCCGTCCCTAGTTCGCGGAGCATGACCATCTTGTCGAAAATGACCGCTTTTCCGATGCGCGCCGCTGTCGCGGGCGCGCTGGCGTTCGCCGTGCCTGCGGCGCTCGTGCTGCCCGCTGCCCCGGTCGCGGCGCAAGCCAGGGTGGGCCAGCTCGACCAGGCCGTGGCCGCGCTGCGCGCGATCACCACGATGCGCGCCGACTTCAGCCAGACCGACCGCAACGGCCAGGTCGTGCGCGGAGTCCTCACGCTCAAGGCGCCGGGCCGGATCCGCTTCGAGTACGAGCGCAGCGCCAACATGCTCGTGGTCTCGAACGGCCGCTCGCTGACGCTGATCGACTACGACGTGAACCAGGTGCAGCGCTGGCCGATCGGCAACTCGCCGCTCGGTGCGCTGCTCGATCCGAACCGCGACGTGAAGCGCTACGGCAAGCTGCTGCGGACCGCCAATCCCAACGTGGTCAGCATCGAGGTCGAGGATCCGAAGAAGCCCGAGTACGGCAAGATCACGCTGATCTTCGTCCGCAACGCGGCCGCCCCGGGCGGGCTCGAGCTCAACTCGTGGGTCGCGCTCGACGCGCAGAACAAGCGCACCACGGTGCGCCTCGCGAACCAGCGTTACGATGTCGCGGTACCTGACAGCGCATTCACCTACCGCGATCCGCGCCGCACGGGTGGTCGCCCGTAGGACACGGGTCGACGGCGAACAGCCCGCGGTCTGCGACCAGCCGAATCACGCCATTCATTTACCAGACAGCCGAGAAAGCCTAGTTTTTCCGGGCTTGGTGGCGAGAGGCGGGTTTCCCCCCTGTTGCCCTGTCCTCGCAAAAACGCCACCAGCGCAGCGTGACGAACGCTCAAAAGGAACCCCCGTCCCATTGCCCCCGGGACGGGGGTTTTCTTTTGCGATTGCCCGCTGTCGCACGGGCGGTGTGAGCGCATTGGATCGCGCAAAGCGATACGCTCATCCCGGAAAGGGGCACACCTTGCCGCGCCGCCCCGCCGTCCCTATCCGACTGCCATGGTTTCGATCGCCACCTGGAACATCAATTCGGTCCGCCTGCGGATCGACCAAGTCGTCCGCATGCTCGAGCAGGAACGGCCCGACGTGCTGTGCCTGCAGGAGATCAAGTGCCGCGAGGAGCAGTTCCCGCACGCACCGTTCGAGGCGCTCGGCTACAGCCACCGCGTGGTCCACGGGCAGAAGGGCTACCACGGCGTCGCCACGGTCAGCCGGGTGCCGTTGCGCGAGTTCTCGCGGCATGACTGGCAGGACAACGGCGAGGCGCGCCACGTCGGCGTCGAGCTGCTCGGCCCGGGGCAGGGGCTGGTGCTCGAGAACGTCTACATCCCCGCCGGCGGCGACATTCCCGATCGCGCGGTCAATCCCAAGTTCGGCCAGAAGCTCGACTTCCTCGAACGGATGACCCGCTGGGCCGACGCGCTCGACCGGCCGACGCTGATCGTCGGCGACTTCAACGTCGCCCCGCTCGAGTGCGACGTCTACGATCACAAGGCGCTGCTCAAGGTGGTCAGCCACACGCCGATCGAGTGCGAGACGCTCGGCCGCTTCCGCGATTCGCACGGCTGGGTCGACCTCGGCCGCACGTTCATCCCGGCGCCCGAGCGCAACTACTCGTGGTGGTCGTATCGCTCGTACTGGCGGCAGAAGGACCAGGGCCGCCGGCTCGACCACATGTGGGCCTCGCCCGAGCTCGCGCCGCAGGCCAGGGGGCACCGCTTCGTCGAGGAGACCCGCGGCTGGGAGCAGCCGTCGGATCACGTACCGCTGATCACGGAGTTCGATCTCTGAGCGACGCCTCGCCCCCGATCTCCCCCGGCCGGCGCGCGGCGCAGGCCGTCGATGCGCTGCGCCACGGCTGGCCCCTCGCGATCGGCGACGCGCCGCTGCTGCTGCCGGTCGAGACCGCGCCGGGCCCGGCCCATTCGTCGCTCGCGCTGATTTCCGCCGCGCGCGCCGCGACGCTGCGGCTGGCCAACCAGCGCGAAGCCGCCGACCCGCACGCCCCGGTGCTGATCCGCGCCGCCGAGCCGCTCGACCTCGCCTCGGCCCGACCGATCGCCGACCCCTCGCTCGACCTTGCGGCGCCGCTCAAGGGGCCGTTCGTCGCCGAGCCCCTCGCATGGCGCGACGAAGCGGTCGCGGCGATGGAACTCGCCCGCATCGCCGGGATCCTGCCGGCGTTCCTGGTCGCGCCCGAGCCGGCCGGCGAACCGGCCCCGGTCCGCCGCGGCGACCTGGCGATGTTCGCCGATCCCGGCAGGCTCGGCGTGGCCACGCGCGCGCGGCTGCCGCTGGCGGCGACCGAGGAGGCCGAGGTCGTCGTGTTCCGCAGCCCCGACGATACGCGCGAGCACGTCGCGCTGATCGTCGGCCAGCAGACCGCCGAACGCCCGCCGCTGGTGCGGCTCCACTCCGAATGCCTGACCGGCGATATCCTCGGCTCGCTGCGCTGCGACTGCGGCCCGCAGCTCGACGGCGCGCTGCAGGCAATGGCCGCCGAGGCCGGGGCCGGAGGCTGGGGGGTACTGCTCTACCTGCGGCAGGAAGGCCGCGGCATTGGTTTGATCAACAAGCTCAAGGCCTATCGCCTGCAGGATCAGGGCTTCGACACCCTCGAGGCCAACCGTCGGCTCGGCCTGCCCGCCGAGGCGCGCGATTTCCCGGTCGCGGCGCGCATGCTCGAATTGCTCGGCGTCGGCACGATACGGCTGATGACCAACAACCCGGCCAAGGTCGCCGCGCTCGAAGCCGCCGGGGTGACCGTGGTCGAGCGCGTGCCGCACCGGCTGCCCGCCAACCCGCACAACGAACGCTACCTCGCGACCAAGCGCGACCGCGCCGGGCACCTGCTGTGACGACGGGGTGGACGATCCGCGCGGAACGGCCCGGCGACGAGCCGGCGATCCATCGCGTCACCGAGATGGCCTTCGCCAACCACCCGCACAGCGAAGGGACCGAGCCGGCGATCGTCGACGCGCTGCGCGCCGACGGCGACCTGGCGCTGTCGCTGGTCGCCGAGATTGGCGGCGAGGTCGTGGGCCATGTCGCCTACTCGCCCGCGCTCCTGTCGAACGGCGACCAAGGCTGGCTGACGCTCGGCCCGATCTCGGTCCATCCCGACTGGCAGCACCAGGGCCTGGGCCGCGCGCTGATCGAGGCCGGTGCGGCGCATTGGCGCGCCGCGGGCGCGCACGGGATCGTGCTGCTCGGCAGCCCCGATCTCTACGCTCGGTTCGGCTTCCGGCTCGGCACCCCGCTGCACATCGCGGGGCCCTTGGCCGCCTATTTCCAGGTCCTCCCCTTCACCGCGGAGATCCCGCCGGCCTCGGTCACCTTCGCGCAAGCCTTCGAGAGTGCGGCCGTTCGCCACGACTAGCCCGGGTTTCCGGCGACTTGCCGGCCAAGCTGCTCTATAACGGCGAGGTTTCGGAGGGGGGACCGATGAAGAAGATCCTGCTGGCACTGCTCTCGGGTTGGCTCCTCGTGGCGGCGGCGCCTGCCAAGGAAGCCCGCACCCTGATGGAGCAGGGCAAGGAGGCCGACGCCTTCGCGCTCATCGAGCGCGCCGCTGCGGACGGCGACGGCGACGCGATCGACTATCTCGCGTGGTTCTACGACACCGGCCGCTACGTCGGTGCGGACCCGGCCAAGGCCGGCGCCCTGTATCGCCGCGCGGCCGATCTCGGCGTGGCGCATGCGCAATGGCGGCTCGGCGTGATGATCGATACGGGTGAAGCCGCGCCGGGCACGCCCGAGGAAGCCTATGCGCTGTTCGAACGCGCTGCGGCGCAGGGGTTCACCAACGGCTGGGTCAGCCTCGGCGTCATGCAAAGCGCGGGCCGCGGCACGCCGCAGGACTTCACCGCCGCGATGGCCAGCTTCCGCAAGGCGGCCATGCTCGGCAACGTCCACGCCTTCAACGAGATCGGCGTGATGTATGCGAAAGGCGAGGGAGTGCCGGTCGATTACCAGGAGGCGCTGGCCTGGTTCTTCGTCGCCGCCCTGCGAGACGACGAGAAAGCCGCTGAGCTCCTCGGCCAAGCGTTCGAGGGGGTCGATACCGATCTCGACGCCGGCGTGCGGCGCATGCGCGAGATCGAAGCCGAGTTCGGCCTCGAGCCGGCGAACGTCACCTTCGACGATCAGTCGCGCGAGCGCGACCCGATCTAGCGTCGCTCGAAGCGCTTGAGGCCCGGGCCGAGGTCGTTGTCGCCGAGCGACAGCGCATCGCCCGACCAGTCGGCGACGAAGGTCGTGCTGCGATCGACCCCGGTGGCCAGCCGCGCGTCGTTGTCGACGATCGTCAGGCCCACGCTCGAATGAGTCTTGCCCTCGGCCGCGACGGCGATGAACGCCGAGTAGTTCTCCTTGTCCTGCCCCTGCACGAACCAGTTGTTGCTGATCTGGCCGATCGAGCCCTCGGGCAGGTCGATCATGTAGTTGGTGGCCCGGCCATGCGCGTCGTCGAAGCTCGAGCTCGCGATATCGGCGCGCGCGGCGCGACTCTTGACGTAGTGTCCGCCGCGGCCTTCCTCGAACCGGCTGCGGGTGATGCGCAAGTGGCCGTAGTCGCCGATGTAGAGCGAATGCGCACAGCCGCCCGGGCCTTCGCAGGTGCCGAGGCGGGTGAAGGTCGAGCGGTCGATCACGATGCGTCCGGAGGGATCGTCGGCGGTCAGGATGCCCTGCTCGCTGTCGCGGAACCACGATTCGGCGACCGTCAGATTGCCCTTCTCGAGGCGGATGCCGGCGCCGTTGAAGTCGGGCACCTTCATGTGCTCGAACACCAGGCCCGAGACTTCGGCTGCCTGCCCGCGCAGCACGAGCGCGGCCTTGCCTTCGCAAGTCGTGCCGTCGAACACCGCCGCGCCGGGCTCCGCGGCAAGGTAGCTGATCGACCCTGCCGTCTGCACCGCGCAATCGGCGTGGCGCCCCGAAGCGATGGCGATCGTGCCGCGGCCGTTGCCGATCGCGTCGACCGCCTGCTGCAGTCGCGCGTATCCCTGCCCGGTCTCGACCACCGTGTAGGGCGCCGTCCGCGATTGCGCGAGCAGCGCGCCCATCGGGATCGCCAGCACCGCCAGCGCGGCGAGCGCGGCCACGAGGGCCAGCGGCGGACGGCGCAAGGCGGGAAGGGCGGTTCGGGCCATGCGCTCCGCGCTACCCGAAAAGGGTTAACAGCGGGCTAAGACTTTCCGGCGAACGCGGGCATGACGTGGCCCGCGAACAGCTCGGCCGAGCGCTGCACGGCCGCGAGCGGGAGGCCGCCGAACGCAAGCGCCGAGACGAAGTAGTTGATCCCGCCGACGGCCGCCTCACGCTCGACGAAGGCGCGCACCGTGTCGGGCGAGCCGGCGCAACCGTGACCCATCGCTTCCGCCGCGTCCCATTCGAGCGGCAGGTGCGCGGCGAGCGGAAAGCCCGCGCCGCGCTCTTCCCACAGCTTGGCCATCGAGCCGCGCCAGCGGGCGTAGGCCGGGCGCACGAGCGCCTTCGCCTCCTCGTCGCTGTCGGCGACGACGATGTGGCGGCTCACCCCCATCAGCGGGATCGCCTCGGGGGCGCCCTGCCACTCCGAGCGATAGAGGTCGGTCCCCTGCCGCACACGCTCGCCGAGCGCGAGCGTGACCATGTTGACGCCGTTCTGCGCGCACCAGCGGATCGAATCCGGGCTTCCCGCGCCGTACCACAATGGCGGATGCGGGCGTTGCACCGGGCGCAGCGCCATCGGCACCTGGTCGTAGGTGTAGTGCTCGCCCTGAAAATCGAGCACTTCGGACGACAGGCCCCGCCGCAGCACCTCGAGCGTCTCGTCGAAGCGCCCGCGCTGCTCGGTCATGTCGAGCCCGAGGAAGCCGAGCTCGATCGGCGAGACCCCGCGGCCCACGCCGAGCTGGAAGCGGCCGTTCGACAGCGCGTCGAGCATCGCCACTTCCTCGACCAGCCGCAGCGGATTGTAGATCGGCAGCAGGTAGACCAGCGGGCCGAAGCGAAGCCGCGTGGTCCGCTGGCTCATCGCCGCGAACAGGATTCCCGGCGAGGGCGCGAGGCCGAGCGGCGTGCCGTGGTGCTCGGCGATGTGGTAGCAATGGAAGCCCAGCGCATCGTAGGCCTCGGCCAGCCGCAACCGGCCCTCGAGATGCTCGGCAAGCGGCAGCCCGCTGTCGTCGACATGGTCGAACACCCCGAATTTCATGGCTGGCCCTGCTCCCGTCCGTTTGGGCCAGCCTAGCGTCCCGCACGGCTCATGCCAGCAGGAACAGGCCGCACAGGCGCAAGACGAGGCCGGAGAGCGCCATCGGCCAGAACACCCAGGCCTCGGCGCCCGTGAGCATCAGTCGTCTTCGCCCCAGCGCCAGCGCCACTCGCCGCCGCGTGTGCGCGCCTTGACAATCACGATCAGCGCCGCCGTGAGCGCGAGCATTAGCACGATAGCGCCGACCAGCGCTTCGTCCCGCAACCGTTCGGCCAGGACGCCGAGCCCGATCAACGCCGCGAGATAGGACAGCAACAGCGCCCATCCCTGCCACGCGATCGGCATCCCTGCGCCGTAGCCGAAACGCTTTTCGGCGAACCACGGCCGGTCGTCCGAGAACAAGTGCAACACGATCAATCTCCTTGTTTGGGCGGCCGCCCGCGCCTGGCGGGCTCGGCGAGCGGAACCTTGATCCCGCGCCGTGCCAGGGCTTCGCGCAGCAGGACCTCGAGCTCAGCGTTGACCGAGCGCAGGTCGCTCGCCGCCAGCCGCTCGACCGCCGCGTAGAGCGCCGGGTCGAGGCGAAGCGGGAACGCTTTCTTGGGCGACTGCGGCACGACGTCGGTCTTACTGGTACAGCGTGCCCGCGTTCAGCACCGGGCTCACCTCACGCTCGCCGCACAGCACGACCATCAGGTTCGAGACCATCGTCGCCTTGCGCTCGTCGTCGAGCTGGACGACGTCGTCCTGGCTGAGCTTGTCGAGCGCCATCTGCACCATGGTGACCGCGCCCATGACCAGCTTGGCGCGCGCGGCGATGACCGCCTCGGCCTGCTGCCGGCGGAGCATCGCGCCGGCGATCTCGGGGGCATAGGCGAGATGGGTCAGGCCCGCCTCGTCGACCACGATCCCGGCATGCGACAACCGCTCGTTGAGCTCGACGCGGAGCTCGCGGTTGACGATCTCGGCGTCCGAGCGGAGCGTGGTCTCGCCGTGCTCGATGTCGTCGTAGGGATGGCGCGCGGCGACCGTGCGCAGGCCGGCCTCGATCTGGATGTTCACGAAGGCCCGGTAATCATCGACGTCGAACGCCGCCTGCGCGGTGTCGCTGACACGCCAGACGACATTGCACGCGACCTCGATCGGGTTGCCGCGTAAGTCGTTGACCTTGACCCGTTCCGAATGGACGTTGTTCTGCCGGACCGAGATCTTCTTGCGCCCCATCCAGAACCAGATCCAGCGCAGCCCCTGCGCGCGCTCGGTGCCACGGTACTTGCCGAACAGCGTGATCACCGCCGACTGGTTCGGCTGGATCATGAAGAAACCGAACCCGATCAGCAGCCAGGTGAGGAACCCGGCCACGGCCCCGACGAACCACGGCGCAGCCGGCTCGGGCGCGAACGGGCCGAGCCGCCGGAAGAAATTGAGCAGCGACCACCCGGTCCACACCACGAGCCCGAGCCACACGAACAGCATCAGGTAGCCGCTGTAGGTGCTCGCCGGGCCCTCGCGGCTGCGTTCCATCGAAAGCCTCTCTTCGGTCATGACAAGACTCCCCTTCGCATAAATATGATATCATATTTATATCAAAAGGGCTCGTCGTCAAGCCATCAGGGTTCGCCGACCTTCTCGACCCGCGTGACTGGATGCGCCCTGGCCCATTCGGCGACCAGCGCGTCCATCGCGTGCAACTGGTCGACGAACGCCTGGTAGGATGCATCGCGACAGCCGACGTCGAACGCGGTCATTTCCTCGCGGCCGCCTTTCGCGAGGCGCAGCGTGCCGTAGGGCATGTCGGTCGCACGCATCTTGCAGTCGTCGCGCGTGGGCCGCGGCTGAGGCAGCTGCGCGGCGAGCGCCGCGAGACGCGCCCACTCGCCCGGTGCGAGCGTGAATGCGCGATGCTCGAGCCGGTAGGTCGTGAAGGGCGCGCCTTCGTCGGAGACCATCGCGACGTAGCTCGCGGTGCCGTCGGCGCGGACCTGCCAGCGGTCGATCGGCCGGCCCCACGAGCTGATCTCGAACCCGACGCCGTCGAGTCCGGCGGCCGCCGGTTGCGGGCTCACCGGCTTTCCGGCGCAGCCGGCGACGAGCAGGGCGATCAACACGGCGCGACGCATTCCAACTCTCCTCAATGTAGACGGATCACCGCCAGGAACGCGTCGCCGTATGCCTCGAGCTTGCGTGCGCCGATGCCGGGGATCTCGCCGAGCTCGCGCAGCGACGCCGGCCGTGTTGCCGCCATCTCGCGCAGGGTCGCGTCGTGAAAGATCACGTAGGGCGGCACTTGCGCCTCGGCCGCGAGCTCGCGCCGGAGCGTGCGCAAGGCGTCGAACAGCGGATCGCCGATCGGGTTGGGCGCCTGGTCGCGCCGCCGTTCCTTGCGCGTCGGTGCCGGACGGACGATCTCTACCGTCCGTTCGCCCTTGAGGATCGCCCGCGCGTCGCCGCCGAGCTTGAGCCCGCCATGCTCGGTCGCGACCAGGCTGCCGCGGGCCTGCAGCGCGCGGTTGAGCGGCGGCAACAAGGGCGCTTCTTCGCCGCTGACGATCCCGAATACGCTGAGCTGGTCGTGCCCGCGCTGCTGCACGCGCTCGTCCGCGACCCCGGTCAGCACTTTCTGCAAGTACCCGAAACCAAAGCTCTGACCGGTGCGGTAGACCGCCGACAGCAGCTTGCGCGCAAGCTCGGTCGCATCAACCACGCCGGGCGCCTCGACGCAGTTGTCGCAATTGCCGCAGCGCTCGGGCGGATCCTCGCCGAAATGCCGCAGCAGCACCGCCCGGCGGCAGGCGGGCGTCTCGACAAGCAACGCGAGCGCATCGAGCCGGGTCCGCTCACCCGCCAGCCGCGCCTCGTCGACCTCGCCGAGCCGCTGGCGGGCTTGGGCGAAGTCGCCCGAGGCCCACAGCATCAGCGCCAGCGCCGGATCGCCGTCGCGCCCGGCACGGCCGGTTTCCTGGTAGTAGGCCTCGATCGACTTGGGGATCCCCGCATGCGCGACGAAGCGCACGTCGGGCTTGTCGATGCCCATGCCGAAGGCGACCGTCGCCA
>CBHWED010000062.1:0-14842 GCA_966112795.1 uncultured bacterium
ATGTCGGCGAGCACTTTCTCCCCCTCGGGAGTCAGGCGCAGCTGCTTGGTGCGCCGGTCGGCCGGGTCGGGCAGCCGCTCGACCAGCCCGTCGGCCTCGAGCGTGTCGAGCATGCGGGTCATCGTCGGCCCTTCGATCCGCAGCCGCTTGGCGATATCCACCTGCGCGCTCAGCGACGGCGAGTTGATAATCGCCGCGAGCGCCTCCATCCGCGCCGAGCTCTGCCCGATCAGCCGCAGCCGCTCGTCGAGCAGCGAGCGCCAGCGGCGCGCGACGAGCACGAGGTTGACCGTCACGCGGATGTCGCGCGTGGTCCCGCCCTCGCGGTAGATCTCGAAGTTCGACTTGGCGCCCCCAGGATCGCTCTTCGGAGCGCGCTGGCCGTTTGCGGTCATGGCCGTGCTCATCTGTCTCCCGCTTCCTCCTGCCGCATGCCCGAACCGTGACCGATTCGAGTCGCGACGAGGGGCGCGGAAAAATCGCACCGCTCCCCCGGGAGCTAAGGTAAGCGGTCGCGCGCGCGACTTGTCAAGCAAACCGCTGTTGGGAAAGCGCCACCGCGCTTTTCAGGCTCGCTGCAAGCGGCTACAAGGATTTGACTTTGTCCGGCATGCGTCGTGCCGAGAGTTCCGCATCGAGGGAGAGAATTCCAATGACCTACAAGGTCGAGATCAACGGCGAGGTGCGCGAGCTCGACGTGCCGGGCGAAATGCCCCTGCTGTGGGCGCTGCGCAACGAGCTCGGCATGGTCGGCACCAAGTTCGGCTGCGGCATCGCCCAGTGCGGCGCCTGCACCGTGCACATCGACGGCGCCGCGGCGCGCTCGTGCTCGGTCCCGGTGAGCGCGCTCGCCGGCAAGAAGGTGACCACGATCGAAGCGCTCGGCGAGAGTCCGATCGGCCGCCAACTGCAGAAGGCCTGGCTCGACGAGGACGTCATGCAGTGCGGCTACTGTCAGGCCGGCCAGCTGATGAACGCGAGCGCCCTGCTCGCGCGCAATCCGAAGCCGAGCGCGCAGCAGATCGACCAGGCGATGGGCGGCAACATCTGCCGCTGCGCCTGCTACACGCGCATCCGCGACGCGATCGCGATGGTCGCCAACGGGGAGACGGCCGATGCTTGAGACCGCCGTGCTCAACCGCCGGACGCTGCTCAAGGCCGGCGCGCTCGCCGGCGGCGGGCTGATCCTGACCGCCTCGATGCCGCTGGTCGCGCGCGCCGCGACCGCCGCCGGCCAGGCCGAAGCCGCCGTGCTCAACGCGTTCGTCAGCATCACGCCGGACAACGTGATCACGATCGTCGGCAAGAACCCGGAGATCGGCCAGGGCATCAAGACCATGCTGCCGATGCTGATCGCCGACGAGATGGATGCCGACTGGGAGCAGGTGCGCATCGTCCAGGGCGACAGCAATCCGCAGAAGTACGGCTTCCAGCTCGCCGGCGGCAGCTTCGCCACGCCGATGAACTGGATCCCGATGCGCCAGGTCGGCGCCGCGACGCGCCAGATGATGCTCGCAGCCGCCGCCAAGCGCTGGGCGGTCGAGCCGACCGGGCTCAAGACCGAGCTCGGCAAGGTGATCGAGATCTCCTCGGGCCGCTCGGCGACCTACGGCGAGCTCGCCAGCGAGGCTGCGACGCTGGCCGCGCCCGACCCGGCCAAGGTCCAGCTCAAGGACCCGAAGGACTTCCACATCATCGGCCGCGCGATCGGCGGGATCGATTCCCCGAAGATCGTCCGCGGCGAGCCGATCTTCGGCCTCGACACCCGGCTGCCGGGAATGGTCTACGCCGCGTTCGAGCGCTCGCCGGTGTTCGGCGCCAAGCTCAAGAGCGCCGACCTCGCGGCGGTCAAGGCCGCCCCGGGCGTGCTCGACGCGTTCGTCGTCGAGGGCAACGGCAACGCCGAGCAGCTCGTCGACGGCGTCGCGATCATCGCCAGCAACTGGTGGTACGCCAACCAGGCGCGCAAGCAGCTCAAGATCGAATGGGACAACGGCGAGTGGGCCAGCCACTCGACCGCCGGCTACGCCGAGACAGCGCGTACCGCGATGGCCTCGGGCAAGCCGCAGGAGGACATCGTCAAGACCGGCGACGTCGACGCGGCGTTCGCTTCGGCCGCCAAAGTGCTCGACGCCAACTATTCGTACCCGTTCCTCGCCCACGTGCCGATGGAGCCGATGAACTGCACCGCGGTGCGCAACACCGACGGCACGCTCGAAATGTGGGCGCCGACGCAGAACCCGAGCGCCGGGCAGGGCTCGGTCGCGCAGATGCTCGGCATCGGCCAGGACAAGTTCACGCTGCACATCACCCGCATGGGCGGCGGGTTCGGCCGCCGGCTGACCAACGACTTCATGCACCAGGCGGCGGCGATCGCCAGCAAGATGCCCGGCACGCCGGTGCAGCTGATCTGGAGCCGCGAGGACGACGTGCGCAGCGACTTCTATCGCCCGGCCGGCTGGCACCGGCTGCGCGCGGCGGTCGACGCCGAGGGCAAGGTGACCGGGTTCGACGATCACTTCGTCACCTTCGACCTGCCGGGCGCCGGGGCTTACAACCCGGCGGCGATGGCACCGGACATCTTCCCGGCCAAGTTCGTGCCGAACTTGCGCTACGCGCAGACCAAGATGCCGACCCGCGTGCCGATGGGGGCGCTGCGCGCGCCGTCGTCGAACGCGCTCGCCTTCGTCATGCAGAGCTTCCTCGACGAAGTCGCGCACGAGACCGGCAAGGACCTGCCGACGCTGCTGTTCGAGTTGATCGACGGGCACGAGAAGGAACCCGACTCCGCGGGCTTCGCCGGGCCGACCCCGGGCTTCAACCCCGGGCGCATGCGCGCGGTGATGGAGAAGGTCATGGCGATGTCGAACTGGGGCAAGCCCGTGGCCGACGGCCACGCGCTCGGCTTCGGGTTCTACTTCAGCCACATGGGCTACTTCGCCGAAGTGGTCGAGGCGAGCCTGCCCGGCGGCAAGGTCGCGGTGCACAATGTCTGGGCCGCGGGCGACGTCGGCAGCCACATCATCAACCCGTTCGGGGCGATGAACCAAGCCGAAGGCGCGATCATCGACGGCCTCGGCCAGGCGACCGCGCTGGCGATCGAGCTCGAAGGCGGGGCGGTGCCGCAGTCGAACTTCCACGATTATCCGCTGCCGCGGATCCCATTCACGCCGAAGATCCACGTCGAGTTCGTCAAGTCGGACAACGCGCCGACCGGCCTCGGCGAGCCGGCGCTGCCGCCGGTGATCCCGGCGCTGACCAACGCGCTGTTCGCGCTGACCGGCAAGCGCGTGCGCAGCCTGCCGATCGACACGAAGCAGCTCGTCTGACGCACACCGCATTTGGTGAAACGAGCGCCCCCGCGTATCCTGCTCCGGCAGTGAACGCGGGGGTCTTCACATGGGCTTCGCCGAACCGGTCGATCTAGCAGCGGTGGAAGCGTCGGCTCCGGCGGACCTGACCGACAGGACCGCCGTCAGGCCAGACGGGACGATCGTCATGAACATACTCGTGCCGCCACCCTGCGACGCGGCTGCCACGCAGCCCGACGAGATCGTCGTTTGCGCGCCCGATCCCTCGGCTCAGCGCCTTCCAGGCGCCGACGGCACTTTCACCGAGGGAGGCTTCAAGCCAGAGGTCCAGCTGGCGCCGAATACGACGGCGAAAGTGCGAGGCGAGACCGCCCCGGAGAGCGGAGCCGACCGCGCGATGGTCGACGTGATCTATCGCTTCTAGGCGCCGGCTGCTCGCGCTGACCCGCAAACGCGTGCGAAGCCTGCCGATCGATTTGAAGCGACTGGTCTAAAGGAAGGCAGCCCTCATCCAAGCTCCGCTAACCGCCTGCGGCGGTAAGCTGCGCTATCCTTCTCCCACCAGTGGGAGAAGGAGTAGTGCGCTGCCCCTTCCTTCTCCCGCTGGCGGGAGAAGGATACGGAGACTTAGTCCCGAAGGGACTTAGTCGCAGTTGGATGAGGGCTCCCTGCCTTACTCCTCCCACCCGGTCGGCGACATGTATGGCAGCACCACGCCGATCGCCTCGATCTCGTGCATCTGTCCGCCCCACACCTTGTAGATGTGGATCGCCGGCATATCGAACCCGGCCCCGGTCGAGGCGCGGATCGTGCGGTACTCGGTCCCCGGCACGCCGATCAGGCGGTAGCGCTCTTCCTTCATGTCGTGATGGAAGTGGCTCATGCCCCACACCAGCCCGGTCACGGTGTCGGCGATCTCGACCCGGCGGTTCTCGATCGTGTCGATGTATTCCCACATGTTGGTGTTCATCTGCGCCGCGCAGCCGAGCCCGCCGAGGTAGGCGAAGGCCGGATCGGTCTGCCCGTTGCCGCCCGGGGTGGTGCGGTACATCGGGTTGCGGGCGGTCTGGAACCCGTTCTCACGCCGCTCGCAGTCGTCGGCGAACGGGGTGTAGCTGCCGTTGTTGAGATCGAGCGAATCGTAATAACTCTTGCCGATGTGGATCAGCCGCCCGCGCGAATCCGCGTATTCCTCGGGCACTTCGCGCAGCAGCCCCGCGCGCGGCGTGGTCAGGTTGGCGATCTGGCCCGCGTTGAGGTTGCCGGCGACCATGTGCTCGGCCTCGACGATCTTGCCGCCCTCGCGCTTGAGGCGGATCCCGACCAGCGCCGGCTTGCCGTCGACCTGCATCATCGCCAGCAGCCCGACCTGCTGCGAGACCGGATCGGGCACGTGGATCTGGAACGTGGTCGGCACTGCCGTCGCCGTTCGCCACAGGCCTTCGCCGGTGGCGATCCGCTTGGCATTCTCGACCGTGCGCAGGTTGCTCGCCAGCGGCGCCTTCGCGGGGTCGTGCGCGACGAGCGCGGCGGCATAGCCGTCGGCCATCTCGATCAGGCACTCGCGGTTGCAGTCCTGCGCCCGCGCGGTGGCGGGCAGCGCGAACGAGAGCGCCGCGGCGCCCAAAAGCAGCTTGGAAATCCTCACGTCGGCGGTTCCCTCTTCCCTGGTCCGGTGCTCCGGCTCGGCGCGGACATTGCGGCGAGTTTGGGCCCGGGGCAAGTCCGCCGGACAACTTGCGACAAACCCGCTTCTGGCCTTCGCCGGCATCGCGGCTATGACAGCGGGCAGACACGAACGGGGAGAGGGTGACGATGGCGAAGACGATCTGGGCGAAGGCCTTGCTGGGCAGTGCCGCCGGCGCCGCGCTGACGGGGTGGGCTGCGCCCGCCGCCGCGGCCGATTGCGCTGCGCTCGCGCGCATGGCGTTGCCGGAAGGCAAGGTCACGGCGGCCGAAGTGGTTGCAGCGGGTGCCTTCGTGCAGCCCGCCGCGCCCGGTGCGCCGCCTCCCGGCGTCGGCGGCGGCGCCTATCGCGACCTGCCCGAGTTCTGCCGCGTCCAGGCGACACTCACGCCGACCAGCGACAGCGACATCAAGGTCGAGGTCTGGCTGCCGGCCAGCGGCTGGAACGGCAAGTTCGTCGGCATCGGCAACGGCATCTGGGCCGGGCAGCTCAGCTACTCGCAGCTCGGCGACCCGCTCAAGCGCGGCTACGCGGTCGCGACGACCGACACCGGGCACACCGGCAACGGCCTGACCGGCGAGTTCGCCGTCGGCCACCCCGAGAAGCTCGTCGACTTCGGCCACCGCGCGGTGCACGAGATGGTCCTCACCGCCAAGGCGGCGATCGCCGCGTTCTACGGCAGCGGGCCGCAGAAATCGTACTGGAACTCGTGCTCGACCGGCGGGCGCCAGGGGCTCATGGCGGCCTATCGCTATCCGGCCGACTTCGATGCGATCTCGGCGATGGCGCCGGCCAACCCGATGACCGACCTGATGACCCAGTCGATGTGGGCCGGCTGGCAGCCGCAGCGCGTGCCGGGCGCGGCGTTGTCGATGCCGCAGCTCGCCGCCGTGCACCAGGCGGCCGTCAAGCAATGCGACAAGCTCGACGGGCTCGAGGACGGGCTGATCGGCCGCCCCGGCGCTTGCCGCTTCGACCCAGGCACGGTGGCCGGCCTCAGTCCCGAGCAGGTCGAGACGATGCGCGCGATCTACAAGGGGCCGCCCGGACTCCCGGGCTGGCCGGTCGGCAGCGAGCTGCAGCTGGCGGTGGTCGCGGGCGGCCCGACGCCGTTTCCGGTGGCGCTCACCTACTACAGCATGCTGGTGTTCGGTGACCGGGCGGGCTGGGACTGGAAGACGTTCGACTACGCGCGCGACGCCCAGGCCGGGCGGACCTACGGCGAGGGCATCCTCGACGTGCCGCCGACCGGTCTCGCGCCGTTCTTCGCCCGCGGCGGCAAGCTGCTGCTGAGCCACGGCTGGAGCGACGGGCTGATCCCGGCGACCAACTCGCTGCGGTTCAACGACGGGCTGCTGCCGACGCTGAGCGCGCAACAGCAGGCGAGCCAGTACCGGCTGTTCATGGTCCCGGGGATGGATCACTGCGGCGGCGGCGAAGGCGCCAGCCAGTTCGACACCCTCGGCACGATCGACGAGTGGGCGACCACCGGCAAGGCGCCCGAACGCATCATTGCCACGCGACCGGCTGCCGCAGGGGGCCCTCCGGGCGCTCCCGCAGGCCCGCCGCGCGCGCCGCTGTCGCGGCCGCTCTGCGCCTATCCGGCGTTCGCCGAGTACGACGGCAAGGGGGATACGGCGCTCGCCGAAAGCTTCCGCTGCGTGAAGCCCAGCTAGGTCCCGATGCCGGCGACCGTGCACCCCACCGCCTGGGCCGACGACCGCGCCGCCTTGCGCGCAGCGTGCGAACCGGGCGTCGGGCTGTGCACGATCGTCGGCATCGACGGCAGCTTCTCGCGCCGCCTCGGTGCGCAGCTCGCCGTGCACGCGGACGGCGCGATCACCGGCAGCCTCGCCGACGGCTGCCTCGAGAAGCAGCTCGCGAGCGAAGTCGCCGCGGCGACCGGCCCGGTGGTCAAGCGCTTCGGCGCGGGGTCGGAGCTGATCGACTTCCGGCTGCCCTGCGGCAGCGGGCTCGACGTGCTGATCGATCCCGCGCCCGACCGCGCGGCCTGCGCCGCGGCGGTGGCAAGGCTCGACGCACGCGAACAGGCGGCGCTGACGCTGCCCGCGTCGCAGCTCCCGGAGCGGCGGTATGTCCCGGCGCTCAAGCTGCAGCTGTTCGGCGAGGGGCCCGAGCTCGACGCGCTCGTCGCGCTTGCGCAGGTCGCCGGGGTCGAGACGGCGGCACACGGCAAGGACGCTCTCGCGCTCGGACGCCGGCCCGAGGGGCTCGCCGCCGACGCCTGGACCGCGGTGGTGCTGTTGTTCCACGACCACGAATGGGAGCAGCCGATCCTCGAATGGGCGCTCGCCACGCCGGCCTTCCACATCGGTGCGCAAGGCGGGTTCGAAGCGCGGCGCACGCGGCTCGAGCGGCTGGCGGACGCCGGCGTGCCGCCCGAGCAGCTCGGCCGCGTCCGCAGTCCGGTCGGCGTGATCACCCACAGCCGCGAGCCCGGCGTGCTCGCGCTCTCGGTGCTGGCCGAGATCGTCGGCGCGTACGAGGCGCTGCACCCGCATGGCTGAGCCGCGCGTCGCGGTACTCGCCGCCGGGCGGGGCACGCGCTTCGGCGGCGGCAAGCTCGAAGCGGCCTGTGCCGGCAAGTCGCTCGGGCGGTGGGCGCTCGATGCGGTGGCCGAGGCCGGTCTGGCGCCGGGCGTGATCGTCACCGGTCCGGAAGGCGTCGGCTTCGCGGAGGGGTGGACCGCACTGGTCAATCCGCACCCCGAACAGGGCCTCGGCTCCTCGCTGGCGCTCGCGGCGCAGGCCGCGCTCGACCGCGGCGCGCAGTCGTTGCTCGTGCTGCTCGCCGACATGCCGCTGGTGCCGGCGGACTACGTGCGTGTGCTCGCCGCCGCTTCGGCGCCGGCTGCCACGCGCCAGCCCGACGGGCGTGGCGGCGTTCCGGCGCTGCTCGACCGCTCGCTGATCGGCATCGCCGCCCGCCTCACCGGCGACCGCGGCGCCGGCCCGCTGCTGGCGGGGATTCCGCTGCTCGATGCGCCAGCCGGAGCGCTGCACGATGTCGATACGGCCGAGGACCTGGCCGAAGTCGAGCGGATACTGACCTCGTAGGCCTTAGCTCGCTGCCCGCACCGTCACCGGCTCGCCCGCGCGCCGGACTGCGATCTTCTCGATCAGTCCGTCGCGCAGCGTGTAGGTCACGATCACCCGCACCTCGATATAGTCGCCCTTGCTGAGCGCCCCGACGACGAAGTCGGGCGCATCGGCGATCGCCGTGAAGCGGCTCGTGGTGTCGCTGACGATCTCCTGCTCGCTCGCCGTGATCGAATGCACGGTCAGGCTCTCGCGCACGCGCTTGAACATCGCGGTGTAGAAATCGGCGATCGCCTGCTTGCCGCGCATCGGCGGCACCGAGCCGAGCAGCAGCTCGACGTCGTCGGTGTAGAACCGCGTGTAGCGCTCAGGATCGCCGTTCGAAAACGCGGCGGTGTACGCATTGTAAGCCGCCAGCTGGCTCGGGTGGGGGCCGAGCGGCGGGAGCGTGGTCACGCCTTTCCCGGCGGGCCAGGTCATCGTCTTCAAGCGCCAGACCTGCCCTGCGTCGTTGAGGATGTAGTGCGCCAGGAACTTCACGGTGATCGAATCGCCGGGGAATAGGTGCTGGAACGGGAAGTCCGCGCGCTCCTTGGTGGCGTGGAAGTCCATGTCGATCTCGGCGAACACATCGCGGCCCTGCTGCACCCAGGCGACGATACGCGGGCACTCGCGGACCCCGTCGTGCGCCCAGGCGAGGAACCGGCGCATGCCCGCGTGGCCCTCGAACGTGCCGCTGGCGCTTTCCATCGCGCAGTCCTCGGCGAACCAGCGCGCGATCAGTCCTTCGTCGTCGCCGGTCAGGAAGTCCGCAACATAGGCCTCGTAGTCGAAAGTCATTCGAGCTCCAGGATCACCGCGTCGGCCGCGAGCGTCGTGCCCTCGGCCGCCGTCACTGCCTTGACGGTTCCGCCGCGCTGGGCGCGCAGGATGTTCTCCATCTTCATCGCCTCGACCGTCGCCAGCGGCTGGCCCGGCTCGACCACGTCGCCTTCGCGCACGTGCAGCCGCACGAGCAGGCCCGGCATCGGGCTCAGCAGCAGCCGCGAGAGATCGGGCGGCGCCTTCTCCGGCATCCGCGCCGCAAGCGCGGCAAGCCGCGCGGGCAAGGCGCGGGCGCGAAAGGTGCGGCCGTGGGTGGTCACCAGCCAGTCGAGCCCGTGGCGTTTGACGAGAAGCCCCAGCGTCTGCCCGTTCCCGCTGGCTGTGGCCTTGCGCATCCCCGGAAGCCAGTCGCAGGCCCCTTCGATGCGCTGCTGGTCGACCATCGCATGCCCCTCGCCGAGCACGACCTCGTAGTCGTGGCCATCGATCCGCACGGTCCATTCGGCCGGCACCGGCGGCGGCCCGTTGAGCTGGCCCGAGGTCCGTTGCGCGCGCGCCATGCGGGTGCAGGCATTGCCGGCGACGACCGCGGCGATCACCCGCAGCCGGTCTTCGTCCGCCGGCGCGCCCTGGAATCCTTCGGGATATTCCTCGGCAATGAACCCGGTGGTCAGCTCGCCCGCGCGGAACCGCGGATGCTGCATCAGCGCGGAGAGGAAATCCACGTTGTGCCCCGGGCCCTCGATCTCGAACCGGTCGAGCGCCGCTACCTGCAGGTCGGCGGCGCCGTCGCGCGTCGGCGCCCAGGTGATCAGCTTGGCGATCATCGGGTCGTAGAACAGCGAGACCTCGCCGCCTTCGGCCACGCCGTCGTCGACGCGGATATAGCCGGCCACGCCGGAGCGGGGAGGCGAACCATCCGCAGGGTGGTCGAAGGGCGCCGGCGAATGGTCCGAATGTTCGCGGTCGCCATGGGTCGCACGGTCGCCCTCCCGCGTCGGGGGAGGTTGGTACCGCACCAGTCGCCCGGTGCTGGGCAGGAACCCGCGGTACGGATCCTCGGCATAGACCCGCGTCTCGATCGCCCATCCGTCGATGCCGATGTCCGCCTGTGCGAACGGCAGCTTCTCCCCCGCCGCCACGCGGATCATCTGCTCGACCAGGTCGAGCCCGGTGATCGCCTCGGTCACCGGATGTTCGACCTGCAGCCGGGTGTTCATCTCGAGGAAGTAGAAGCTCTCGCCCGTGGGATCGGCCCCGCTCACGATCAGTTCGACCGTGCCGGCAGAATAATACCCGACCGCCCGCGCCAGCGCGACCGCCTGCTCGCCCATCGCCTTGCGCATCGCGGGCGTGACGAACGGGCTGGGCGCCTCCTCGACCACCTTCTGGTGTCGCCGCTGGATCGAGCACTCGCGCTCGTTGAGGTGCAACAGCGTGCCGTGCTTGTCGCCGAGCAACTGGATTTCGATGTGCCGCGGGTCCTCGACGAACTTTTCGATGAACACCCGATCGTCGCCGAACGAATTGAGCCCTTCCCGCCGGGTCGCCTCGAACCCCTCGCGGACGTCGCTATCCGAATAGGCCAGTCGCATGCCCTTGCCCCCGCCCCCGGCCGAAGCCTTGAGCATGACTGGATAACCGATCTGGTTAGAAATAGCAAGTGCAGATTCCGTATCGGCGATCTCGCCGACAAAGCCGGGCACCACGTTGACTCCGGCGGCGAGCGCCAGCTTCTTGCTTTCGATCTTGTCGCCCATCGCCGCGATCGCCGAGGCCGGCGGGCCGATGAACGCAATCCCCTCGGCCTCGAGCGCCTCGACGAAGCTCGCCCGCTCGCTGAGGAACCCGTACCCCGGATGCACCGCCTCGGCCCCGGTCGCCTTGCACGCGGCGATGATCTTGTCGGCGCGCAAGTAGCTCTCGGCCGCCGGCGAAGGCCCGATATGCACCGCCTCGTCGGCCATCTTCACGTGCGGGGCACGCGCATCGGCATCCGAATAGACCGCCACCGTCGCGATCCCCATGCGCCGCGCGGTGCGGATCACGCGGCAGGCGATTTCCCCGCGGTTGGCGATGAGGATCTTGGCGAACACGTCAGACGTCTTCTGGCAGGGAGTGCACGACCCGCAGGGCGAACAAGTACCCGATCGTCAGAGGAACGACGATTATCAGCGTCCAGACGTAGAAAGCGGTGCCGGGGAAGCCATGCGTATCCGAATACGTGAACATATAAAAGAACGCAGGCACGGTCGGAAGCGTGACCAGCCACTGGACGGTCAGCCATACGCGCAGAAAAGTCTTGCCTTCCATCAGTCCCCCTCCGTCCCCGCTGCCATCACTTACAGATCCAGCCCGGTGATCAGCACCACGAGCTGCTCGGTGCGCAGTTCGGTCAGGTAGGCCTTGCACAGCGCCTCGACCGAAGCCTGCGCCGGCGCGCCGCGCGCGAGGAAGCTCTCCGAGCGGCATTCCGCGTCGCGATAGGCGAGCCACGCATGTTGCGCCTCGACCAGCGTTTCGTAATAGCCGGCCTGGCCGTCGCCCCCAGCGGGCAGTGCGCTATCGAGCCTGCGCATCTCCGCGGCCGTCTCCTCCCACTGCTCGGCGAGCCTCGCGTCGGCCGCGGCACGATCGTGCTCGGCGCAGGCGTCGACCTGCTGCTGGCCCTGCGGATCGTCGCAGGGCTCCGCGGCCCGAGCGAGAAGGAGCAGGGCCGCTGCTGCGATCACTCCGCCGGCACTCTCGCGCAGGCTCGCATCGGCTCCTCGCCCGCAAGCGGCGTGAGCCCGAGCTTGGCGAACAGCGCCCCGTCGGCGTCATCCCCCGCATTCGGCGCGGTCAGCAGCCGGTCGCCGGTGAAGATCGAGTTCGCGCCCGCGAGGAAGCACAGCGCCTGCGTCGCCTCGCTCATGGACTCGCGCCCGGCCGAGAGGCGCACCATGCTCAGCGGCATCGTGATCCGCGCCGCCGCCACCGTGCGCACGAACTCGATGTCGTCGATCTTGGCCAGCGGCGTATCCGCCAGCATGTCGCCGAGCACCGTGCCCTTGACCGGCACCAGCGCGTTGACCGGCACGCTCTCGGGATGTTGCGGCAATGTCGCCAGCGTATGGATGAACCCGACGCGGTCTTCGCGCGTCTCGCCCATGCCGACGATCCCGCCCGAGCAGACGTTGATCCCCGCCGCGCGCACGTTGGCCAGCGTGTCGAGTCGGTCCGCGAACGTGCGCGTCGAGATCACTCGCTCGTAGTACTCGGGGCTGCTGTCGATGTTGTGGTTGTAGTAGTCGAGCCCCGCCTCGGCGAGCATGTCGGCCTGCTTCGGCGTCAGCATGCCGAGCGTCATGCAGGTCTCGAGCCCCATCGCGCTCACGCCCTTCACGATTGCGACGATCGCCGGCATGTCGCGGTCCTTGGGATTGCGCCACGCGGCGCCCATGCAGAACCGCTGGCTCCCCGCATCCTTGGCCTGCGCCGCGCGCTGCAGCACCTGTTGCACGTCCATCAGCTTGGTCGCCTCGACCCCGCTGTCCGCCGAGGCCGACTGCGAGCAATACCCGCAATCCTCCGGGCACCCGCCGGTCTTGATCGAGAGCAGCGTGCACAACTGCACCTCGCCCGCCCGATGATGCGCGCGATGCACCTCGGCCGCGCGGAACACGAGCTCGGTGAACGGGAGGTCGAACAGCGCGGCGATCTCGTCGCGGGTCCAGTCGGTGCGGGTCATCATGCTTTCTTTGCCAGGTAGACGCCGAATGCCATGACCGCGATTCCGGCAACACGGCGCAAGGTCAGTCCCGATTTGACCGCTCCCCACAGGCCGTAGTGGTCGATTGCGGCCGCGGCGACCAGTTGCCCGAGCAGCACGAAGAAGATCGCGTTGCCGATCCCGATGCGTGGCGCGGCCCAGGTTATCGAGAGGATGTAGAACACGACCAGCAGCGCTCCGGCATAGCGCCATGGAGGAACCGCGGCCAACTGGCTGACGCCCGGCACGCCGGTGTAAGCCAGCACCGCGCCGCTGGCGGCAAGCCCGAGGCCGAACAGGATGGCCGAAGCGGCGACCGGGCTCTGCAATTGCTGGCCGATGCCGGCGTTGAGCGTCGCCATGATCGGGATGCCGACACCCGCGGCGATCATCAGGAACGCGATCGGCCAGAATGCTGCATGCTGACCTGTGTTCACTCCGCAGCCTCCCGCACGTGCTCGCCCGCCGGCGGCATGTTGTGGCCGAGCAGGCGCAGCAGGTCGGCCGCGCATTCGACCACGTTCGAGCCGGGGCCGTAGATCCCCTGCACCCCCGCGTCACGCAGGAACTGGTAGTCCTGCGGCGGGATCACCCCGCCGGCGACGACCTTGATGTCGGCGCGCCCGGCGTCGCGCAGCGCGGCGACCAGCTCGGGGATCAGCGTCTTGTGCCCGCCCGCGAGCGAGCTGGCGCCGACCGCGTCCACCTCGTGCTCCAAAGCCAGCGCGGCGGCTTCGGGCGGGGTCTGGAACAGCGGGCCGGGGATCACCTCGAAACCCATGTCGGCGAACGCGCTGGCGATCACGTTGGCCCCGCGGTCGTGCCCGTCCTGGCCCATCTTGGCGACGAGCAGCCGCGGCGCGCGCCCGAGCCGGCGCGCCACCGCCTCGACCCCGGCGACGACCTGGCCGTAGCGCGTGTCGCCGGCGTAGGACCGCGAATAGACCCCGCGGACCGGTTCGGGGTTGGTCCCGTAGCGCCCGAACGCGCTCTCGAGCGCGCTCGAGATTTCCCCCAGCGTCGCATCCTGCCGCGCGCAGGCGATCGCCAGCGCGAGCAGGTTGGTCTCGGGCCGCTTGTTCTTGAGCTCGGCGAGCGCGGACGGCGGCAGCGGCACGCCGCGCTCGTCGCGACCGGTAACGGCTGCGTCGCGTGCCACCACGGGCGGCGCTTTCGCGGCAGCCTCGGCCAACGCCCGCAAGGCCGCCTGGCAAGCCACCTCGTCGCGTCCCGCACGCACGCGTGCGATCCGCGCGATCTGCCCCTCGCGCACCTTGTGGTTGTCGACCTCGAGCGTCTCGATCCGCACGTGTTCGTCGAGCGGGTACTTGTTGACCCCGATGACCACGTCCTCGCCGCGATCGACCCGCGCCTGCTTCGCCGCCGCGGCTTCCTCGATCAGCCGCTTGGGCATCCCGCTCGCCACCGCCGCGGTCATGCCGCCAAGTTCGTCGACTTCGGCCATCAGGGCTTCGGCCTGCTCGACCAGCTGCGCGGTAAGGGATTCCACGTAGTAGCTGCCGCCGAGCGGATCGATCACCCGCGTGACCCCGGTCTCCTCGGCCAGCACCAGCTGCGTGTTGCGCGCGATCCGCGCCGAGAAGTCGGTCGGCAGCGCCAGCGCCTCGTCGAGCGCGTTGGTGTGCAGGCTCTGCGTCCCGCCGAGCACCGCGGCGAGCGCCTCGACCGTGGTGCGGATCACGTTGTTGTACGGGTCCTGCTCCTGCAGGCTGACTCCCGAGGTCTGGCAATGCGTGCGCAGCACCTTGCTGCGCTCGTCCCGCGCCCCGAGCCCTTCCATTACCCGGAACCACAGCGTGCGCGCCGCGCGCAGCTTGGCGACCTCCATGAAGAAGTTCATGCCGATGCCGAAGAAGAACGAGAGGCGCGGCGCGAAGGCATCGAGGTCGAGCCCGGCCGCCATCGCCCGCTGCGCGTATTCCTTGCCGTCGGCGATCGTGAACGCGAGCTCCTGCACCGCCGTCGCCCCGGCCTCGTGCATGTGATAGCCCGAGATCGAGATCGAGTTGAACTTGGGCATCTGCGCCGAGCAGTAGGCAATGATGTCCGAGACGATCCGCATGCTCGGCTCGGGCGGGTAGATGTAGGTGTTGCGGACCATGAACTCCTTGAGGATGTCGTTCTGGATGGTCCCCGCGAGCTGCTCCTGCCGCACCCCCTGCCGCTCGGCCGCAACCACGTAGAACG
>CBHWED010000063.1:0-14791 GCA_966112795.1 uncultured bacterium
TGGGCACGCTCGAGCCGGCGCCTCCGTCAGCCGGTCCTGCGGTGAAAATCCGTTTCTATCGGGTGCGTTAGCCACGCGGGGACGACCGGCAGGTTTTCGGGGTATCCCCCTATGTGCGGCACCGAACCAGCGGCCTAGCCTTGCCCCGAGACCGCACGGTTGAGGTGAGCGATGCCGCGTTCCTGTGCGACCTGTGGGCCGGTGGTGGCCGTGCTCGCGGCGTGGGCCTGTCCAAGTCCGGCCCTCGCGCAGGACGGCGTCGGCACCGAAGCACCGGTCGAACAGCCGGAAGCGCCCAGCGATCGTGGAACCAAGAAGCCGCAGATCATCTTCGCCCCGGTACCGTTCTCGAGCCCTTCGAGCGGCACCGGCCTCGCTGGAGGCGCCGTGGCGTTCTACAACCCCAACGGCACACCGCACCAGTGGATCACCGGCGGCGGCGTGGTGTGGACCAGCCGGGGCACCAAGGGCGTCGCCGCGTTCCACAAGATGGCCTCGACCGATGACACCTTCCGCCTCAACGCCACGGCTTCGTTCCTTGACCAGGAGAACCATTTCTTCGGCATCGGCGCCGAGGCCGGCGACCTCGGGGAGGCGATCACGCTGCAGGACAAGCAGTTCAACATCAGGACGACCGCGACCTGGCAGATGTTCGCCAACGGCTTCGTCGGGGTGCGCTACCAGCTCGGCACGCACAACGGGCGGACCGACGAGGATCCCGATGCGCCGCCGTCGCCGACCCTCCCGCCGCCGGCCGACCAGCTCGACAGCACGCTGTCGGTGATCGGCCCGGCATTCACCTACGACACCACCGACAGCCATACCCAGCCGCGCCGCGGGGTGGAAATCGACGCGAGCTGGGTCTTCGGGCTCGACCTGCTCGGCAACACCTTCGATCACAACAAGCTGACGGCCGAAGGGCACGCGTATTTCTCGCTGTCCGAGCGCACCGTGCTCGCGACGAGCGTGCAGTTCTGCAGCGCTCAGGGGGATGTTCCCTATTACAACTTGTGCCTGTTCGGGGCCTCGGCGGACCTGCGCGGCTACGAGACCGGACGCTACCGTGATCGCGCCAGCTGGGCGGTGCAGGGCGAACTGCGACGCCAGTTCAAGCCGCGCTGGGGCGGCGTGGCGTTCATCGGGCTCGGCGGGATCGCACCTTCGGCCGGCGACCTGATCGACGAGGGCAACCTGCTGCCGGCGGGCGGCGTCGGGGTGCGCTACCGGCCGTTCAAGGGCAACGACGTGCAGCTGCGCGTCGATGTCGCGGTCGGCAAGAACGATCACGGGATCTACGTGGGGATCGGCGAGGCATTCTAGGTATCTCGCAATCCGCCGACCAAAGCCGGCGGTTTCCGGGTGCTAGGATGCGGACGTCGCCATGCGTCCCGCGCTCGGCGCGTAGGCGTCGAGCAGCGACTGGACCCGCGCTGCGGGGACCGGCCGGCTGATGTGATACCCCTGTGCCTGGGTGCAACCCTCGCTGACCAGCATGTCGAGCTGCTCGAGCGTTTCGACCCCCTCCGCGGTGGTTTCGAGGCCGAGCCGTTCGGACAGCTGGATCGTCGCCTGGACGATCGCCAGCGCGTCGGTGGTGCCGGCCATGTCCGCCACGAAGCTGCGGTCGATCTTGATCTTGGTGAACGGGAACGAGCGCAGATAGCTCAGGCTCGAGTAGCCGGTTCCGAAATCGTCGAGCGCGATCCGCACGCCGAGCGCTTTCAGTCGTTCTAGCAGCGACCGCACCCAGGCTTCGTCGTGCAGCAGCACCGATTCGGTGATCTCGAGCTCGAGCCGATCGGGAGCGAGGTTGGCGGCCGCCAGCGCGCTCATCGTCACGGCGAGCAGGTCGCCGCGCTTGAACTGGGCCGGTGACAGGTTGACCGCGACCCTGACGTCATCCGGCCAGCGCGCAGCGTCGTGGCACGCCTGGCGCAGGACCCATTCACCGATCGGAATGATCAGGTTGGTGTCCTCGGCGATCGGGATGAAGTCCATCGGCGCGATCTGCCCGCGGGTCGGGTGCTGCCAGCGGACGAGCGCTTCGAGGCCGCGGATCGTCCCCGAGGCGAGATCGAGCAGCGGCTGATAGTGCACCTCGAACTGGCCCTCGCGGATCGCGACGCGCAAGTCCGCCTCGAGCTCGCGGCGCTCGCGCAGGCGCGCATCCATGCCCGGCTCGAAGAAGCGGAAGGTGCCTCTGGCTTCGTTCTTGGCCCGATAGAGCGCGAGATCGCTCATCTTCAGCAGGTCTTCGCCCCTCGTGCTGTCGCGCGGGGCCAGGCTGATGCCGATGCTGGCGCCGATCACGACCGTGTGGCCTTCGAACTCGAACGGTTGATCGAGCGCGTCGATGATCCGGCCGGCGAGCTGGCCCGCGGCCTCGGGATCGGTCACGCCGAAATGGATCATCGCGAACTCGTCGCCGCCGAGCCGAGTGACCACGTCGCGTTCGGCGGCAAGCTGCCGCAGGCGTCCCGCGGCATCCTTGAGAATGCGGTCGCCACACGGGTGGCCGAGCGTGTCGTTGACTTCCTTGAACCGATCGAGGTCGATCGTCAGCACCGCGAGGCTGTGATCGTGGGTGCCGCCCAGCGCTTCGCTAAGCCGATCGACGAAAGTCACCCGGTTGGGCAAGCCCGTCAGCGTGTCGTGCGTCGCGAGGTAAGCGATCTTGCCGACCGACCGGCGCGCCTCGGTTACGTCCTCGTGCGTTCCCAGCCAGCCGCCCGAAGGCATCGGTCGCAGGCGAAGCTCGATGATGCGTCCATCGAGCAGCTCGATCTCGAACTGGCCGCCCGCCTGCCCGGCGGTCTCGAGAATGCGATCGTAGTCTTGCGGCGCGCCGCCGAGCGTGCCGGCCGCGATCAGCGCGTCGCGGATCTCGGTATAGGGCGTGCCGGCGACGAGCAGGTGCGCGGGGATACCGTAGAGCTCGGCGTACTGCCGATTGAACGTCACCAGGCGCTGACTCTCGTCGAAGACCGACAGGCCGTGGATCATATTCTCCAGCGCGGCGCTGCTGAGCTCGGCTTCGCGTCGCAGCTGCATCGTCAGTGTCTCGCGCTCGACGGCTCCTTGCAGGATCTGGTCGGCGAGTGCCTCGCGCCGTTCGGCTTCCTCGAGCTGCACGCGGGCGAGCTTGCGTTCGAACGAGAGGATTCCGAAGCCCGACAGCAGGATCAGCGATATCGCGGCGATCACCGCGATGGCGAGCGTGCCGCTGTCGACGGTGCTGGTCGAGACAGTGACGGCCGAGCTCGGATAGATCGAGACGGCGGACATCGCGGTGAAGTGGAGCCCGCAGATCGCAACAGCCAGGACGAGGGGTGCCAGCCGTGCGAGCCGCTTCGAGCGCAAGCGCGAGGCGTGCACCGCCGCGGCCGCGAGAACCGTCCCGAGCACGACCGAAACGCCGACCAGCGTCTTGTGCCACACGACGAGGCCGGCGACCTCGAACCCGGACATGCCGATGTAGTGCATCGTCGCGACGCCGGCGCCGACGATCCCGCCTCCCGCGAGCGCTTGCGTCGGCCGCTTGCCCAGCGCAACGACCCACCCGATTCCGGTGACCAGCACCGCCGCCGCTACCGAGAGCAGGGTGGTCGCGAAATCGTAGCCGACGGGAATTCGCGGCTCGTACGCGAGCATCGCGATGAAATGGGTCGCCCAGATGCCGAGGCCCGCGACGATCGCGGCAAGGCCCACCCAGGCTGCCGTGCGCGAACTGTCGCGCCGAGCCTGCTCGAACGAGGACAGGGCGATCGACGAGGCAAGCAGGCAGATCACCGCCGCCACCACGATGAGGCGCAGATCGTGTTCCTGGACGATGCACGAATATACGCGCAGCATTGACCCCGTTCCCTGCCGTTGGCAGGTCGCGGTAGTCCGATGCGGCCTTAAGGCAGGTTAACGCTGCCCCAAGTCGGTGTTAACTATATGGATAGCGGAGAGAATATGCGTTCGGTAAGGCTCAGGGTTGCATTGCTCGCGTGTGGCGCGGCGATGGTTGCAGTTTCGAGTGGATCGCTTGCGCAGGATACGCCGCGCGCGACCGCGTATGAAAGCGTGGCGAAGTGGCCCGACTGGAGCGGCGTGTGGTCGCCGGGCGTCGGCAGCGGTTCGCGCACCACGCCGACGCCACCGAAGCTGACGCCGGCGGCGCAAGCCACCGTCGATGCGTTCAACGCCGCCAAGGAGCGCGGCGAGAACCTGCAGACCGCGGCTGCCAACTGCGTCCCCAACGGCATGCCGGGAATCATGCGGCTGCCTTATCCGCTCGAGTTCACCTACTCGCCGGGGCGGGTGAACATCCTGATCGAGACGTATAGCGAGATCCGCCGCGTCTACATCGATCGCGACCTGCCCGAGGATCCCGATCCGTTCTTCAACGGCCATTCGGTCGGCCACTGGGAGGGTGATACGCTGGTCGTCGACACGATCGGCATCAGCCCGATCGTCAGCGTCGTCCCCGGCTTGCATGCGACCGAGACCACCCGCTTCCGCGAACGCATCACGCGCACCGCGCCTGACCGGATGGTCGACGAGATCACGATCACCGATCCGGCGCTGTTCGCCGAGCCGTACGTGATGGTGCAGAACTACAAGCTCGAACCGACCTGGGAGATGCGCGAGTACGTCTGTCAGGAGAACAACCGCGACGCGGCCGATGCGGAAGGGCGTCCGTCGATGGACCTGGGCGACCCGGACGATCCCTTCTCGGGGCTCGACGACTAGCCGCCTCAGGCGAGGCGGGCGAGGACGCCCTTCGCAAACAGCGTCAGCGTATCGTCGCGCGCGCCCATCACGACCACGCGGTCGCCGGGGCGCGCGAGTTCGACGATCCGCTGGCCGCAGTCCTCGCGGCTCGGCACGTATTCGGCGGTCCCGCCGGCCTGCTCGATCAGGCGGACGATCCGTTCGCTGCCTTCGGAGCGATCGACGGTGCCGCCGAAATAGACCGGATCGCACAGGATCGTGACGTCGTCGCGGCCGAGCTCGTGCGCGAAGGTCAGCGCCAGCTCGTGGCCCATCTGGCGCAGCGGGCCGTAGCCGTGCGGCTGGAAGAAGGCGATCACGCGGCCGGGATGCGCCTTCAGCGTGCGCAACGTGGCGCGGCATTTCTCCGGGTTGTGCCCGAAGTCGTCGATGACCGTCACGCCGGATGGGCTCGTGCCGATGACGTCGAAGCGCCGGGCGATGCCGGTGAAGCTGCCGAGCGCGGCGACCGCCTCGCCCGTCCGAACCCCGGCCGCGACTGCGCCCGCGATCGCGGCGAGGGCGTTGGCAAGGTTGTGGCGGCCCGGCATGCGCAAATCGAGCGCATGCGAAGTGCCGCCTTGCCGGTCGACGACCGTGGCGGTGATCGCCAGTGCGCTTTCGGACCAGTCGCTGACGGAAATCCGCGCGTCCGCGGCTTCGATGCCGAACCCGACGATCTCGCTGGCGCGTGCTGCGAGGGCGGCGCTTTCGGGATCGTCCAGGTTGACGGCTGCGCGCGGCGCCGCGGCGAGAAAGTCGCCGAACAGCAGGCGCAGCTCGTCCATCTCCTTGTGGTCGAGGCTGACGTTGAGCAGCACCGCGACCGCGGGCCGGTACAGCGCAATCGAGCCGTCGCTTTCGTCGACCTCGGACACGAATGCGGGCCCATGGCCGACGCGCGCGCTGGCGAACGGCACTTCGGGCGAGACGAAGTTCTTCATCACCGCACCGTTCATGATCGTGGGATCACGGCCGGCCTGGTGCATGATCCAGCCGAGCATGCCGGTGACGGTCGACTTGCCGCTGGTTCCGCCGATGGCGATGCCCTCGGGCGCGGCGTTGAACAGCGCGGCCAGCAGCTCGGCGCGGGTCATCCGCGGGCAGCCGAGCTCGCGCGCGCGGACAACCTCGGGCACCGTGTCCTCGATCGCCGCCGAAGCGACGAGCGTCTGCTCCGCCGACGTCACCCCGCTGCCGTCCTGCGGGAACAGCGTGAAACCCTGCGCCTCGAGCCAGGCGAACTTTTCCGGCGTGCGGCCCTGATCCCGGCTGCGATCCGAGCCGGAAACCTCGGCGCCCTGGCCCCTGAGGATGGTCGCCAGCGGCAGCATTCCCGACCCCCCGATGCCGCAGAAGAACCAGGGGTGGGCGGTGAGGTCGGTCGGGCTGGCCATGCCGACCAGCTATGCGCGGCCCCTCGACATTACAACTCGCAAAGCTAGGGGTGGCGCATGAGCCGTATCGCCATCTGCGCGCCCGGAACCCCGATCACGCGCGACGTGGCCGAGCAGGTCGGCGCGATCGCCCGGGACTTCCCGCAGCTCGAGCTGCATTTCCATGAGCAATGCTTCGTCGAGGACGGCCATTTCGCCGGCTCCGACGCCGTTCGCCTGACCGCTCTGCTCGAGTGCGCCAACGATCCCGCGGTCGATGCGGTGTGGTTCGCCAAGGGCGGCTACGGCGCCAATCGCATCGCCATGCAGGCGCTCGCCGGCATGGGTGCGGCCGCGCAGCGCAAGACCTATTTCGGCTATTCCGACTGCGGCTATTTGTTGGCCGGGATCTATCGCACGGGGATCGGGCGCGCGGTGCACGGGCCGATGCCGGTCGATATTCGTCGACCGGGAGGCGAAGCGGCGGTGAAACGCGCGCTCGGCTGGTTCGCCGGCGACGCGGCCGGGCTCGAATCGGCGCTCGATGCGCGGCCGGCGGTGGCCTTCAACCTGATCACCCTCGCGATGCTGTGCGGGACCGAGCTGATGCCCGACCTGGCCGGCAAGGTGGTCCTGGTCGAGGAAGTGGCCGAGCATCTCTACGCGGTCGACCGGCTGTTTTTCCACGTGACCCAGCACTTGCGCGCGATCGCCGGGCTGCGGCTCGGACGCGTCAGCGCGGTGCCCGAGAACGACCGGCCGTTCGGGGCGTCGGCCGAGGACATCGCACGCGACTGGTGCGAACGTTCTGGCATTCCGTTCCTCGGGTCCGCCGATATCGGGCATGACGCTGCCAACAGGATCGTGCCCTTCGGCCTTGCCCGAAGCCCTGCGCGCTCATAACGGGCGCCGCCGAGAAGGAGAGAGCGATGACCGCATTCGTGTTCCCCGGCCAGGGCAGTCACAAGGTCGGCATGGGCGCCGAGCTCGCCGACGCGAGCACGGCCGCGCGCGAGGTGTTCGAGGAAGTCGACGAGGCGCTCGGGCAGAACCTGTCGCGGATCATGCGCGAAGGGCCCGAGGAGGAGCTCGTGCTGACCGCGAACGCCCAGCCGGCGATCATGGCCAACGCGATCGCGGTGCTGCGCGTGCTCGAGAAGGAAGCCGGGCTGTCGATCGCCGCCAAGGGCGAGTGCGTCGCCGGCCATTCGCTCGGCGAATACACCGCGCTCTGCGCCGCGGGCGCGTTCTCGCTGGCCGACACGGCGCGGCTGCTCAAGCTGCGCGGGGAGGCGATGCAAGCAGCGGTGCCGGTCGGCGTCGGCGCGATGTGCGCGCTGCTCGGCGCGGACCTCGAGAAGGCCGCGGCGCTCGCCGCGGCGGCCGCCGAGGGCGAGATCTGCCAGGTCGCCAACGACAACGATCCGGGCCAGGTCGTGCTTTCGGGCCACCGCGGCGCGATCGAGCGCGCGGTGGCCCTGGCCAAGGACCACGGCATCAAGCGCGGGGTCATCCTGCCGGTCTCGGCGCCGTTCCACTGCTCGCTGATGCAGCCCGCGGCAGACGCGATGGACGAGGCGCTCGGGCGCACGCCGCCGGGGCCGTTCCGCCTGCCGCTCTACGCCAACGTCACCGCCGCGCCGGTCACCGACCCGGCCACCGAGCGCGACCTGCTCGTGCAGCAGGTTACCGGCCGCGTGCGCTGGCGCGAGAGCGTGATCGCGATGAAGGAGGCCGGCATCGAGCGCTTCGTCGAACTCGGCGGCAAGGTCGTCGGACCGATGATCGGCCGCACGGTGGCGGACGTCTCGGTGACCAGCGTGATCACGATGGCCGACATCGAAGCTTTGGCAAAGGAACTCTGAGCATGTTCGACCTGACCGGAATGACCGCCCTCGTGACCGGCGCCAGCGGCGGGATCGGCTCGGCCGTGGCGCGTGCGCTGGCGCAGCAGGGGGCGCGGCTCGCGCTGTCGGGCTCGAACCCGGCCAAGCTGCGCGCGTTCCGCGAGGAGCTCAACGCCGAGTTCGGTCCGAAAGACGCCGACGGGCATGTTGAAATCACCTGCGACCTCAGCGACACCACGCAAGTCGAGGAGCTGGTCCCGGCGACGATCGACACGCTCGGCCAGCTCGACATCCTCGTCAACAACGCCGGCGTGACCCGCGACAATCTCGCCATGCGGATGAAGGACGAAGAGTGGGACGCGGTGATCCGCATTAATCTCGAGGCCGCCTTCCGCCTGATGCGCGCCGCGGCGCGGCCGATGATGAAGGCGCGCTTCGGGCGCATCGTCACGGTGACCAGCGTGGTCGGCGCGACCGGCAATCCCGGGCAGATGAACTACGCCGCGGCCAAGGCCGGTCTCGTCGGCATGACCAAGAGCTTTGCCCAGGAAGTCGCCAGCCGCGGGATCACCGCCAATTGCGTCGCGCCCGGGTTCATTCGCACGCCGATGACCGACGTGCTGCCCGATGCGCAGAAGGACGCGCTCAACCAGCGCATCCCGATGGGGCGGATGGGCTCGGGCGAGGATATCGGCGCCGCCGTGGTCTACCTCGCCAGCCGCGAGGCCGAATACGTCACCGGACAGACGCTCCACGTCAACGGCGGCATGGCGATGTTTGCCTGAGTTTTATCCCCAGCGCTCGGCCATTCGTCCTTGCCGCTCGACACGGCCCCGCTAAGGATATTGCGACGTATTCCGGCGCTTGTGGGCGATTCCGGCCGCCCCGGTTTCACCTTCGAGCGCGCAAGGGGGTCTGAGTTGCGATGAAAGCCACCATCGAACGCGCGAAGCTGCTGCGCTGTTTGTCTCACGTCCAGTCGGTGGTCGAGCGCCGCAACACGATCCCGATCCTGTCGAACGTGCTGATCGAAGCCGCGGGCGACGGCCACGTGCGGATCATGGCGACCGACCTCGACCTGCAGGTCGTCGAAAGCCTCGAGGCGGTTTCGGTCGAGCAGCACGGCGCGATCACCGTGTCGGCGCACCTCTTGTTCGACATCGCCCGCAAGCTGCCCGACGGCAGCCAGGTGAGCCTCGAGACCGCCGACAACCGCATGGCGGTCAAGGCCGGCCGCAGCCGCTTCTCGCTGCCGACGCTGCCGCGCGACGACTTCCCGGTGATCGTCGAGGGTGACCTGCCGACCAGTTTCGAGCTGCCCGCGCGCGTGCTCGCCGAACTGATCGACCGCACGCGGTTCGCGATCTCGACCGAAGAGACGCGCTACTACCTCAACGGCATCTTCCTGCACGTCTCGGACGACGACCAGCCGGTGCTCAAGGCCGCGGCGACCGATGGCCACCGCCTCGCGCGCTTCACGCTGCCGCGGCCGGAAGGCGCCGAAGGCATGCCCGACGTGATCGTGCCGCGAAAGGCGGTCGGCGAGCTGCGCAAGCTGCTCGAGGAAGCGCTCGACGGCAACGTCGAAGTCGATCTCTCCCCGAGCAAGATCCGCTTCACGCTCGGCGGCGAGGGCGGGGTGGTGCTGACCAGCAAGCTGATCGACGGCACGTTCCCCGATTATTCGCGCGTCATTCCCACCGGTAACGACAAGCTCCTGAAGCTCGATCCGAAGAGCTTCTACGAAGGCGTCGACCGCGTGGCGACGATCGCCACCGAGAAGACCCGCGCGGTCAAGATGGGTCTCGAGACCGACAAGGTCACGCTGTCGGTGACCAGCCCCGACAACGGCACTGCCGCCGAGGAAGTCCCCGCCGACTACGCTTCGGACTCGTTCGAGATCGGCTTCAACGCCAACTACCTCAAGGACATTCTCGGCCAGATCGATGGCGACACCGTCGAGATGCACCTCGCCGACCCGGGCGCGCCGACGCTGATCCGCCAGGACGACAAGAGCCCCGCGCTCTACGTGCTGATGCCGATGCGGGTGTGACGCAGTTGCGCCGGATCCTCCTCGCCGCGGCGGCTCTTTCGCTCGTGGCAATGCCCGTTCATGCCCAGCCGGCTCCCGCTTCGCCGGGGCCGGACGAGGACATGCGTTGCGCCGCATGGGCGGCGGTCGTGCTCGGCCTCAAGAAGGACGACCCGGAGATCGCATCGGCTTTCGGGATGGCGCTCGCGTGGTTCGTGGCACGCTACGAGGGCGCCACGGGCAAGCGGTTCGAAGACGCGATGACCGCGGAATACCTGAACAGCCTGACGCCGGATCTCGTCGCGATCGAGCAGGTTTGCCAGCCGCGGATGCGGGAAATGGGCACCCGGTTCACGGCCTGGGGCACCAAGCTGCAGGCAGCGGGCCAATAGCGGCACGCCGTCCGGGTACCGAGTGACTTAGTCACTCATTTTCCACCCTTTCCCGATAGCTCGAGGATCGAGGGGGAGAATCATGTCATTCATCCGCAAGAGTTTCGTCGGGGCCGTGTGCCTCGCGTTGGCCACGAGCGCAGCCGCGACGCAGAAGGCCGAGAAGATCGCCGTAGGGCCGGGCTCGGAACGCGGGGTGGTGATCCTCAAGGCACCCGACATCCCGATCAGCTATCCCTATCAGACCGGCTATCGCCTGACCTTGCGCATCTACGACGCGGAGCACGAGGCGATGAAGGGCGGTCCCTACGGCGGGACCGCGACGTTCGACGCCAAGTCCAGCCTGTTCTACGACGGCTACCTGGTGATGGACGTCAAGCCGGGGACTTACGTGATCTCGGAGTTCTCGCGGCAGGATATCTGGGCGCTCTGCTTCCACGACAGCTCGGTCCAGTTCACCGTCGCGGCGGGCGAGGCGGTCTATCTCGGCGAGCTCGATGCGGTCGCGCATGTGCGCGAGCTCGAGCAGAAGGCGGTCTCCAGCGGTCGAGTCATTTCGCACGGCGAGCCGATGCACTTCTTCGACGACATCACCCCGCCGCGGCTGCGCTTGCCGGCGGGTAGCGACCTCGCCGCCGTGCAGCGGATGATGCAGGCACGAATGCCCAAGACGACCGCCACCCCCGAGGCGGCGGTCTACCAGCCGGCGCGGTTCGGCACCGGGAGCGACCTCTTCGGGATCAACCGGATCTGCGGCGGATACTGGACCGGCTCGGCCAAGCCGAGGGCCTAGCCCCGCGCCCGGATCATCGCCTCGACGTCGACGAACTTCTCGCGCGGCGCGCCCTCGCGGGCCGCGCGTTCCTCGGCCTCCTCGATCTTCTTCCAGTCGCTGAAGGTAACCACCTCCACTCCTCGCTGGGCAGCAAGCGCATCGAAGCCCGCGCGGCCTTGCCTCGTCGCGCGGCCGAGAGCGCCGGCCTCGATATCCTCGACGATGTGCTCGACGGTCGCGTAGCCGTCCGGCCGGTTGGTGCCGATCGTGCCTGACGGCCCGCGGCGGGCCCAGCCGACGCAATAGAGGCCGGGCAGGATCCGCCCGTCGGCGTTGGCGAAGCGGCCGGCGCGCTCGTCGAACGGGACGTCGGGGATCGGCGATGTGCGGTAGCCGATGCAGCTGATCACGAGATCGGCAGGGATACGCTCGGTCTCGCCGGTGCCTTCGGCCGCGCCGTGGACAAGGCGCGTCTTCTCGATCTCTATCGCCTCGACCTTGCCCTCGCCGAGGAGCGCCTTGGGCGCCGAGAGGAACACGAATTCGATCTCGACGGGCTTCTCGCCGCGGATGTGCTCCGGCGTCGCGGCGAAAGCGCGCAAGTGGCTGACCGACTTGCGCAGGCCCGGCTCGAGGATCGCGTCCTCCTCGGGCGCCGGCAGGTCGCCTGGTGCGACATGCGGAGCGGCCCGCGCGAGCTCGCCGAGCTCGCCGAGCTCCTTCGGGGTCATCATGATCTGGTGCGGCCCGCGCCGCCCGAGCAGCACGATGCGCTGGACTTTCGACGTTGCGAGCGCCTCGAGTGCGTGCGTGACGATGTCGCTGCCGGCGAGCTCGGCCGGAGTCTTGGCGAGGATCCGCGCGACGTCGAGCGCGACGTTGCCCATGCCGATCACCACGGCGGTCTTGCCCGACAGGTCGGGATCGAGCGCGGCGAATTGCGGGTGGCCGTTGTACCAGCCGACGAACGCGGCGCTGCCGAACACGTTGCCGAGCTCCGCGCCCGGGATGCCGAGCGGGCGATCGTGCGGCGCTCCGGTGGCGAGCACGACTGCGTCGTACAGCTCGCGCAGCTCGGCGATCGACACGTCCTCGCCGATCGTCACGTTGCCGACGAAGCGGACATTCTCGGACAACGCGACCTTCTCGTAGCGCTTCGAAACCGCCTTGATCGACTGGTGGTCGGGCGCGACACCGGTGCGGATCAGACCGTAGGGGACCGGCAGCCGATCGAACACGTCGACCCGAACCTCGTCGCCGAAGGCCTTCTGCGCGGCTTCGGCGGTGTAGTAGCCGGCGGGGCCCGAACCGATGATCGCGATGTGCCGCACGCCGTCCCCTCCACATTCCCGCAACCGGTTGTAACCTTGCAGTGCCGCGGGACAAGGCCGGTTCCGCGCGCGAAAAGGCTTGTCCACTTAACGGTTTCTCAAAGCTGGGCGGGGCATTTTGCCTAGCATGTCCCGAGCCGGCCGAGCACGCACGTCCGCTGACGCGCGGTCACGCGCGCGTCCGGGCGCACCTGCGCCTGGTGCAGGGGCGGAATTACAGCGCTCCGGCAAGGCCAATGACCGCCGCCAGGAAGCGAGGCGCAAGCCGCGCCCCAATCGCTCGCTGACCATGCCGCCCGCGCGCGATCCGGCCCGGCAGTGGTTCCCGCGCAATTGGCCGTACATGATCCTGTGCATGATCGGGGCCATCGTCAGCAGCGCGGTGGCCGCGCAGCGAATTCCGGGGCTCTACGGTGGTGTCTTGCTGGGCTGCGCGGTGGCCGGTGCGTCGTGCGCCCAGCCGATCTTCGACCGCGTGCGCGAGGCGCGCGTCATGGTGCGGTTGCTGGCCGCGCTGGCCGTCGTGATCCTGCCGATGTTCCTGTTCGGGGCGGGCATGACCGTATGGACGGTGCGCCAGGGATTGCCATGGGACATCGCGGTCGCGGCGCAACTCGGCGTGGGGATCATCGCCGCGGTCTATCTTCGCCGTCAGCCGGGCGTGATCTTCGCGGGTCAGCTGGCGATGTGGTCGGCCGCCGCGCTGGTCTACCAGTCGTTCGCCGGCGCAGTGACGCTGGGGGTGGCAGCTGCGGTCGCGGTGCTGATCAGCCGCGAGCAGCTGCGCGAACAATGGCGCGAGGATGAAGAGCGGCAGGCGCGCGACCGGGTGCAGACCCGCGCGCGCGACATTCTCCGCGACTACGAGGACACGCGCCAGGGCTGGTTCTGGGAAACCGACCGCCGCTCGCTGCTGACCTACATCTCGGCACCGGTCGCCGAGGCGCTCGCGCGCGCTCCGGAGCAACTGATCGGCCAGCCGCTGGTCGAGCTGTTCGATCTCGCCGACACCGGACAGGAGGGCGAGCGGACGCTGATGTTCCACTTGTCCGCCCGCTCGGCATTCCAGGAATTGCCCGTGCGCGCGGCGATCAAGGGGGAAGGGCGCTGGTGGTCGGTCAGCGGGCGGCCGATCCACGACGAATACGGCAATTTCGTCGGCTTCCGCGGCTCGGGCACCGATTTGACCGAGAAGAAGCGCAGCCAGGAACAGGCTTCGCGCCTGGCGCACTACGATTCGCTCACCGGCCTCGCCAACCGGTTCCAGATGTCGCAAGCGCTCGACAAGATTCTCACCTCGCCGCACGAGAAGAACCGCGTCTGCGCAGTGCTGCTGCTCGACCTCGACCGGTTCAAGCACGTCAACGACACGATGGGGCACCCGGCCGGCGACACGCTGCTCAAGCAAGTCGCCCAGCGGCTCGAGCGCGCGGTGGGGCAGGCGGGGCAGGTCGGTCGGCTCGGCGGCGACGAGTTCAAGGTCATCGTGCCCGGGCGGATCGAGCGGGCGCAACTCGGCCAGCTCGCGACCGAGATCATTCACACGCTGTCGCAGCCCTATTCGATCGAGGGGCAGCGCGTGGTCATCGGCGCTTCGGTCGGCGTCGCGCTGTCGCCCGACGACGGCGTGACCAGCGAGGAGCTGATCCGCAACGCCGACCTCGCGCTCTACGCGGCCAAGGACCTCGGCCGCGGTCGGTTCCACTTCTATGCCGACGATCTCCACGCCGAGGCCGAAGCCCGCGCGCAGATCGAGCGCGACTTGCGCGATGCGATCGCGCAGGGCCAGCTCGAGCTGTACTACCAGCCGGTCATTTCGACCGCGACCGAGAAGATCGCCGGGTTCGAAGCACTGCTGCGCTGGCAGCACCCGCAAAAGGGCTGGATCCCGCCGGACAAGTTCGTCGAGACCGCCGAGGATAGCGGGTTGATCGCGCAGATCGGCGAATGGGCGCTGCGCACGGCCTGCCACGCGCTCGCGCAATGGCCGGAGGACGTGCGCGTCGCGGTCAACGTCTCGCCGCTGCAGTTCGCCAACCCGCAGCTGCCGGCGATCGTCACCAGCGCGATCGCGCAAGCCGGCATCCACCCTTCGCGGCTCGAGCTCGAGATCACCGAGAGCGTGTTCCTCAACGATGACGAGGGAACCGACGCGATGTTCGCCGCGCTCAAGCGGGTCGGGGTGCGGCTGGCGCTCGACGACTTCGGCACCGGCTACTCGTCGCTCGGCTATTTGAAGAAGGCGCCGTTCGACAAGATCAAGATCGACCAGAGCTTCGT